>CAKTZA010000083.1 GCA_934635045.1 uncultured Kiritimatiellota bacterium | reverse complement strand
CGTATATTATAGTATATGCGTATGCGAAAATCAAGTGGGAAATGTGGGGTGGCTGCATAAATATCTCGGTGCACCCTATCCCCAGAAATTTCCGCAGTTGCTCTCGCGTTCTGAACGCCGTTGTGCTATCATTTCCCATGTGGTTTCCTTTTGTCGGTTTAGCAGCCGTGTATTGTAGCACGGTGACAGGAGCGAAACCACTTTTTCACTTATTTCAACACAAAAACACGACCGCACCCCTGATTCTATTGGGTGCGGTCGATTTTAGGGGTCAAAAACCGGGGATAATCCAGGGGGGCTGCAAGGCGTTCGTGACGCGGCTCGTAGCCGATTTGGTATAATACGCCGAATGACAGACTTCTCGAAACTCCTCAACCCCGAGCAGTGCGCGGCGGCGACGGCGGGCGACGGGCCGCTGCTCGTCCTTGCGGCGGCCGGCACCGGCAAGACCCGCACGCTCGTCCACCGCGTCGCGTACCTGATCGAACAGGGCGTCGCGCCCGACCGCATCCTCCTGCTGACCTTCACGAACCGCGCCGCGCGCGAGATGCGCGAACGCGCGGAAAAGCTCGTCGGCGACGCCGTCTCGTCCATCTGGTCGGGCACGTTCCACTCGATCTGCGCGCGTCTCCTGCGCCGCTACGGGGCGGGGCTCGGCTATGCGCCGGGCTTCCAGATCCTCGACGAGGACGACCAGAAGAAGCTGATCGGCGACCTCATCAAGGCGACGGTGAAGGATCCGAAGGACTTCGTGAAGAGGGATCTCGTCGCGAAGATGATCTCCGAGGCCGCGAACGAGCGCCGCGCCGTCGCGGACATCGCCCGGCGGTGGCAGACGAAGGCGGCGGGGGTCGATCCGGAGAAGGTCGCCGAGATCGCCGCGAAGTACGAGGCGCGCAAGCGCGAGCTCGGCGCGATGGACTTCGACGACCTCCTCGTGAACGGACTGAAGCTCCTCACGAGCGAGAAGACGGCGCGCATCCGCGAGATGCTGCAGGAGCATTTCCTCTACGTGCTCGTCGACGAGTACCAGGACACGAACGGCCTGCAGGCCGAGTTCACGGACATCCTCGCGGCGAAGCACCGCAACATCCTCGCCGTCGGCGACGACTTCCAGTGCATCTACACGTGGCGCGGCGCGCAGATCGAGAACATCCTGGAGTTCCCGCGCCGCTGGGAGGGCTGCCGCACGATCAAGCTGGAGCGCAACTACCGCTCGGTGCCGGAAGTCCTCGATGTCGCGAACGTCGTCATGAAGGACTCGCCGAACCAGTTCGAGAAGACGCTGCGGCCGAACCGCGGCGGACGCGGCGAGAAGCCGGTCGTCTACCGGGTCTACGACGCGAAGACGATGGCGAACGAGATCTACAAGCTCGTCATGCAGGCGCGCGACCTCGGCTACCGCTTCAGCGACATGGCCGTCCTCTACCGCAGCCACTTCCAGTCCATCGACGTGCAACTGGCGCTCGCGCGGCTGAAGGTGCCGTTCCGCATCACGTCGGGCGTCGGCGTCTTCGAGCAGATCCACGTGAAGGACGTCCTCGCCTACCTGCGGCTCGTCGTCAACCCGGCGGACGAGCTGTCGTTCCTGCGCTTCGTCGAGCTGCTGCCGGGCGTCGGCGAGAAGAGCGCGCAGACGTACTGGGAGAAGCTCGGCCGCAGTTTCGACGGGCGCTCGGGGGAATGCCGCGACGCGCTCGGCAAGCTGCTGGGCGCGAAGGCGAGGCCCCTGTGGCCGCCGCTCGCGAAATGCCTCGAATGCGCCTACGACCATCTCGCGGCGGACGAGGTCGGCGAGCTGATCGAGGACTTCTGCGACCTCTTCTACGAGGACTACCTGCGCAAGGCGTGGGACGACGCGGAGGCCGAAGACCGCCTCGCCGACCTCAAGGAACTCGCCGCGCAGATCGCCGGCAACGAGGGCGGGCTGGAGGCGTTCCTCTCGGACGTCGCGCTCATGACGAACCTCGACGTCAAGAAGAACGACCCGACGCTCGACCGCCTGACGCTCTCGACGATCCACCAGGCGAAGGGCATGGAGTGGCCCGTCGTCTTCGTGCCGTGGCTCTCCGAGGGCCTGTTCCCGTCCGGCAAGGCCGTCGAGGAAGGGCGCATGGACGAGGAGCGGCGGCTCTTCTACGTCGTCGTCACGCGCGCGAAGGACGCGCTCTACATGTTCTCGCCGCAGATGCGCAAGACGCCGGACGGCGGGATGTTCCCCGTCGAGGCGTCCGCCTTCCTGAAGGAGATCCCGCCGCAGCTCGTGACGGTCCGGCGCGTGGCGAGCCTGCCGCCGGCCTACGGCGGCGGGTACGGCGGCGGCTACGGCTCGACGCGCGGCGGCTACGGTTCCGGCGGCTACGGGAGCCGCAGTGGGTATGGTTCCGGCGGCGGCCGGGGCGGCTTCGGCGGGCGCGGTTTCGGCTCCGGCGGCGGCCGCTCGCCGGGCGGTTCGGCGACGGTCACGCGCACGACGTGGCGGCACTGAGGTTCCCGATTCCATGACACCGCTTGCCGAATTGCTGCCGCAGGCCGCGCCGATGGTGCTGCTGTCGGGGTATGAGCCGCCGACGGAGGAGACCGCCGTCGAGGCGTTTGTCGACGTGACGCCGCAGGCGCCGTTCTTCGAGACGGCGCTGGGCGGCGTGCCGTCCTGCGTCGCGCTGGAGTACATGGCGCAGACGATGGCGCTCTGCGTGGGGCTTCTGCGCCGTCGGAAGGGGCTGGCGCCGCAGGTCGGCTTCGTGCTCGGCTCGCGGCGGCTGGACGTGGCGGTCGCGGCGTTTCGGGCGGGCGAACGCTACCGCGTGCGTGCGGCCTGCACGTTCCAGGACGAGGAGTTCGGCTCTTTCGACTGCACGATCCGCGACGCTGTCGGCGCGGTCGTCGCCGCCGGCGCGCTGACGGCGTTCCAGCCGGGCGACGGCGTGTCGCCGGAGGCGTTCGCCGCCGCGCGCTGAAGGGGCGCGTGCAACCATGGATTTGCGCGGAATTGCGGGCATGGCCTGGAGCGCCTCTGGAACTCTTCGCCCCGTCGTTCGGCACTTTTTGGTATAATTCCCGCCAAATTTGGCTTCAACAAGTCAACGAAGAGAGTTTGTGAGCAGAAAAGTCATCGTGACCGGTTCGAGCCGCGGCATCGGGAAGTCGATCGCCGCGGCGCTTCTCGCCGACGGGTTCGAGGTCGTCACGCATTCGGTGCGGTCGGGCGGCACGGACCTCGTCTTCGACGTCGCCGACCGGGCCGCCGCGAAGGCCGCGCTGGAGGCGTGGGTCGCGGCGAACGGCGCGCCCTACGGCGTCGTCCTCAACGCGGGCGTGGCGGACGACGCGCCGTTCCCGGGGCTCGGCGACGACCAGTGGGATCGCGTCCTGCGGACGGATCTCGACGGGTTCTACAACGTGCTGAAGCCGCTTGTCCTGCCGATGGTGCAGGCGCGGCAGGGCGGCCGCATCGTCGCCGTCTCGTCCGTCTCGGGCGTGATGGGCAACCGCGGCCAGACGAACTACTCCGCCGCGAAGGCGGGGCTCATCGGCGCGGCGAAGGCCCTGGCGGTCGAGCTCGCGCGCCGCAGCATCACTGTCAACTGCATCGCGCCCGGCGTGATCGAGACGGAGATGGTCGAGGGGATTTTCGCAGAGGAGGCCCTGAAGGCGATCCCGATGCGCCGCTTCGGGAAGCCCGAAGAGGTCGCGGCGGTCGTGCGCTTCCTCCTGTCGGACGGCGCATCGTACGTCACGCGCCAGGTCATCCAGGTCAACGGGGGGCTCATCTGATGCGGCGTGTCGTCGTGACGGGCATGGGAATCGTCAGTTCGCTCGGCCACACGGTCGCGGCGGCCTACGAGCGGCTGAAGACGCCGAGGAACTGCGTGCGGCGGTCGGACGAGCTTCAGGCCTACAGGGGGCTCCAGACATGCCTCTGGGCGCCGTGCGGCTACGTGCGGCCGCCCGACTACACGCGCAAGGTGATCCGCACGATGAGCCCCGTCTCGGAGATGGCGCTCTTCGCGACCGACCAGGCCCTTGCGCAGGCGGGGCTTTTGGGCGACCCGATTGTCAAGGGCGGGCGGCTCGGCGTCGCCTACGGCTCGTGTTCGGGCGGCGTCGCCGCGAACGCCGACTTCTACTCCGTGCTCATGAACCGCGAGGTGCGCAACGTGACGAGCTCGACGTACATCAAGATGATGTCGCAGACGTGCGCGGTGAACCTGTCCGTCCACTACGGCACGACGGGGCGGCTGCTGCCGACGGGCACGGCCTGCACGTCGGGCTCGCTCGCCGTGGGCGAGGCCTACGAGGCGATCCGCTACGGCGCGCAGGACGTGATGATCGCCGGCGGCGCGGAGGAGTTCTCCGTCACGCAGGTCGCCGTCTTCGACACGCTTTTCGCGACCTCGCGCCGGAACGATGCGCCGGAGACGACGCCGCGCGCGTTCGACCGGGACCGCGACGGCCTCGTCATCGGCGACGGCGCGGCGACGCTGGTCCTGGAGGAGTACGGGCACGCCCGCGCGCGCGGCGCGGCGGTTCTCGCGGAGGTCGTCGGCTTTGGCACGAACACGGACGGGCGGCACGTCACGCAGCCGAACGCCGAGACGATGGCGGTCGCGCTGAAGCTCGCGCTCGACAGCGCGGGGCTGGCGCCGTCCGACGTCGGCTACGTCAACGCGCACGGCACGGCGACCGACCTCGGCGACATCGCCGAGGGCACGGCGACGGCGGCCGTCTTCGGCGCGGCGAAGCCGCTCGTCTCGACGGTCAAGGGCTACACGGGCCACACGCTCGGCGCCTGCGGGGCGATCGAGGCGGCGCTGACGATCGAGATGCTGCGGCACGGCTGGTTCGCGCCGAACCTCAATCTCGAGAACCCCGATCCGCGCTGCGGCGAACACGACTTCGTCACGGGAACGGGGCGCGCGGCCGAGACGGAGTTCGCGATGTCCGACAACTTCGCCTTCGGCGGCGTCAACACGTCGCTCGTCTTCCGCCGCACATGAAGACGCCCCGCATCGTCGCCCGACGCAGCCTGAAGCCCGGCGAGGCGCCGGACGTCGCGTTCGTGCCGCCGCTCCTGCGCCGCCGCCTCTCGCCGCTGCAGAGGATCTTCTTCCACCTTGCGAACTTCGGGCCGGACGCGCCGACGCCGCGAAACGTCGTCTTCGCGTCGCGCGACGGCGAGGACACGCTCACGCGGCGGCTCGTCGCGGAGTTCAACGCGGACGGCACGGTCTCGCCGCACCGCTTCAGCACGTCCGTCTACAACGCCGCGCCGGGGCTCTGGAGCGTCTTCACGAAGAACACCGCGCCCTACACGGCGATTGCCGCCGGGGACGAGACGGTCCGCTGCGCGCTCGTGGAGGCCCTCTGCGCGGGCGTCACGCCGACGCTCTTCGTCTATGCCGAGGAGACGGGCGGCGGGCACGGCTTCTCGTTCCTCTATGCGTTCGACGGCTGAGATCCTGCGCGGACTGGCCGCGACGGCGCTCTTCGCCGTCTTCGGCGCGGGCGCGCTCGCCGTCGCGCCGCTCATGTTCCTGCTGCGCAGGCCCGAGCGCGCGCAGCCGGTCGTGCGGACGCTCTGGCGGCTGATGGCGCGGCTGTTCGTCGCGACGGGCCTGATCCGCATCGCGCGCGGCAACCTCACGGCCGTGCGCGGCGCGGTCATCGTCGCGAACCATCCGACGCTCATCGACGTGGTGCTGATCGTCTCGCTGGTGCCGCGCACGCTCTACGTCGCCAAGCACGCGCTCAGGGGCAACCCGTTCCTGACGGCGATCGTCCGCGCGACCGCGCTGCCGGACGACGCGCGCCTGCCGGAGACCGCCGCACCGTACCTGCGGGCGGGATGGAACGTGCTGGTCTTCCCCGAGGGGACGCGCTCGCCGCAGGGCGGGGGGCTGCATCCGCTCCGGCGCGGCGCGGCCCAGCTCGCGATCCGCGCGGGCGCGCCGGTCGTCTGCGTCCGCGAGACGCTGACGCGGCGGATTCTCGCGAAGGGCCAGCGCCCGTGGGACATGGGCGCGCGGCGCGTCGTCTTCTCGTTTCGGATGTCCGCGCCGATTCCGCCGCCGGTCGCGCACGGCTCGCCGCATGCCGCCGCCGTGCGGCTGACGGACGCGATCCGCGCGCAATTGGCGTCCACGCTGCGAGAACCGGGAAAAAGGCGGGCGGGCCGCAGCGGGGTCTGTTCCGCTGCGGCCCGCATAGATTGGCGCTGTGCGCGCTTCTCTTATTCGCCGTAGACGATCGTCGTGAAGTCCGCGACAATGCCGAGGATGTTCTTGACCTTGTAGTCGACGTGGTGGATCTTCTTGATGCCGCCATTCTCCATCGCGGCCTTGATCGACGCATCGCCCTCGCAGAAGCAGATGATGCCCGACGCCTTCGCGACGCCCATCTTCTCCGGCTTGACGCTGTTGTCGATGAAGCGAGTGTCGGGGCTCTTCACGTCGAGCGTGAGCGCCGAGCAGATCTTGCTTTCGCGAGTCATCACGCAACCGGAAGCGCACGCCGCCAGAACGGCAACCGCCATGAGTTTCTTCATTTGATTTCTACTCCTTATTTCTTTCGGAGACCGTCCGTCAGGCGCGCAGACGTGCGACACCCGTCGCCGCGTTCCGACGCTGATCGGCAATCCCGTCAATTGCCCGTATTATAGCATAAATCCGCAAAGTCCGCCGTGCGTGTTGGGCGATGCGCAAAATGAGATTTTTTTGGTGTTGGCGGGCGAGCAAAATGAGACAGTCCGGGCGGGCAAAATGAGACAGGCGAAAGGCGGCGAAACCCCTGCGGACATTGGCCCTTGGCGAGAAAGTGTCTCGTTGACTGAACCGCGCCATCACGTCAGGGCTCAGGGCGTCGGACGGCGCAGGAGGTCGGGGTGCGCATGGCGGGCGCGCCAGCGGCTGGGCGTGGTGGCGGTGGCGGCGGCGAACTTCTGCATGAAATAGGTCGGCGAGGCGAAGCCCGTCCGCCGGGCGATGTCGGCCATCTGAAGGTCGGTCGCCGCCAGCAGGCGCTTGGCCGCTTCGATTCGCGCGCACATGACCGCCTTCTGCACGGTGATTCCGAGTTCGCGCCGGAAGATGCGGTTGACCGTCGGCTGCGAGCGGCCGAGATGGGCGAAGACGTCGGTCGCCGAGATGCCGCGCGCGATGTTGCGCGCGATGTAGACGAGCGCGTCGGACAGCCACGGCGGGTCAAGCGGATAGGTCTCGGTCGAGGCGCGCGCGACGACGCCGCGCGGCTCGATCTGGCGGATGACGGGCTTGGCCGGCCGGCCGCGCTCGATCATCTCCGCCAGCGTCTCGGCGGCGACCCGGCCGATCTCCCGCGTGTTCGGGTCGATGCTCGACAGCGTCGGGTGCGTGCAGCCGCAGATGAGGAGGTCGTTGTCCAGCCCCAGGATCGCGGCGTCCGACGGCACGCGGATGCCGTGTTCGCGGCAGATCTCGATCGTCTGCCAGGCGCGCAGGTCGTCCGTACAGAAGATGGCCACCGGCTTCGGCAGGGACTTCAGCCAGAGTCCGAGCTGCGCGGCGTCCGGCGGACGGGCGAAGCGCTCGCCGATGACCGCCCGGTCGTCCGGCTCGTAGTCCACGTGGCGGTCGGAGGCGAACACGGCGCAGGAACGCCCCGCGCGGCGGAGCCGCTGGACGAAGGCGGCGCGGCAGTAGACGGACGTCTTGCCGCTGCCGTAGGGGCAGCAGGCGAAGTGGCGGAAGCGGCGGTCGAGGAAGTGCTCGGCCGCCAGCCGTCCGATGGACTCGTGGCGTTCCTTGACGATGGCGAAGTGCGGGTGTGGCGTGCCGTAGAAGACGTCGACCACCGGCTTCTGCGTCGCGTCCAGCCGCCGGGCGATCACCGGCGTCGTCACGCGGGCGACGAATCCCGCGAATGTGCGGAGCGTCGCGCGGTCGAGGTCGGCCGGCGCGAGGAAGCGCACCTCCCAGTCGCGCCGCTCCTGGGCGTAGTCGATGACGCCCTTGCAGAGTTCGCGCCCGAACTCGCGCGAGCGCTCGACCATGAGGCCGATGATCTTCAGGTCCGAATTGTCCATGCCGACAAGTATACCAAAATCCGCCATCCCCGATCGACGGGCCAAAGATGCGGTGGCCCCATTGACCGCGACGGCCGCGTTGTGGTACAATTCGCGCCGCTTTTGAGAAACCGAAGATGAACATGAACGGCATTTGGGCGATTTCCCTTCTTGGGAACCTTGACCTTGCGCTTATTCCGCGCGGGGCGCGCCTGATTTAGTCGTTTTCGGCAACACGACACGAAACGCACGACAGGCGGCCCCGCTCAGACGAGTGGGGCCGTTTTCGTTGAAAGGAAACAGAAAAAGACATGGAAAAGATCCGAATATTCGACACGACGCTCCGGGACGGCGAACAGGCCCCCGGCTACTCGATGAACATCGAGGAGAAGATCCGCATGGCGCGGCAGCTCGAAGCCCTCGGCGTGGACGTCCTGGAGGCCGGCTTCGCCATCGCCTCCCCCGGCGACTTCGCGTCCGTCAAGGCGATCTCGGAGGCCGTGAGCGCGGTGACGGTCGCCTCGCTCTCCCGGGCGCTCGTCAAGGACATCGACGCGGCGTACGAGGCGGTCAAGGGCGCGAAGCGTCCGCGCATCCACACCTTCCTCGCGACGAGCGACCTGCACCTCGAATACAAGCTGAAGATGACGCGCGAGCAGGCGCTGCGCCGCGCGGTGGACGCGGTGAAGTACGCGCGCAACTACTGCGACGACGTGGAGTTCTCGCTGGAGGACGCCTCTCGCACCGACAGGGACTACATGTGCCGCGTCGTCGAGGCCGTGATCGCGGCCGGCGCGACGACGGTGAACCTGCCCGACACGGTCGGGTACGCGACGCCGGCGGAGATCGCGGCGATGGTCACGAACGTGATGACGCGCGTGCCGAACATCGACAAGGCGGTCGTCTCGATGCACTGCCACGACGACCTCGGCCTCGCCGTCGCGAACTCCCTCGCGGGCGTCGCGGCGGGCGCGCGGCAGGTCGAGGGCTGCATCTGCGGCATCGGCGAGCGGGCCGGCAACGCCGCGATCGAGGAGGTCGTGATGAACCTCCGCACGCGGCACGACGTCTACGGCATCGGCTACAACATCCATACGGAGGAGATCGCCAAGACGGCGCAGCTCCTGCAGACGATCACGGGCGTGAAGATCGCGCCCAACAAGGCGGTCGTCGGCGCGAACGCCTTTGCGCACGAGAGCGGCATCCACCAGCACGGCGTGATGGCGAACGCGAAGACGTACGAGATCATGACGCCGGAGAGCGTGGGCCTCAAGAAGGCCGCGCTCGTCCTCGGCAAGCACTCCGGCCAGCACGCCTTCGCCCAGCGGCTCGCCGAGCTCGGCTACACGCTGGAGAAGTCCGTCGAGGACAGGCTCTTCGCCGACTTCAAGGTGCTCGCCGACCGCAAGAAGACGATCGAGGACCGCGACGTCGTGGCGCTCGTCGAGGCGGTGGCCGGACACGCCCGCCGCGCGGACGGCTGGACGCTCGTCAACTACGTGGTGTCGAGCGGCAACCGCATGTACTCGACGGCGTGCGTCACGCTGGAACGCGCGGGCCTGAAGGCGACCGAGACCGCCTACGGCACAGGCCCCGTGTTCGCGTCCGTCCGGGCCATCGAGAAGATCGTGGGCCATCCGTTCAAGCTGCTCGACTACCGGATCGACGCCGTGACCGAGTCGCGCGACGCGCTCGGCGAGGTCAACGTCAAGATCGCGGACGACGCGGGCGCCTATCGCGGCAAGGGCGTCTCGACGGACGTCATCGAGAGCTCGATCCTCGCGACGCTGGACGCCGTCAACAGCATGCTCGTCGGCCAGAGCGAACGGCTCGGCGCAGTGCGCCTGCCTGCGCGCGTTCGCCAAGGCGCAGGGCATCAGGAACTACTTCGAGGTCGGCCACGACTGCGGCGTCGAGCACGCCCTGCTGCCGGAGAAGGGCCTCGTCACGGCGGGCGACCTCGTGATCGGCGCGGACAGCCACACCTGCACCTACGGCGCGCTCGGGGCGTTCTCCACGGGCGTCGGCTCGACGGACATGGCGGCCGGCATGGCGGCGGGCGAGACGTGGTTTCGCATCCCCTCCGCGATCAGGGTCGTGCTGACGGGGAGGCCGCGCCGCTTCGTCGGCGGCAAGGATCTCGTCCTGCACCTCATCGGCCTCATCGGCGTGGACGGCGCGCGCTACCAGTCCCTCGAGTTCACGGGACCGGGCGTCGCCGCGCTCCCGATGGACGACCGCTTCACCGTCGCGAACATGGCCATCGAGGCCGGCGCGAAGAACGGCATCTTCCCGGTGGACGACGCGACGCGCGCCTACCTCGCCGAACACGGTGCGAAGGCGCCCGTCGTCTACGAGGCCGACCCGGACGCGGACTACGCGCAGACGATCGAGATCGACCTCGGCGCGCTGAAGCCGACCGTCGCCTTCCCGCACCTGCCGTCCAACGTGCGGACGATCGACGCGGTCGGCGACGTCGCGATCGACCAGGTCGTCATCGGCTCGTGCACGAACGGCCGCATCGGCGACCTGCGCATGGCGGCGGAGGTGATGAAGGGCCACGCCGTCGCGCCGGGTGTCCGGTGCATCGTCATCCCCGCGACGCAGAAGATCTACCTGCAGGCCGTGGAGGAGGGCCTCGTCGCCCAGTTCGTCCAGGCGGGCTGCGTCGTCTCGACGCCGACGTGCGGCCCGTGCCTCGGCGGCCACATGGGCGTGCTGGCGAAAGGCGAGCGGTGCGTCTCGACGACGAACCGCAACTTCGTCGGCCGCATGGGCCACGTCGAGTCGGAAGTCTACCTCGCCTCGCCCGCCGTCGCGGCGGCCAGCGCCGTCGCGGGCAGGATCACCGCACCGGAAGGAATCTGAGACATGAACGCACACGGAACAGCATTCAAGTACGGGGACAACGTCGACACGGACGTCATCATCCCCGCCCGCTACCTCAACACGCCCGACCCGCAGGAGCTCGCGGCGCACTGCATGGAGGACATCGACGCGGCCTTCGTGAAGACCGTCCGACCCGGCGACATCCTCGTCGCGGGACGCAACTTCGGCTGCGGCAGCTCGCGCGAGCACGCCCCGATCGCCATCAAGGCGAGCGGCGTCGCGTGCGTCATCGCCGCGAGCTTCGCGCGCATCTTCTACCGCAACGCGCTCAACGTCGCGCTGCCCATCCTCGAATGCCCGGAGGCCGCGTCCGCGATCGCCGCCGGCGACGCGGTGTCCGTCGACTTCGAGACGGGGCGCATCGTCGACGAGACGACGGGGCGCGCCTTCACGGCCGAGCCGTTTCCGCCGTTCATGCGCGAGCTGATCGCCGCCGGCGGACTCGCCGCCTACTTCAGCCGAAAGCGTCCGGCGAACGAGGGGAAGGGAGGGACGCGCGCATGAGAAAGGTCATTGCCGTCATCCCCGGGGACGGAATCGGCCCGGAGATCACCTTCGAGGCCCAGAAGGCGCTCGCCGCCGTCGGCGCCCGGTTCGGACACGACTTCGAGGCGACCGTCTATCCCGTGGGCGGGGCCGCCTACGACCTCTGCGGCGACTGCCTGCCCGGCGCGACGCTCGCCGCGTGCCGCGCGGCGGACGCCGTGCTGCTCGGCGCGGTCGGCGGGCCGAAGTGGGACGCGCTCCCGGCCGAGCAGCGTCCCGAACGCCGCGCGCTGCTGACGCTCCGCGCGGAACTCGGTCTCTTCGGCAACCTGCGTCCGGCGAAGGTCTGGCCGACGCTCCGCAGCGCGAGTCCGCTCAAGGCCGAGATCGTGGACGGCGGCATCGACGTGCTGGTCGTGCGCGAGCTGACGGGCGGCATCTACTTCGGCGCGCACGAGCGCGCCGCCGACGGACAGTCCGCGCGGGACGTGATGCCCTACTCGGTCGCGGAGATCGAGCGCATCGCGCGCCTCGCCTTCGAGGCGGCCCGCCGGCGGAGCGGCCGCGTGACGAGCGTCGACAAGGCGAACGTGCTCGCGACGTCGCGCCTCTGGCGCGAGACGGTCACGGCCCTGCACGACCGCGACTACCCGGACGTCGCGCTCGACCACATGTACGTCGACAACGCCGCGATGCAGCTCGTGCGGCGTCCGGCGCACTTCGACGTGCTGCTCACGGAGAACATGTTCGGCGACATCCTGTCAGACGAGGCGTCGCAGATCACGGGCTCGATCGGCATGCTGCCCTCCGCGTCGCTCGGCGCGGGTGGACACGGCCTCTACGAGCCGATCCACGGCTCCGCGCCGGACATCGCCGCGCCGGGCGCGCCGGCGGTCTCGACGTCTGACATGGGCGACGCCGTCGCGGCCGCGATCGCATCGACGGCGGCGACGTGCGCGTGAAGCCGCCGGAGGGATGGGGGCTCGTGCGCTGAACGGACCGGCGGCGCCGCCGGGCAGGGCTATGCGGCGTCGTCGGCGCGGTGCATCGTGACGGGGCTGAGGTCCTGCGAGCCGTCTGGGTGGACGGTGACCGTCCAGCCGAAGACGAGCGGGCATCCCGGCAGGTTCGTGACGTGGACGGCAACGTCGCCCGTGGGCTGGCCGTGCGCGTCGCGCACCGCCTCCACGCGGAAGGCCGCCTGCGAATGCTCCGTCGCCCG
>CAKTZA010000082.1 GCA_934635045.1 uncultured Kiritimatiellota bacterium | reverse complement strand
AACGGCAAAATCGATGAAAACCGCGCGAGGCCTCGCGAGGGTTCGGTAGCCATTTCCAAAACCGGGGATAATCCAGAATGGCCGGTGGATTGACGCAAAGGCACAGTTATGATATCATGTCCGCGTTGTGTAGAATTCTACGGAATATTTAATTATGAAGATTGCGCGAGATAGTTATCTTGACCAAGTTAAGAAGTTCATGCATAATGGGCTTGTGAAGGTCATCACTGGCATACGCCGTTGCGGAAAGAGCTATTTCCTCTTTAACATCTTTTGTGACTATCTTCGTGGACAGGGCGTTGATTCGAGTCAGATCATCGAGATTCGCCTTGATGAAGACGAATTTGAGCAATTGAGAAATCCGCGTAAGCTTTCTGAATATGTCAGGGCGCGGTTGTTGGCGGATGGACGGCAGATGTATGTACTTATCGACGAGATTCAAGATTGTAAGCCCGTTGATGGCGACAGCGTGACATTTTATGATGTATTGAACACGCTCATGAAGAAAGCCGATGTCTATGTGACGGGCTTGAATTCGGAAATGCTGTCTGAAGATATCGCGACGAATTTTGGGATCGCAGTACAATCATTCGCATGTGGCCACTTTCTTTTGCTGAATATTATCAAATTGGCGGGAAGGAGAAGGTTGACGCTTGGGAGGACTTTCTCGTTTGGGGCGGTATGCCGCTGGCCGTCTTGTCGCCTGACCAGAGTTCGCGTGAGACGTATCTCAAGAATCTCTTCAAACGGGTGTATTTTGCCGATATTGTCGAACGGTATTCGCTGAAGAACGACGTGGCTCTTGGCACCGTTTGCGATGTAATGGCGAGTGCGGTTGGTGGCCTGACCAATGCCAAGCGGATCTCGGACACGCTGTCGACAGCGGCATCTTTGTCGACCTGTCCTCAGACGGTAGCCCGCTATCTTGACATCTTCTGCCATTCTTTTCTTTTTGAAAAAGCATCTCGTTATGATGTGAAAGGACGAAAATATCTTGAAGGTTCGGCCAAGTATTATTGCGTTGATACGGGGCTTCGCAATGCGCGGCTGAATTTCCGTCAGATTGAACGAACGCATTTGATGGAGAATGTCATCTATTGTGAACTGCTGCGTCGTGGATATAATGTCGATGTGGGCGTTGTCCAGTCGATAGAGAAGGATGCAGGGGGAAAGAGTGTTCGCAAGGAGTTTGAAATCGATTTCGTTGTCAACTGCGGATTCAGACGTGTCTACATTCAGTCGGCATTGAACATAGATGACCACGAGAAACTGGAGAATGAGGTTCGTCCATTCAGAAAGTCGGGTGATTTCTTCCGCCGTCTCGTCGTCACGGGGGGAAATGGGCGTCTTTGGCAGAATGAGGAGGGTGTTGTCTTTGTCGGTGTCATCCCGTTCTTGCTCGATTCGCGCATTGTCATGGGGGACATTTACAATGCCAATGGGCTATGAATTGTAGAAAGAGGGGGGGCGGCTATCCGCACTTCGCGGTGGTTTGGTATAATTCACGCCTGAAAGCGAGATGCGTGATATGCTGATTGACGACATAAGGAAAGGCGAGTCGGCGGAACTGGAGCTGAAGCGCGTGCCGAACGAGCAGCCGGAGCGGTGGCTCAAGACGGTCGTCGCCTTTGCGAACTGCAAGGGTGGGCGCATCGTCTTTGGTGCCACGGATGCACGGGAAGTCATCGGCTTGACGGGCGATTTGTATGCGCTACGCGATGCCATCGTAGACCGGATTGCGGATGCCTGTTCGCCGGTGCCGGATGTCTCCATTGACATTGTGAATGTTGAAGGGCTCGAGGTCTTGGAGCTGTCGGTTGCGCAGGGGCGGCAGTGTCCGTATTTTCTGCGGGCACAGGGCGATTCGGACGGTGTCTATGTCCGCTATGACGCGACGACGAGAAAGGCCGATTCGGCGACGCTTCAGGAACTGCGTCTGGATGGCGCCGGGAAAGGCTATGATTCGGTCGTGTGCCGTGGGCTGAAGATTGTCGATGCGGATGTTCGGGCCTTGTGCGCCCGCCTGTATGCGGAGGCGGTCGAGAATGCGCCAGCGGGTGCCGACCGCTCTCTTGTCAAACCAGTCACAGTCCGCCAACTCGTGAAGTGGGGCGTCTTGATCCAGCGCGCGCGGGAGAATGTGCCCAGCAATGCCTATGCGTTGTTGACGGGCGATGATCGTCTGGCGACGACGGTCAAGTGTGCGTTGTTCAAGGGCGTGGATCGTGCCGTCTTCCTGGATCGCCATCCGATTGATGGCTCGGTGATTGATCAGGTCAATGAGTCGTTTAAATGGGTGCTGTCGAAACTTAACCTGTCCGCGCGGTTTGATGGGCTCAAAAGGGTGGATGTCTATGAGATTCCGCCGGAAGCCATCCGAGAATTGATCGTGAACGCGGTCGTGCATCGGACGTATGTGGATGGCGCGTCGAGTCCGATCTCAATTGCGCTTTATGACGACCGATTGGAAATCACGTCGCCAGGCGGGCTGCCGCGTGGCATGACGGTATCCAAGATGTTGGCGGGGCATTCGGAATGTCGCAACAAGGCGTTGGCCGCTGCCTTTGCCTACATGTTCTTGATCGAGAACTGGGGGAGTGGCCTGCTGCGCGTTCAGCGAGCCTTGCGCGAGGCGGGGCTTCCGCCGCTGGAGGTGCAGGATTTCGGCAATTCGATTCGCCTGATCGTGAAACGTGGACGTGCGAATAACGTCGAGGACAATAGGGGGGACAATAGGGGGGACAATAGGGGGGACAATAGGGGGGACAATCCATTGCTGTCCCTGCCGGACGAGCAACGCCGAATCTGTGACATCTTGAGGAGAAACCCAAAAATCTCGATTCGGAAGATGGCCGAGATGCTGGGGATCCGGAAGAATACGCTCGACAAGCAGCTTTCGGCGTTGAAGGCAAAGGGCTTCATCGAAAGAAGAAATGGGACACGGGGCAGTTGGCAGGTGATTCTGCCGCCTCGCGATTGAAATGTTTTACGTCAACAAGATCATTGGTTGGGTGCTGAGTCCGCTGGGGATGCTCTTCCTCGGCTGTCTCGGCGGTGCGGCGTTGCGCCGCTGCGGCGGGCGCATCGGGAAGTGGGGTTTGCATCGGCTCGGAACGCTTCTCGTGTCCGTCAGCCTCGGTCTCTTCTGGATCCTGTCGTGTGGCATCGTGACGCGGTTCATCGGTGTGCCGCTGGAGGGCAACGAAGTCCCGCTGTTGGATACCTTGGAGCTGGGCGGATGCGATGCGGTCGTCCTCCTGGGCGGCGGCATGGGGGCGCATGAGAAATGCGGACGTGCGGAGATGTTCTCGGCGGCCGATCGCGTCTGGGAGGCGGCGCGCCAATGGAAAGCGCATCAGAACGGCGATCTGAAGCTGACGCTGAGCGGGGGCGGAGTCGAGCGCTCGACCGTGCCGCTCCTGAAGGATCTCGGCGTGGACGAGAATGCGCTCGTCTTCTTCCCCGAGGCGCGCAACACGGAGGAGGAGGCGCGCATGATTGCCGCGTCCGGCATTCGCCGCGCTCGGCTTGTCACCTCGGCGTGGCATATGCCGCGCGCGCGGATGCTCTTCGAACGTGCAGGGCTGGAGGTCGTCCCCGCACCGACGGACTACGAGATGCACTATTGCGCCGAGTTGCCGTTGCAGATCAAGGACTTCTTTCCGAGCGCGGATGCGCTTTGGCGAAACAGCGTGGCGGTGAAAGAGTGGGTGGCGCGATTCGGCTATTGGCTGAAGGGATGGCGGCAGAGGTGAAGCGTCCGCTGTTCAGTTGTGTCGTGCCGGTCAAGGGGCCTCGTCCGTATCTGGACGAAGCCTTGGCGTCTTTGCGCCTGCAGGGAATGGGCGATGATTTGGAGATCATCGTCCAAGACGGCGACGTTGAGCCGGATGCCGGGCAAAGCGATGCACTCAACAAGGGCTTTGCGAAAGCGCACGGCGCATGGCTCTTCTGGCTCAATGCGGATGACGTGTTGCTGCCAGGTGCATTGAGGGCTGTGGCGCGAGCCGTTCGACAAGCGAACGGTCGTTCCCAGACAGTTGACTGGGTTTCCGGCAACCTGCAGTATTTGGATTCTAAGGGGCACGTTCTGCGTTGCGCATGGGATTATGGGCGAAAATGGATGTATCGGGGATTGCCAGTACGTGTCTATGGGCCGAGTTCATTTTTTCGGCGAGAATTGTATGAATGTTGCCAAAAGAGCGGTTGTGGTTTCGATACGAATCTGCATTACATGATGGACATTGACTTGTGGGAGCGATTCCGTAAGGCTGGTTTTTGGCATCATAAATTGGCACGGTATGTTTGGGGGTTCCGGGTTCATGGAGCCAGTCTGACAAGCGAAGATTTGTTGGGACGGACACCTTTCGAGATGGATCGCGAATATCAATTGTTGGATAGGCGATATGGAACTTGTCGGAATGGCGTAATGTCCAAGTTGAATCGAGTTGTACGGTGACTGGATGGAAGTTACCTGCATGCCGCTTTTGATACGTGGCGGGTTGCAGGGAAAGCGGTGAGGCTCTCATGAAAATTCTTCACCTCATGGCCGGACTGGGGCCGACAAGCGGCGTCGCGAACGTCGCGCGGCGGTTTGCCCGTGTCCAGTCCGCACGAGGGGATGAGGTACGGCTGCTTGCGCCGGCGCGCAAGTGGAATCCGGTCTACTTCGATTTCGCCTTTGCGATGCGCGCGGGACGCGCGGCGCGGGACGTGGACGAGATCTGGGTGCATTGCAGCTGGACGTTCCCGGTCTGGTATGGGGCTTGGGTGGCGAAGCGCTTCGGCAAGCGGCTCGTCGTCGTGCCGGAGGCGAGCTTCGACCCCCGACGGCTGGACAATGCGTCGGGCTGGAAGAAGCGGCTGGTCGCGCCGCTTGACAGGTGGGTTCTTCGCCAGGCGGACGAGGTGTTGGCGCTCTGCACGGACGAGGTGGGCTGGATCCGCGCCTTCGAGCCGTCGGCGCGCGTCCGTTTCACGCGCGTTCCGACGTTCTGCGGCAACGTGCCGGTGCAGGGCGTGGCGGCCGAGGCGTTGAGGTGCGCGAACCGTCCGCTGCACGTCCTGTTCCTGGGGCGTGCGGCCGATCCGCTGAAGGGCCTTGCGTACCTTGAGCAGTCGGTGCGGGCGTTGAACGAACGGCTCTCACTTTTAGGCAAAAGTGAGAGCCGTGGCATCGAGCTTCGCGTTGTCTCGAACGCCGTGGGCGCGGAGAAGGAGGCGGTGTGGAATTGGTGCGACGTCCTGTGCCTGCCGACGCTGAGCGACAATTTCGGGCTCGTCGTCGCCGAGGCGCTGGAGCGCGGCAAGCCCGTCATCACGACGGACGGTGCTCCGGCGTGGAGGGACGAGCCGCGCACGGATGCGCACGGCCGCACGCGCCTCGTCTATCTCGAGGGCTATCGCGACGGCGCGGACGCGCAGCGCGTGGAGCTGCTGAAGAGGGCGCTCGGGCTGTTCCTTGAGGACGCCGCACACGGCGCTGGGGGTACGGTGCGCCGAGAGGCGAAGGGGGCTGAACGATGAAGTTCTCGATTGTCACGGTCGTCTGGAATCGTGCGGAGACGATCCGTGTGGCATTGGCGTCCGTCGCACGGCAAAAGCTGGACGGATTCGACCTCGAACACGTCATCGTCGATGGCGGATCGACGGATGGCACGATCGATGTCGTCCGCCGCTATGCAGAGGACGTGCGCCGCGCCGAGGTGGGACGGCGCAAAGGGGCGACCGCCGGAAGCTTCACGGTCAGGTGGGTGTCCGAAAGGGACCGGGGGCTTTACGATGCGATCAACAAGGGCATCCGGCTGGCGACGGGCGATGTCATCGGGCTCGTCCATTCGGATGACGTCCTGGCCGAGGACGACACGTTGGCGAAAGTCGCGCAGGCGTTCGGCGACGAGGTCGATGCCACGTATGCCGATGTCCGGTTCGTCGTCGTCGGGAGGACGGTGGACGAGATCCGCCGTCAGCCGACGCGGCGCTATTGCACAGGCCGCTTCTTCCGTCGCTGGATGTTCCGTTTCGCGACGTTCCCGGCGCATCCGAGCACGTTCGTGCGCCGTGCGTGCTTCGAGAAATACGGGCTCTATTCGCTCGACTATCCAATCTGTGCGGACTTCGAGCTGATGCTGCGCCTCTTCGTCACGCATCGCATCCGGACGCGCTACCTGCCGGTCTGCACGCACGTCATGCGGATGGGCGGCCTGTCCACGGGCGGGTTCCGGAGCAACGTCGCCATCAACCGGCAGGATCTCCGCGCCCTGCGGGCGAACGGCGTCTGGTCGTGTCTGCCGCTCATCTACCTCAAGTACCTGTTCAAGGTCTGGGGCTTCGTCTTCCGGAATGAAGAAAGGGGGCGCTGATGTCCGGCAAGAAGCGCGATCCCGTCCGCATCCCGCAGTTTGCCGTCGGCATCCGGGCGCAGGAGTCGCGCACGGGCGCGGGCCGCAGCTGGTGGACGCGGGAATGGACGCACCATCTGGAGGCGATGGGCCTTCGGGGGCGCTTGGGGCGCGGCAAGAGCTACGCGCTGTCGGGCCAGGTCGTCTCGCTTGCGCTCGCGGGGACGCACGTCGCGGGGCGTCGCAGAGATTGCCAAATGGTCATCTGGCGGAAAGGTGGCGGTTAGGTTCGTTTCCTATACTGTGTGCATCATAAACCCTCAAAAGGAGATGCACACGATGAAACGATCCCTGCTGACACTGGCGCTGGCCCTCGTGGCCGTCACGTTCACCGTCCCGGCCGAAGCGCAGGCGGAGACGACGACAGTCCATCGCGGCTGCCACAAGATGGGCGTGCGCCGTCCGGGCCGCAACGGCACGACGCACCACCACGTCAAGAAGGCGAAGAGGTCCGCGAAGCCGGTCGCGACGAATGCCGCACCGGCGACGGTCGCGCAACCGGCTCCGGCGGCGGTGAAATGAAGAAGTCGTCCGCAACGCTGGCCCTGCCGCTTCTGGTCGCCGGGTGCGTGGCCTACGAGCCCGCGCCCGTCGACTGGGCGGCGGAGGCCGTCCGTCTCGAGGCGGCTCCCGCGCGGCTCGCGCTGTCGGTTTCCGACGTGCGGCGGCGGGTGGTCGCGTTCAGCCCCGAACTGAACGTCTTGCGCCTTGCGCGCGCGACGGCTGAGGCCAAGGCCGACGCGGCGGGCTGGTGGGAGGATCCGTCCCTCGACATCGATTGGCTTCGCATTCTCAAAGAGCCTGAAAATCCCTTCGTCTGGGGCGGGTCGCTGACCTTCACGCTGCCCCTGAGCGGCATTCCGGGGCTGGAGAAGCGCGCGGCGGAAGCCTACGCCGAGGCCGACCGCTGGGCGCTCGTCGCGGCGGAGCGGGACGCGGCAGGCGAAGCCGCCGCGCAGGCCGTGACGGCGCGCGAGCTGAAGCGGGTGAACGCGACGATTGCGCGCTTGCTCGCGTCGACGAATTACCTTGCGGCCTCGGCGGCGGCGGCGCGGCTTGCGGACGCGGGCGAACTGTCGCGCGTCGAACACGAGCAGCTGGTCGCCGACGCGCGGGAATGGACGCGCACGCGGCAGGAGCTCGCGCACGAGCAGTTCGCGGCGGAAGCGGCCTTGCGCCGGACGCTGCTGCTTGCGCCGACGTGCGAAATCGACTGGACGGACGGCGAATCGGTTGCGGACTTTCCGACGAACGTCTACGCGGTTCTCGCGTTCACGAATGCGCCGTCCGTGCGTGCGGCCGTCGCCCGGCTGTCCGGCGGTGAGGCTGAACTCGACCGGGAGATTCGTCGGCAATACCCGGAACTTTCGGTTGGCCCTGCGTACAGCCGCGAAGAGGGATTTGACCGCGTGGGCTTCACGGCGGGGCTGACCCTGCCGCTCTGGAATCGCAACCGCGTCGGCATCGCGACGGCGCGCGGCGCACGCGACGAGGCGCGACAGGCCGCCGTCGAGGCGTGGCGCACGGCTGTGCAGAAGTGGCATGAACTGGCGAGTGAAGCGGCGCGTCTGCATGCGGACGCGCGGCCGTCCGAGCCGCTGTCGCTGGAGGCGGCGGAGCGGCTGTATGCGATGGGCGAACTGGATGCGCCGGGATACGTCGGCGCCGTGCATCGGTTCCTGACGGAATCCGTCGCTGCCGCGCGGTGGCGAATCGACAGCGGCTCACTCGCCGAGCGCATGAAGTCGGTGGTGGAAGGACTGGAGAACGGAGAGGCCCTCGGATGGCGTTTCGGTAGTCGAGAAAGTTGAGGTAAACTAAAATGAAGCAGTTGATCTTTTGTTGGGCCGCGAGCGCGGCGATTGTGGTTGGGGCGCATGAAGGGTGTGCAACGCACGCGGGGGAAGACCCACACGGAGAGACATATCCTCCGAGCGAAGCGAGCTGCGTAGCAGGCGCTATGCGGGGTGAGGCACGGAGCGTGCATGCGGAAGAGGAGCATGACCATGAGGCACATGGACATGACGAACACGAGACGGCATCTGACTCGGAACGGCGTGGCGTCGAGGTGTCGGAACGTGCGGCGGAGGCGATTGGGCTGACGGTCGCGCGGCCCGAACGGCGGCGCGTCGCCTCGACGCACAGCCTGTACGGGCGCGTCGTCGCCGACCCGTTGGCGTCGCGTACGGTCGCCCTGCCGCTTGCGGGGTTTGTTCCGTGCGTCGTGCGCCCGCACGACGACGTGGCATCCGGCGACGAACTCGCGCGATTGACGTCACCCGACGCGGCGGCGCTGTTCGCCGAAATCCAGACGCTGTCGGCGCGGCTCGACGCCGTGACGCGGGCGGGCGCGAAGAACGCCGCGCTCGCGTCGGAACTCGCGGCGAAACGCGCGGCCTACGCGGCGCTGACGTACGGGCTGAAGGCCGTTGACGCCGCCGCCGGTGCGTTCGCCCTTACGGCGCCCGCCGCCGGTCGCGTGACCGACGTCCTCGCCGCGCCGGGCGGTTTCGTCGAACGCGGCGCGGCCGTCCTGCGCCTGCTGGAGCGTCGTCCGCCCGTCGTCTGTGCACTCGTGCCCGTGTCGGATGCGCGGACATGGACGGATGGCCTCGCGGCGGACGTCGGCGCGGCGCGCGGCACGATTCGTCTTGACCGCACGCGCACGGACGGTCTCGTCGGCGTGTGGGTGTCGGGCCTTGCGGACGCGGCGCTGACGATGGGCGAGACGGTGCGTGTCACGTTGGAGACGGATGCGCACGAGACGCCCGTCCTCTGCGTGCCGTCGGCAGCGGTGTTTCAGAACGGCCTCACGCCGTCGGTGTTCGTGCGCGACGACCATGACGCGGATCGTTTCGTCGCGCACGCCGTCGGGCTCGGCGCGTCGGCGGGCGGCTGGACGGCCGTTACGGGGCTTGCGGACGACGCGGAGGTCGTCGTGCAGGGCGTCTACGAACTCAAGCAGGCCCTGCCGTCCCTCGGCGGCGAGAAGAAGGTCGCCGGGCACTTCCATGCGGACGGCAAGTTCCACGCGGGTGACGAGGAGCACGAGTGATGAACGCGCTGAAGCACATCCTGTCGGTCGTTCTCGCCTGGCCGAAGACGACGCTCGCCGGCGCGCTCGCGCTGACGCTCGGCGGCGCCTACGTCGCGCGCGACCTCGCCGTGGACGTCTTCCCCGAAATCAAGGTGCCGCGCGTCACGATCCAGACCGAGGCGGGCGGCCTCACCGCCGAGGAGGTCGAGCAGCGCATCACCGTGCCCATCGAGTCGGCGATGAACGGCCTTGCGGGCGTGACGGCGGTGCGGTCAAGTTCAGGCGGCGGGCTCTCCTTCGTCTGGGTTGACTTCGACTGGGCGTCCGATGCCGACCAGGCGCGCTTCCGCGTGTTCGAGCGGCTGGGGCAGGTGCGCGAGTCGCTGCCGGCGGAAGCCGAGCCGGAGATTGCGCCGGTCATTTCGGTGTCCGGCGAGATCATGATGGTCGCGCTCGTCTCGGAGGCGACGAACGTGACGGGGCTCGCCCTGCGCGAACTCGCGGAGTATTCCATCCGCAACCGCCTTCTGGCGATTCCCGGCATTGCGCAGGTGGTCGCGCTCGGCGGCAACCTGCCGGAGCTGCGCATCGGCTACGACCCGCTTCGGCTCGCGCAGCAGGGGCTGGGCGTCGGCGATGTGGCGGAGGCCGTGCGCGCCTCGCGGACGTGGGCGAGCGGCGGCTATCTCGCCGACGTGCGCAGCGAGGAGCTGGCCGTCCGCCAGACGGCGCGCGCCGACACGGTGGCGGAACTGGCCGCCGCGTGGATCCCGACCGAGGGCGGCACGCCGCTCCGGCTCGGATCCGTCGCGGACGTCTCGCTGGCGGGCGCGCCGCGTCGCGGCAGTGCGTCCTTCAACGGACGCGACGCCGTCGTCGTCTCGGTGCAGAAGGCGCCGGGCGGCAACACGCTGGAGCTGACGAAGCGCGTCGAGGCGGCGCTGGACGGCCTGTCGCTGCCGCCGGGCGTGCGCATCGAGCGTCACGCCTACCGCCAGTCGGACTTCATCAACCTCTCGATCGCGAACGGCAAGTCAATGGTCTGGGGTGCGGTGCTGATCGTCGTTTTGGTGCTGGGGCTCACGCTGATGAGCGTCCGCGCGCTTCTGATCGTCCTCCTGACGATGCCGGTGAGCCTCGGCGCGGGGCTGTTGCTCTTCCCGTCCCTTGGTCTGGGCGTCAACATCATGACGCTCGGCGGCCTGGCCGTGGCGGTCGGCGACATCGTCGACAGCGCCATCATCTTCACGGAGATCTTCCGGCGGCGCGTGCGGTCGAATCCGCGCGCGGAGATCCTCGCGGCGGTGCGGGAGGTCGCGCCGGGCGTGGCGTTTTCGGGCTTCGTCATCGTTCTCGTGTTCCTGCCGCTCTTCTTCCTGCACGGGCTGGAGGGACAGTTCTTCAAGCCGCTCGCCTACGCCTATCTCGCGGTCTTCGCCTGTTCCGTCGTCGCGGCGTTCCTCGTCACGCCCGCGCTCGCCCTCGTGCTGCGGCGGAACAAGTCGGCGGAGTATCAGCCGTGCGTCGAGACGACCGCGCACCGCGCGTCCCTCCCCGAACGGATCCTGCTCGCGTGCTATGCCCCGTTCCTCGGCACGGCCCTGCGATTCCCCAAGACGTGCGTCGCGGCGGCGGCGCTGCTCCTCGGCGCGGCGCTCTGGTACGGCGCGGGATTCGGGTCGAGCTTCCTGCCGCCGTTCCACGAGGACACGTTCACCGTCTTCGTTTCGCTCGTGCCGGGATCGTCCCTCTCCGAGGCGGAGCGCGTCAGTGAGAACGTTGCGCGGAAAATTCTCGGACTGGACGGCGTCTTGAGCGTGACGCGCAAGACGGGGCGCGCCGAACGCGACCAGCATGCGGAGCCCGTTTCGGCGTCCGAGCTGATCGTGCGCGTGGACATGGCGTGTAATCAGGACGACCTGCGGGCGAGGATGAACGCCGTGATCAAGTCCGTTCCGGGGGCGTCGTGCATGATCGGCTACCCGATCGCCCACCGCATCAGCGCGGTTCTCTCGGGCGACGCGGCGGAGCTGACGCTCAACATCTTCGGCGAGACGCCGGCGCAGATTCGTGCGGCGGCGGCGCGGGCGAAGGAAATTCTCGCGCAGATCCCGGAAGTCGCCGACCTGCAGGCGAACCGCGAGATTCTCGTCAACACGGTCAAGATCGACTATGACCTCGACCGCCTCGCACACGAGGGCCTGACGCTCGCGGACGCGGGCGAGCAGGTCTCGGCGGCGTTTAACGGGCTCGTCCTCGGCACGGTCGCCGTCGGGCAGAACCGCCGCGACGTCACGTTGCGGCTGGACGCCGCGGAGCCGGACGAGGCGACGGTGCGCACGCTCCTCCTCAAGACGCGCACGGGTCGTTTCGTGCGGCTCGGCGATGTCGCGTCCGTTCGGCGTGACGAGGCGTCCAACCTGATCGTGCACGAGAACGGACGGCGGCAGGCGCTCATTTCGCTCAATCCGGCGCCGGGCGTCTCGGTCGGCGAACTCGTGGCGGCGCTGCGCGCGCGCCTGACGCCGGCGCTGGCGGAATTCGACTGCACGGCGTCGTTCGGCGGCACCTACCAGGCGAACGTCAGCGCCCGGCGGACGCTCGGCGTCCTCTCCGTCGCGCTGCTCGTCTGCGTGTTCTTCGTGCTGGTCGCGGCGACGCGGTCGGCGGCGCAGGCGTTCGTGGTGATGGCGACGGTGCCGCTCTCGCTGGTCGGCGCGGTCGTCGCCGTCGCGCTTACGGGGCGGATCGTCTCGGTCGCGTCCACGGTCGGGATCATCACGGTCATCGGGTTCGTCGTGCGGAACGGGCTGCTGCTCGTCAACCGCTATGCGGAACTCGTCCGGCAGGGGACAGGCCCCGTCGAGGCGATCCGTCTCGGCAGCCGCGAGCGGATGGTGCCGATTCTCATGACGTCGCTCACGACCGTCTTCGGGCTTGTGCCCATCGTGACGGCTTCCGACGTGCCGGGCGGCGAGATCCTCGCGCCGCTCGCGGCCGTGCAGCTCGGCGGCCTCGTCTTCGCGACGCTCGCGGCGCTCGTCGTCGTCCCGGCCCTCGCGCGGCTTGTGCCGCACGGTTGCCGCGCGTGAGATCGACGCGGTGTTCTGCGCACCCCCCGCGAATGGGCCCTGTTCCCGTGACAGGCCAGGGGGATTTTAGATAGGTGAGGTCGGGTTAATGTTTACCGGCGAAACCTCCCCCGGTTGACAAATGCGCCCTGAT
>CAKTZA010000081.1 GCA_934635045.1 uncultured Kiritimatiellota bacterium | reverse complement strand
ACGGCAAAATCGATGAAAACCGCGCGAGGCCTCGCGAGGGTTCGGTAGCCATTTCCAAAACCGGGGATAATCCAGTCCCATTGGCGGTTGTTTGTCGGTTAGGAAAATGATATACTCAATCCCGTCAAAAGCATTTGTAGGTTAGTGAATGGGAGAAAACTTATCATGGCAAAGAAGAAAGTTTTGATCATCTCGTCGTCGCTTCGTCCCGACTCGAACTCGCATGCGCTGTGCGAGCAGGTCGCAAAGGGCGTGGAGGTCGCCGGAGGCGAAGCGCAGCTCGTGCGGCTTCTCGGCAAGACGTTTGGTTACTGCAGGGGATGCTACGCCTGCCAGAAACTGCACCACTGCGTCCAGAAGGATGACGCGAACGACATCTGCCGTGCGATGTGCGAGGCGGATGCGGTCGTCTTCGGCACGCCCGTTTACTACTTCACGATCGCCGCGCAGCTGAAGACGGTGCTTGACCGCTCGGTGCAGTTCTGGCCCGAGCCGAAGGGCAAGCCCTACTACGTCGTCGCGACGATGGCGGAGAACGCTTCGTTCGACAATGTGCTTGCGGCAATCCAGGGCTACATGGACTGCTTCGACGGTGCGCATATCGCGGGCAGCGTCCTTGCGACGGAAGTCTACGAACAGGGTGCGGTGAAGTCCACGAAGTTCATGCAGGAGGCCTTCGACCTCGGCAAGAAGATCGTCGCGTGAGCCTGTCGCGGAAAGCGAATCGAAAACCCCTTCTCACTTTTTTAAAAAAGAGAGAAGGGGGAAGGTGTGAATCACTTCGACTCCTTCACGATGCGGAAGCCGACGTCGGGATGTCCGGCGGATTCCTTGCGCGCGAACGTGCGGCATTCGGTGCGGCAGTCCGTGCGCGGCGTCGACCACGCACCGCCCTTGACCGCTCGGCGTCCCGCGCCCCGTTCCGTCGAGGTCCACTCCCAGCAGTTGCCCCACATGTCGACCGCGCCGCACGCGGCGACCGTTTTTTCGTGCGCCGTGACGGACGACAGCGCACCGTCCTCGCCCCTCGCGTTGAAGTCGGCGTCCTTCGGCATGTGCCCCGCCGCGATCTCCCACTCCTCCTCCGTCGGCAGACGGTAGGTCGCGCCGTCGTCGCGCGCCGTCAGCCAGTCGCAGTAGGCGAGCGCGTCCCGATACGAGACGCCGACCACGGGCCGGTCGTCCACTAGGGGCCAATCCGTCTTGAATTTCGCGTAGTCGGCGTTCGTCACCTCCGTGTGGGCGAGGAAGACGTTCGCGCCGCCGCCGATGAGCGGATGGTAGCCGTCCTGTGCCTCGCGTGCGCCGGGACGGAGACGCGGATCGGTGAAGCGGCGCATCGAGCGGGCGATGCGGTTCTCCTTGTCCGCGATGACCTCGCGGACGATCTCCTCCATCTCCTTGACCTTGGATTCGTGTCGCGCCGTCTTCTTCAGTTCTTCGAGTTTCGCCTTCTTGCGTGTGATGACCTTGTCGTAGTTTTCGCGCACCTTCTTCTCCAGCGCGGCGCGGTTCGCCTCGGACGGATCGCGGCGATAGGCCGAGATGAGCCGCTTCGTCTCCTCGTCGAGCGTCGGGCGTTCCTTCTCGACGGTCGTGGAGAACTTGTGGAGCTTCGCGCCCTCGGCGGGCGCACGGCGCGGCGGGCGGTCGGGACGTGCAGCAAGGGCGGTGAAGCCCGTGAGCGTGGCGACCAGGGCGGTGGCGGCGAATTTGAGTTTCGTGTTCATGTTCGTGTTCCTTTCGGATGTTCGTGATGCATGCGTGTGTCGGACGGCGGCCCTGTGCCATCGCCCCCACACGCCTAAGAACGCATCCGCCGCCGAAAATCTACACAAAATCATTCCGCGGCTGATCGGCTTGCCCACGCCGCGTTGTACGGGCCACACAAGAATATGATATAATTATGCCATTCAATGGAGATGTTGATGAATGCCCTTAACATTCGCCCCGTAACGGATCTACGGAACAAATTCAATGAAATCGAGTCCGACATTCAGTCGGGCCCTGTGTTTTTCACGAAAAACGGATACGGTACGTCCGTCATGCTTTCGCTTGAAACCTATCAGGCGCTCGTCGATCCAATGGAGGCAATTCTTTCGGAGGCCGATCGTCTGGCGGCACAGGACGCGCGGCGGTTGAAAGCGGACACGGTCTATCGTCACCTGAAGGGCTACGCCCATGCTGGGAAAGCCGTTCGCGCTTGAGTCCCGTATTATCGTATCTCTATCGGTAATTTCGTCGTGCTGTACGTTGTCATTGGGGATACGATGGAAGTGCGGCGTTTCGTTTACGCCAGACGGAATTGGCAGGCTTGGGGATTGTGATAATCGGCAATGAACGAATCCGACACAGCCCGTTTTCTTGCGACGGCGTTCACGGAGAACCGTGCGCGGCTTCTTGCGCTCGTCGAGCGGAACCTGAAGCCGATTCTGCTGAAGCGATTTTCGCCGGAGGACGTCCTTTCCGCCACCTACGAGGCGTGTGCGAAGCGGCTCGCCTACTTCGTGGCGCATCCAGACGTACCCGTCTACTTCAAGCTGCGGACGCTCCTGTTCCAGACGCTGGCCGACCTTGAACGAAAGAACCTGGGGGCCGACGCACGCGATGCCTACCGCGAAGTGTCTGTCGCCGACGCGCCGGACGAGACCAACGTCGGCGGGCTCAACTGGGGGCTGTTCGCCGCCGACGTCACCTCGCCCGTCTCGCGCGTCGACCGCGACGAACGGCACAGCCTCCTTCGCGCCGCGCTGGGTTCGCTCTCCGTCGCCGACCGCCAGATCCTTATTCTCCGCCATTTCGACGGACTCGGCAACGGCGACTGCGCCGCCATCCTCGACATCGAGCCCAAGGCCGCGTCCATCCGCCACGTCCGCGCCCTCGAACGCCTCCAGCGCAAGCTGATGGAAGTCTCGTGCTTTCGCGGAACGACAAGATAATGCAGATTGAAAGACGTAACGCACGGCAAGCACTTGGCCATCTTGACCTACGTATGGTATAATAAGCGCCATCAAGGTAAAGGAGCAAACTATGCAGTCGATGCTGAATGTCTACGAGGCCAAATCCAACTTTTCGAGCGTCCTTGCGGAAGTCGAGAGCAAGCTCTCGATTTTCACGATCATGCGTTATGGCCGCCCGATTGCCAAGATCGTTCCCATTGCCCCCAAGCGCAACATGGGGCCGCTGCCGGGATTTGCGGGCAAGGTGAAGATGCGGGGCGACTGGTTTGCCGACGAATCCTCCGAATGGGAGAATGCCTAATGCAACGGGTGTTGGTCGACACGTGTGCGCTTATTTGGCTTGCGACGGGCGATCACAAGCTCTCCCGGTCGGCACGCGAGACGATTCAGGATGCGGAACTCCTTTGCTTTTCGTCAATCTCAATCTGGGAAATCGCCCGAAAGGTGAAGAAAGGTGAGTTGGAAATCCCTGTCTCTCCCGCCAAGTTTGCCGACATGCTTGTCCGGCAGTACGGCATGAGGGAGTTGCCGCTCGATAACGCCATCATGCTTCAAGCTTCGGCGTTACCGGAAATCCACAAGGATCCCGCTGATCGCTTCATCATCGCCACGGCGTTGCTGAATGGCTGCGTGGTCGTGACAGGGGATCGCCGATTCCCCGAATATGGTATCGAGACATTGCAATGACAGGGGCGGTATTGTTGTTGGCGAGTACGGTATCCGCCAAGGGCTCTGTCGCTCGCAAGACTGCATTCGCAGTTCGCCATCCATCAACCTATTTCACTACGTGAACAATTCGGATGCCGTCTTTTTTCCATGCATGTGAATCGTGTGCATCAATGTAAACAAACTTGACCAGTGAATTTCTGGGCCCATAATGTTGGCGGCGCAGAAAGCCAACGACTCGTGTCGCTTGGAGTGTCCGGCCTTCCTTGTCTAATACAAGAGTCTCTCGTGATGAGTCTGCATGTCTTGCCAATGCCGTCCGGTAAGTCGTCGTGAGGGAAACTCGTTGATAGTTTACGCGGCCAAAGATCTCATTTTGCCTGTTGGCGTTCCTCCTCTCCTTGTATTGCCGTTCGGCGACAAGCGGTTGCTTATCACATTTGCGCAAAAGGATGAATTTGAACGCATAAAGCAAGACATGATACATTTGTTCGTCCAAATCGTCTTTCCCGGATACGAACCCTTGTTGTATCATGTAAAGAGTGGATTCTCCCGTTTCGCCCATTGCAATGGTCGATTGTAAGAATCGACCGCGCAACTCGCTTAAGGGAAAGACCCGCCCAAACTCCCGTGACGGGCATTTCGCGTCCTGAATCGAAAACACGCAACCTATCTCATCGGCTTCTTGATGATAGGCCAATGAAATGCAAGACACATTGCCGAGAAGGCTTTTAGGTTCTCCCGCATACAAAACAAGCGGCTTCGCAAGATTTTCACGGAAGAACTCGGGCGCTAGATTTTCAGTCAATGCCGTCTCTTCAATAAACGCAGATGCTTCTTGTGTCATTAGAAACAATGTTTTGGTCTCTCCCGCCATGAGAATTGAATAAAACGTCCAAGCTATAATCTGTACATCGCCATCAAACTCTGCATCATAAACCGTTGCCTTGGGACGTCCTTGTCGAGCATACTGAAATCGAATCCAATCACGCCCGACTGTCAAACAACGATAAAACAACGGCTGGTCTTGAGAATATTTTTGAGTAATGGGCATTCCTTCGTCATGTAACCGTTGAACAAGTTCTTCAAAGGTTGCAACCTGCTTCAGAAACTTATAATAGGCGACAATAGTATTCATCGGGGGACTCTTTTGACCCAAGTCATTTTTGAATGCGTACTAATCACTCGTATGTGCCTAAAGTTCCACGCACATAGGCATGGCCTTCTCACTTACTTCACAATCTCGCGAAAAAGACGTATTGTATTAGTTTGTTCGTCGTTTCCTTTCCCGTCTTTGATTGTGACATAAGTGTACGGCCCTAAGTACTCATAATAGCCGCGACGAATGTGCTGCCCATTGACATAGTCGTCGCTCAGAGGTAGGATGGCGATTCGTAAGCCATATGTAAAACCGGCGTCAGAAACAGAATAGGCATGTACCACATTTGTACTAACCACCTGAGCAACAACAATCGCATCGTCGAAAATTCCATGGTTAACGATTTCGCCTCTCTCAAAGGTCGATTGCGGGGATGTCATTGTGTTGCATCCACAGATTAGAATGCTCAATGCAGCAGAAACAATCAATCTTCTCATTTCAATTTTCCTTTGAGGTAGATTATATCATTTCTCCGTCGTGATTAGGTCGATTCTGCGCATATTTGGTATAATGTCATCCGTTGAAAGGAGCGTGTATGCCTATTGCAGTCGAACGAGACGGTTATAAATTCTATTTCTACTCGAACGAACACCAACCGATTCATGTTCATGCAAGGAACGGTGCTGGGCGGGCAAAATTCGATGTCTCTGACGGCGTTGAGCTCGTAGAGTCAAAAGGCATGAAAGTCCAAGAACTTCGTCGTGCGCAGGAAATTGCTGAGGAAGAGGTCGAGGTTTCAGGAGGAAATGGCATGAATACTTTGGATGACAAAATGCCGCTTGCGCATTACCACGAGGGGCGGATTGAGGTGTCGTTCCCAAACGGAATCGACTTCTCGTTTCCGATCGTCGGGAACTGGCGTCTCGAACAGGCAACGTTGGATCAGCTCGAAAACATTGAAGTCGACGAAGAGGGGCTTCACTGGCCTGACCTTGACGAGGACCTTTCATTTGAAGGGCTGCTTCGAGGCGATTATGGACAGTTCGTGCGTCGCCCGTCACTTGTCTCATCGTGATGCATGCCAACTGAACTTCCCGATAACCTGAAAGGCCTCGCCGCCGAGCTGGATGCGCTTGCAGGTCATGCGTCCGTCTCGTGCGAGGCGGACACCCCGCCCGCGCTCGACGGCACGGATTTTGAGCCGTTCGCCGAACTCGGCCGCGGCGGCATGGGCGTCGTTTACGTTGCACGCCAACGCTCCCTCGACCGCACGGTCGCCGTCAAGGTTCTCGCGCCGCACCTTTCGGACGCGCCCGCGTTTCGCGAACGCTTCGCCGCCGAATCGCACCTCATCGCCCAGCTGCACCACCCGAACATCCTCGACGTCTACGCGGCGGGTGTGAGCAATGGCACCTACTACTTCGCGATGGAATATGTGGACGGCACGACGGCGCGTGACTACGCCTTCGCCTCGCTCGCGGCTGTCGCCGCGTTCGGCGCCACCGTTGCGGATGCGCTCGCTTATGCGCACGGCTGTGGCGTCCTTCATCGCGACATCAAGCCCGCCAACATCCTCATCGGACAGGACGGCGCGGTTAAGGTCGGCGACTTCGGCCTCGCCTGCCTCGCGGACGCCGCGCCCGATGCCGCCGGCACACGCGCCTACATGGCTCCCGAACGTCTGCGCGGAGAGGGCGCGACGGTTCTCTCCGACGTCTACGCCCTCGGCGCCACGCTCGCGGAGGAAGCCGGGCCGCATCTCCACGAGCATCCCGACGCCGACTTTGCCGCGATCTTGGACAAGGCGACGGCCGCCGATCCCGCCGTCCGCTACGCCGACATGACGGCGTTCGCTGCCGATCTCCGCCGCTACTGCGCACACGAACCGCTCGCGGCGCGTCCGCCGTCGGCCCTGCGTCGGCTCGCCTTGTGGGCGCGGCGCAATCCGCCCGCCGCCATCGGGGCCGCCGCCGCACTCGTTCTCGCGTTTGGGCTTTTCGCTGCGCTCGCCGTCGGCTATGTCCGCACGTCCGCCGCGCTTGCGCAGGTCGAGGCCGAGGCGACGAACACGGCGAACGCGCTTGTTGCCGCACTCACGGCGACGGACGAAGACCGCGCGGCGTCCGACAAGCGCCTCGCCAAACTGAAACGCGCACAGGAAACCGTCGAACGCCTACGCGCCCGCTTCCCGGAGAATGAAGACATGGCCTACGCGCTTGAACGCCTCACGCGCGCCATCGAATTCACCGCACGGCGTGGCCGTCGTCCATTCTCACGCGCCTCGCGCGCATTTCCCGCGCCGTGAACGCATGTGGTCACGGCTACGCGGCGGAATTGGTATAATAGCCGTCCCATGAACGAGAAGACAGATTCTGCAAGGGGCCTTACGGAGGCCGAAGTCGCGCGCAGCCGCGCGGAACACGGGGCGAACGTCCTCACGCCTCCCGGGCGTGAGCCGCTGTGGCGGAAGTTCCTTGCGCGTCTCGGCGATCCGCTGATCGTCATCCTGCTCGTCGCGGGCGCGCTTTCCGCCGGCATCGCGCTCTACGAGCGCCTGGCCCTGGGCGAGGGGTGGGCGGCCTTCTTCGAGCCGGGCGGCATCTTCGCGGCCGTCCTGCTCGCGACGGGGCTTTCCTTCCTCTTCGAGACGCGCGCGGAGCGGGCGTTCGACATCCTCAACCAGGTCAACGACGACGAGCCGGTCGACGTCGTCCGCGCCGGCGGCCCGTGCCGCGTCCCGCGCCGCGATGTCGTCGTCGGCGACGTCGTCACGCTCGCGACCGGGTGCGAGGTCCCGGCGGATGGCGACTTGCTGGAGGCCGTCGCCCTGAGCGTGGACGAGTCGTCCCTCACGGGCGAGCCGACCTGCCGCAAGACGACGGATCCGCGCGCCTTTGACGCGGAGGCGACGTTCCCCTCGAACCGCGTCCTGCGCGGCACGAAGGTGATGGAGGGCCACGGCACGATGCGCGTGACGGCCGTCGGCGACGGCACGGAGAACGGCCGGGTCTTCGCGGCCGCCCGGATCGACGACTCCGTGAAGACGCCGCTGGACAAGCAGCTCGCCGGTCTCGCCCGCGCGATCTCCCGCGTCAGCTATGCCCTGGCCGCGCTCGTCGTCGTCGGACGCCTGGCCGTCTTCTTCGGGACGGACCCCCTCGCCGTCTGGCGGGCTACCGCGCCCGCGCACCTGTTCGCCTATCTCCTGCAGTCGCTCATGCTGGCCGTCACGCTCGTCGTCGTCTCGGTGCCGGAGGGCCTGCCGATGGCCGTCACGCTGAGCCTCGCCTACAGCATGCGGCGGATGTTCAGGGCCAAGCTCCTCGTCCGCCGCCTCCACGCCTGCGAGACGATGGGCGCGGCGACCGTGATCTGCACGGACAAGACGGGCACGCTGACCCAGAACCGCATGCGCGTGCAGGAGGTGCACTTCGACGGACTGGGGCCGGACGCGCACCTGTCGGCAGAGCCGGGGACGCTCGGCGCGATCGTCTGCGAAGGCATGGCGGCGAACGCGACGGCGACCCTCGACCTCACGGATCCGTCCGCGCCCGAGCCGCTGGGGAACCCGACCGAGGGCGCGCTCCTCCTCTGGCTTCACGGGCAGGGCCTCGACTGCCGGGCGCTCCGCGCCCAGGCGCCGCACGAAGCCGAGCTGCCGTTCTGCACGGAGCGCAAGTACATGGCCAGCGTCGTGACGTCCGCCGCGCGTCCGGGGCGCCGCGTCCTCTACGTGAAGGGCGCACCGGAGATCGTGCTCGGCTTCTGCGGCGCGGACGCGGCGGCGGACGGCGCCGTGCGGACGCGGCTTCTCGACTGCCAGGGCCGCGCGCTGCGGACGCTGGGATTCGCCTGGCGGGAACTGGCGGACGGCGAGCGCCCGATCACGGACGACGGGCTCGCCGGCCTCCGGGGCCCGCTCGCGTTCCTCGGCCTCGTGGGCATCGCGGACCCGGTGCGCCCGGACGTGCCGAAGGCGATCGCCGACTGCCTCGGCGCCGGCATCGCCGTGAAGGTCGTCACGGGCGACACGCCCGCCACGGCCCGCGAGATCGCCCGCCAGATCGGGCTCTGGACGGATGCCGACGGCGGCGACGCCCTCATCACCGGCCCGGAATTCGCCGCGCTCGACGACGCCGCGCTTGACCGCCGCGTCGGCCGCCTCAAGATCATCGCGCGGGCGCGGCCGCTGGACAAGAAGCGGCTCGTCGAGGCCCTGCGCCGCGCCGGCGAGGTCGTCGCCGTCACGGGCGACGGCACGAACGACGCGCCCGCCCTCAAGGCCGCGCACGTCGGGCTCTCGATGGGCGACGGCACGAGCGTCGCCAAGGAGGCGTCGGACGTCACGATCCTCGACGACTCCTTCGCCTCGATCGTCCGCGCCGTCGTCTGGGGGCGCTCGCTCTACCGCAACATCCAGCGCTTCATCCTCTTCCAGACGACCGTGAACGTCGTCGCCTGCCTGACGGTGCTCGTCGGCGCGTTCGTCGGCACGAAGTCGCCGCTCTCCGTCACGCAGATGCTCTGGGTGAACCTCATCATGGACACGTTCGCGGCGATGGCGATGGCGTCGCTGCCGCCGTCCGAAGCCGTCCTCCGCGAGCGTCCGCGTCCGCGCGGGGCCTTCATCGTCTCGCGCGCGATGTGCGTCGACCTCGCGCTGACGGGGACGCTCTTCACGGCCATCCTGCTCGGCGCACTCGCCTTCCTCCGGGGCCATGAGATCCGGGCGCTGCTGCTGCCGCCCGCCGCCGCCGCGACCGGGCTGAGCGCCTACGAGCTGACGGTCTTCTTCACCTTTTTCGTCTTGCTGCAGTTCTGGAACGTCTTCCGCGTACGGACGTTCGGCGGCGGCGCGCCGCTCGACTTCGCGGGCTGCCGCGTCTTCATGGGCGTCGCCCTGCTGATCCTCCTCGGACAGGCCGCGCTCGTCACGTTCGGCGGACGGCTCTTCGACGTCGTGCCCCTGCGTCCGGCGGACTGGGCGGTGCTTTTCGTCGCCTCGGCCCTCGTCCCGGCGGCGGTCGCGTTCCTGCGAAAAGCGATCCGCTGAATTCGGGGGACTCCACCACTCGAACGGCATTACGCATGATTTCAGTAAGGCTGAAACAGCGAGGCTGAAATTTGAATGCTCCTTTCGGAATCGTCTGAAGGAGGCATGGTCTCAATCGTCTATGGCCGACAAGTTCTTTGTTTTCCGTCGTTTTGTCGGTTATGACCGACAAAATCGTTCAGAGGCGGTTGTTTGTCGGCTATGGAAATGATATAATTCCGATCCGTTGACCACTTCAGGCCGTTGAATGGGAGAAACTTTCATGATACCACGTACGCATTATCTGGATTTGATCCGTCCTTTTATCGGAACGGATGTCATCAAAGTCATCACCGGCATGCGCCGCAGCGGAAAGTCGGTCATTCTGGAACAGGTGCGGGACGAGATCCGCGCCAAGGATCCCTCAGCGGATATCTTCTATCTGGATCTCGAAGACCGCCGCAATGCGCGCTATCTCGCCAAGGACGTGCTGTTCAATGAACTTGATGCGCGGCTGGAGGCGGCGAAAGGGCAGCGCGTTGTCATCTTTCTGGACGAGATTCACGATGTCGAGGAATGGGAACTTCAGGTCAACTCCATCCGCAAGCGGAAGAACGCCGACATCTTCATCACGGGTTCCAATTCCAAACTGCTCTCCGGCGAACTCGCGACCTACCTGACGGGGCGCTACGTCGAATTCAAGATTGCGCCTTTCTCCTTTGGCGAGTTCAAGCTTGCGACGGCGGATCTCTGGGACGGACTCGCGACCGCCGACCTCTTCGACAGGTATCTGGACTGCGGGGGGCTTCCGTTCCTTCCCCAGGTGAGATACGATGCGTCGGCCTCGCGTTCCTATCTGGAAGACCTCTATTGGGCGATTCTCTCGAAAGACGTTATGCGGCGACTGCAAATCCGGGACGTGGATCTCCTCGACCGCATCGTGCGCTATGCCATGACCGAGATCGGGCACACCTTTTCGGCCCGTAGCATCGTGCGATTCCTGAAGAGCGAGCGGCGCACGACGACCGTCGAGACGATTCTCACCTATTTGCGCGCTTGTGAGGATGCGTTTCTCGTGACGCGCGTTCCGCGAGAGGATCTGATCGGCAAGCGCATCCTGTCCGTCGACGAGAAGTACTACGTCAGCGACCTTGGCTTGCGTCGCGCCGTCATCGGCGGTTCGCGTGGCGATGACATCGACCGCCTGTTGGAGAACGTCGTCTATCGCGAACTGGTGCGGCGCGGCGGACATGTCACGGTCGGACGCGTCCGCGAACGGGAAGTGGATTTCGTCTGCCAGAACGGCGACGACCGCCTTTACGTTCAGGTCTGCTACCTGATGGCGGACGTTGCGACGCGCGAACGCGAGTTTTCGGCCCTTGAGGCGATTCCCGACCAGTACGACAAGCTCGTCCTTTCGTTGGATCGCGTCAACTTCTCGCGCAACGGCATCAAACACCGCTATTTGCCCGAGTTTTTGCTTGAGGACGGCGAGGAGGATTGAAGCGGACTCTGCGCGAACACTGGACGGGGTGCGCGCTCCTGTGCGCTCGGCCCGTGGGGCTTCTTTGTCGTCCGCGTCGCGCCGGATGTCGCTACGCCCTATACGGCCACGACGTTCTCGCCATAGGGTTCAATGAGGTGGTCGTGCGTGAGAAACAGCATGCCTGATCGACGGGACTGTGCAATCAGAAGTCTGTCAAAAGGATCTCCATGAATAAGCGGCAGGTCACCCACGTCAGAGGCCGCGCCAGAGTCGATTCTCAATTGGCAATGCTCACGCGAACATTTCGGCGATTTCGGAGTCCATCGCGTCAAATTTCCTGTCGAAGTCTTGGGCGAAGTCATACTTGCCATCAGCCAACCCAAGGCGAAGACCCGATTGCGCGGGCGTGCCGAAGTTTGTATGCCCGAATCGCATGGCGGACATGCGGGACGAGCCAACGGGAAATGGAATCCCTCCGCTCATGGCGACGGCGCAGATGAACAGGTTGACGGCGCCGGATGTGGTGATGCCGATGTCATCGAAGACTTTCTCGGCGACTTTGCGTTTTTTCGCGTCAACGCGCGCGGTTATCATGGATGTCATAACGCCTTGTATGTCAAGATGTGCGCATTGTATCACAATTTGCCCTCCTCGCAAAGGAGGGGGATGCCATTTTTGGCCTTTTTCGTTTGATAAACATCAGCGGTTGCGAACCCATGGAGGTCTTGGTGCGCCAAGCGAAGCTCGGCAGAACTAACAGAATGAAAGGAATCTGTACGGCAAAGAAAACGACATGCCGATAGGAAGGTTGGCTGCGCGGAGGGCGACCGACGCGCAGAAGCCCAGCTGGACAAAGGAATGAGCCAAACGGTGCGCCAAGTAAAGCTTGGCTGAACTTGTAGAATGTAAGGAGTCTACTCAATAAAGATAATGGCATATTGATAGGAAGGCTGGCTGCGCAGAGGGCGACCGATGCGCAGAAGCCCAGCCCGACAAAGAGATGAGCCATAACAGAAAGTGAAGCCCGCATGTACACCTCGATACTCATAGCCGAAAGGCATCCCGTGGTCAAGCGGATCGTTTACGACGAAGCCAACACGGACACACTGAAACCATTATGCGGTGTGCTCGACGGGACGGGGCATAGGGCATGGCGCGTCTTGAAAGTTCAGCACAGGAACTTGGGAGATCTGCTGGTAGGGAAACCGAGAGCAGAAGTCAGAGAAGATCGTAGTAGCGAGGAAACAGGGCAATGCCTGTGGAGCGAAGGGTCTTCGGTGGAAAAGGAGCGCATGGAATGGAGTATTGGGAAAGTTGTGGTTGAAGAAACCCATGAACGGTGCGGCCTCTTCTCTGGTGAAGAGGAGCGCGAATGCCGCCCAAGCACTTCCAGGACATGCCGCCGAACCAGTCGTGAAACTTCGTCGGCAACGACAAGGGGATCGGGAACGGCGATAACAGGGCCCTCGACAGAGGGGAGTTCCGCACGGGGAGCCGGATGCGGGAAATCTGCACGTCCGGTTCTAATGGGGGGCGGGCGTACCCTTCGGGGGCGCCCCGCTCTACCAACTAAAGTGAAGTCCCGTATGTACGCCTCGAAACTCCTAACCGAAAGGTCTCCCGTGGTCAAGCGGGTCATGGTAGCCGA
>CAKTZA010000080.1 GCA_934635045.1 uncultured Kiritimatiellota bacterium | reverse complement strand
TCCTCCAAAGATGAGAACGTCATGCGGAAATCTTTGAGGAGTTCTCGGACGACCTCGTGCGGCGTCTCGCTCGCGCCTCTCGCAGGGCGTTTCGCGTCTGCCGCGTTCCTCTTGCCCGTCGCGATTCCCCTGCCTGTTGCTTTCTCCCTGTTCGGTGCGCTCGGCTCGCTTGTCGTGCGTGTCCCATCCGTCTTGCTCGTCCTGTCTGCCGCGTTCGCCCCGCCAATCCCATCGCCGAGAAGGGCGCTGGTCGGCGTCGGGTCCTTCGTCCCGGTCGCCTGCCTCAGCCGGATCGCCATCGCCTTGTAGCGCATGAGCGTCTTGTACTTCGGGAAGAGCTCCGGCAGGTTCTCCTTCAGCCACCCCCGGATGCCGCCGTTGCGCCCCACGACGTCGCCGTTCGCGTCGAACCGGAGCGCGTTGTCGACGTAGCACTCGAGGTCGTGGAGCATCCCGCCGAGGCGGATCATGTCTTCCTTCGAGTCCTTCCGCCGCCCCCACGCCGCGAGGACGTCCGCCGGCGTCGGCTCGGGCGCGAGCGTCGTCCGCCGCGTGATCTTGCGTCGTTCGGCGGCGAGCGCGCGGCGCCGGGCCGTCTCGCGTGCGTAGTAGAAGGGGCGGCGCACGGCGCGGAGGTCGCGCAGGAGCTCGCGGCGCATGCGGTCGCGCTCGGCGGGGTCGGCGAGCGCGCGGGCGGTCTCGCGCATCGCCGCGCCGATGTCCATCGCCGTGCAGACGGCGAGGCAGACGCCGAAGCCGAGGGGGTCGCACGAGAGGTTCCCGTCCACGCGCCCGCCGCCGAACTTCAGGTCGCGCCTCACCTCGTCGAGAAGCCGCTCGACGTGCGAGGCCCTGTCGCTGCGCGTCCATCCGCAGTTCTTCGCGTACCAGTACGCCGAGTGCTCGTAGGTCTTCCGTGCCATGTCCCGTTTCCTTTCTGCGTTTCGCCGTGTCGCGTGTTCGTGTCTGCCGTGCGTAGTAGATGCCGATAATGCCGATGCCGTGCGTGCCAAGTGCCGTGTAACGTCTCTTTCGCCAGATTTCGCGCTTTCCGCGCCGATGCCGCACATTATACCATAAATGAGAATTCTCTGCGGAAAATTCTTGAACGCGAATTTGATGTGGATGAGGGGATGAATTTGGTGGGAGATAATCTTGATTTGCAGGAGGCCAAGAAGGGACATTTTTATTGCGCAGAGAGTCAAAGATATTGTGCGTGAAAATCCTATATTAATTGCGGTATAATATGTGCCATGACAAGGACACTCCCGAACATCGTCATTTTGCTTTCCGTTGCCGTGCCGCTTGCGTGTGCGGCGCGGACGGCGGCACTTCCGTCACGTGCGGCGTGTACGCCGTCGCTTCCGTCTCCGACAGCCGATGCGGTTTCGTCGGTCGTCGTTGCTGGCGTCGGCTTTACGAACACGCTCTCGCGGACGGCGGAAGCCCAGTGGTCGGGACAGGGCGTGACGGTGATGCTCGCCACCAACGGACAAATCTCCGTTGTCGCTCCGTCGACGCCGCTCCTGTGGATCGAGCTGCGCTGGCCGGCGGACTGGCCCGTGGGCGCGCGTGTCCTGTGCGATGCTTGGGAGCGCGCCTACGGCGAACTCGGCTGGCGCGACATTTCCGAACTCCCGCTGTTCTCGCCTTGGTATTTCCTCATCTCGGCGAACGGCGTCACCGACGGCTGCGGCATCGAGGTTCAGCCGAATGCGCTTGCCGGCTGGCGTCTCGAAAAGGACGCGCTGGCCCTGCACCTGGACGTGAGCGCCGGCGGCGATCCCGTCGAACTCGGTTCGCGTGTGCTGGAGGCCGCGCGGATCGTCTGCCGTCGCGGCGAAAAGGGCGAGCGCGCGTTCGCGGCCGGTCGGGCCTTCTGCCGCATGATGTGTCCGAAGCCGCGTCTGCCGAAGGAGCCGGTCTACGGCTACAACGACTGGTACTGCGCCTACGGCGAGAACACCGCGACCAACTTCCTGCTCGACGCCGCCTACATCGCCGACTGCTCGCAGGGACTTGTGAACCGTCCCTATGTCGTGATGGACGACGGCTGGCAGGAGAATGCGCCGCCGACGATGCAGACGCGGTTCGGCGCATGGGAGAGCGGCATGGGCCCGTGGACGGAGGCCAGTGCGCGCTTTGGCATGGACATGAAGACGTTTTGCGCGCGCATCGCCGCGTTGGGGGCGCGTCCGGGGCTCTGGTACCGTCCGTTCCGCGCCTGGCCGGAAGTCTCCGCCGCGCGCCGCCTGCGGGCGGATGCGCGCTTCTTCGATCCGACGCATCCCGCGCTGCGCGAAGAGATCGCCGCCGACATCCGGCGCTTCCGCGCCTGGGGCTTCAAGCTCGTCAAGGTCGACTACCTCACCTACGACGTCACGGGCGTCTGGCCTCGCGGCGGCGCGGCGCTGTTTGCATCATCGCGTCCGCGCGGCTGGCGTGACCGGTCGCGCACGTCATGCGAAGTGCTGAAGGATCTCTACGGTGCGCTGCGCGAAGCGGCCGGTGACGACATGGTTCTCGTCGGCTGCAACGCCCTGAACCACTTGGCCGCCGGGCTTTTCGAGCTTCAGCGCGTCGGCGACGACACGAGCGGGCGCGACTGGCGCTGGACGCGGGATCACGGCGTCAATTCGCTGGCGTTTCGCGCCATTCAGGATCGCACGTTCTTCGCGCTGGACGCCGACTGCTGCGGCCTCGCTTCGGCGGGAGCCATCGACGGACGGCTGAACGGCCAGTGGCTCGATCTGCTCGGACGGAGCGGGACGGCGCTCTTCGTCTCCTGGCGTCGGCAGCTCGCCGACGCGCTGTTCCGCACCGCGCTGCGCGCGGCCTTTGCGCGTGCGAGCGTCGGGCGCGCGACGTGCGAGCCGCTCGACTGGACGGCGACGCCGCATCCGGCGCACTGGCGCTGTGCGGACGGCGACGCCGCGTATGACTGGCAGGCGCGCGAGCTGACGGTCAGCGCCGACGGCCTTTCGCCGCAGGAGGCGGTGCGCCGGATTCGCGCGGCCCGGCGCGCGGATGCGTCCGGCCTGTGGACGGTGCGCGTGAAGGGGCGCGTCCCGCTTGCCGAGACGCTGGTCTTGTCGCCGGAGGACTCCGGCGTCCGTTTCGCCGGTGCCGATGCGGACGCGGCGTTGGTCGGCGGCGAATACCTGACGGGCTGGCGCGTCGAGCCGGACGGCACGTGGTCATGTCCGGCGCCGCGCCGCGCGGACGGCTCGCTCGTCCGCTTTGAACAGCTGTGGACGAACGGACGGCGCGCGGGGCGTTCCGTCTGGCCGAAGGACGGGTTCGCGCACTTCGTCCGCGCCGAGCAGGCCGCGCGGCCGGCGGGCGGCCCGTTCAGGTACCGCAACACGTTCGCCGTCGAGGGGCTGCCGACGGCGGCCGCCGCGCAGACGGACTGGCCGGCGGCCAAGCTCGTCACGATCGTCAAGTGGACCTGTTCGCGGCAGGTCGTCACGTCGTTTGACGCGGCGACCGGGACGTTTGCGCTGGACACGAACGAGCGCCAGCCGGGCTATGCGCGCTGGGACAATCCGGGCGCGCCGGCGCTCGTGCGCTTCGAGAACGTCGGCTTCGGCTTCGCGGCTCCGGGCGACTGGCTGTACGACGAGCGGGCCGGGCGCATCCGGTACCGTCCGCGACCGGGCGAGACGCTGGCGGATTTCCGCGCGCTCGCGCCGACGGCGGGGCTGCGCGAGCTCGTGCGCCTCGCGGGCGATCCCGACGCGGGGGCGCACGTGCGCGACGTCGTTTTCGAGAACGTCGCGTTCGAGGCGACCGTCGTGCAGAACGACGATCCAGACGCGCCGGACGGACGGTCACGCGCCAACGCCTACCAGGCGGCGTACCGGGCGCCGGGCGCGGTGACGCTCGTTGCGACTCGGAATGTCCGCTTCGCAAACTGCCGCGTCCGCCACACGGGCGGGTACGCCTTTCGGATCGCGGACGGTTCGATGAGCAACGTCCTGACGCGCTGCACGCTCACCGATCTCGGCGCCGGCGGCGTCTTTGCCGGGCGGACGAAGCGCAACCCCGACTATACGATCGAGGACACGCGCGTGTCGCCGAGGGACGATAACCTGCCCTGTCCGCCGGTGTTCGACTACTCGCCGCGCGCGGTCGCGTTTCTTGAGGTTTCCGACTGCGAAATCGCGGACGCGGGCAAGGTCAACGCCGAGGGCGTGGGCGTCCTCCTCACGCACGTGTCCGATTCCCGTGTCGTGCACAACGACATCCACGACATCCTTTACAGCGGCGTGAGCGCCGGATGGGTCTGGGGCTATCGCGGCAGCGTCGCGCAGCGCAACGAGATCGCGTTCAACCGCATCCGCAACCTCGGTGCGGGCGTGATGAGCGACCTGGCCGGCGTCTACACGCTCGGCACGTCGCACGGCACGGCCGTCAGCAACAACGTCATCTCTCACGTGAAGGCGCGCTACTACGGCGGCTGGGGGCTGTACGCGGACGAGGGCACGGAAGGCGTCGTCTTCGCGAACAACCTTGTCCACGATACGTTTGACGGCGGCTTCCACCAGCACTACGGGCGCAACAACGTCGTGCGGAACAACATCTTCGCCTATTCGGACCGCGACCAGATCGCCGTCACGAAAGGGGAAAGCCACCTTTCGCTTGCGTTCCTGGACAACATCGTCCTCTGGAACCTGGCGAAGCGCGGCGAAGACCATGCGCTGCTCAGGAGCGAGGGGACGGCGCAGGGCAAGGCGCGCATCGTCTTTCAGGGCAATCTCTGGTGGAACGAGGGCGGCGAGACGAATCTGCGCGCGGGTGTGCCGTTTGCCGCGTGGCAGCGCGAGGGGAACGACCTGCTGGGCGCGGCGGTCGATCCGAAGTTCGTCGACGCCGCCGAACGGGACTTTCGGCTGCGGCCTGATTCGCCCGCATTTGCTGGCGGCTTTCGGCCTTTGGACGTCTCGCGCGCGGGTGTGCGGCGATGACGGACGCTTTCAGCACAAAAGAAAGGAAACAGGAAATGCAAAAGAAAACGGTGATGGCGCTGTCCGCCCTGCTGGCGGTTGGCGCGGCAAGGGGGGCGGAGAATGTCGTCGGTTCGGCATCCGGCGTCTACGTCTGCACGGATCCCAGTCGGTCGCTCCTGTGGAAGACCATCACGGACGAACGGATGGAGATTCCTGTCGTCTGGCCGAGCGGCGCGGTCGCGGCGACGCTGACCGTCACGTCGGACTGCGGCGAGACGACGGCGGTTCCTGTGCCGGACGGCGCGGACGTCCTTTCGGTCGAGTTTGTCCTGCCGAAAGACGAGGCGTCAGAGCGGGTGGTGACGCTCGCGCTGGCGTTCACGGACGCGGCGGGCGCGGCGGTAGACAACCTCGGACAGGCGGCGACGCTGGGCCTTGTGCGCGGCGCGAATGGTCGGTCGGCGCGGTGTGTGCCGAATACGGCCACGCGCCGCTGGCGGCGGCGGAAGGATGGACGCGCGGTGATCCCCGTCCCGGAGGGCGTTGAGTCGGTGTCGCTGGACGGCGGCGAAGCCGTGGCGGTCGAGGCACCGGGCTGGTTCGCGTGGAGTGGTCTCGCGAACGGTACGCACGAAGTCGTCGCCGGCGACGCGGCGGTGACCTTCGAGATCGTGCCCGGTGGCGTGCTGATTTTCATTCGATAAAAAGGATGCCGGCCGAACAGGTGTTTTTTCGACAGGATCAACAGGATTCACATAAAACAGCAAAAAGGAAACAAAAGATGAACACGAGCATGCTCAGTTTGGTTGGCGCGGCGGCGATGGCCCTTGGCGCTCATGCCGGAACGATTGACAAGGTGGTTGTGCGGCAGCAGTGGCCGTGGAACGCGAAGGTCAACATTGACTACCGTCTGCTGGAGACGGACGGCAAGACCTACGACATCGACGTGACGCTGAAGAACGGCGATGAGACGCTGACGATTCCGGCGGCTTCGCTGTCGGGCGACCTGTACAGCGTGGGGCCCGGCGAGCGCCGCATCGTCTGGGATCCGGCGAAGACGGCGTATGTCGCACGTCGCGAACTTGCGAATCTCACGGTGACGCTGACGGCCGTCGACATCGAATCGCGCAAGTATCTCATCATCGACATGTCCGAGGGCGCGGTCAACGGCGAGAAGCCGAAGCCCTGGCCGGTCTCCTATTCCGCGACGGTGATCGACGCGGACGGCGACGGCCAGTGGGACGACGAATACAAGCGCACGAAGATGGTGTTCCGCCGCATCGAGCCGGGGACGTTCACGATGGGCTGTCCCAGCACGGAGCCGGACACATGGAGCCAGAAGAACAAGACTGGATCCGAAAACCGACACCAGGTCACGTTCACCAAGCCGTTCTACATGGGCGTCTTCGAGGTGACGGCGCAGCAGTTCTACCAGATCAAGGCATGGTGGCCGAACGCGGGCTACGGCAAGTCCACGGCGACGGGCAACCGTCCGTCGACGAACTGCTCATACGAGTTCCTGCGCGGCTCGGTTGCGCAGGGCATCGACTGGCCGACGACGGGCCACGCCGTCTACGAGATTCCGTCGGTCACGGAGTTCTCGAACTACAACCACATGGACGCCAACAAGATCAGTCTCGTCGGCTGGTTTCGTCGGCACATCGCGGACACGGGGCTGCTGGTCGACCTGCCGACGGAGGCGATGTGGGAATACTGCTGCCGCGCCGGATCGACCCACACGTTCTACGACGGGACGGATCTCGTTTCCGGCGAGATCAAGGACGTCGATCCTTCCGGCTCCGACCCGACGGCGGGCACGGGCATCTACTCGATTGCCAAGTTCAAGAAGAACTCGATGAAATACGATGCGGATGCCGGCACGTGGAGCGACCCGAAGGACGACGGTGATGCGTACGGGCCGGGCCCGGTCGGCAGCAAATTGCCGAACGCCTGGGGACTCTACGACATGCACGGCAGCGTGAACGAGTGGGTGCTTGACTGGTTTGCCGCAGCGGCGTTGCCGGACGTGACAGATCCGGTCGGCGTCACGACAGGGACACAGCGCGGCTACCGTGGCGGCGGCTACGGGTCGTATCCGTCCGATTCGCGCGCGGCGTTCCGGGGGGCGGCCAAGACGACCGAAAGCAGCACGACCTTCGGCTACCGTTTCGCCATCTACCTCGGCGCAGAGGAGTGAGACGCATGCGAACGCTCCTTCTTGTCGGTGCGCTGCTCCTCGGCGGCGCGGGCTCGTTTCGCGCGTCGGCGACGGACGTCGAGATACCGTCTCTCAGGGCCTGTCCCCAGAGCGAAGACCTTCGGAACTGGTGGTGGTCGCGTCTTTCGGAGAAGGACGCGCTCGTGAAGGCGGGCGGCAGTTCTGTCGTCTTCCTCGGCGACTCCATCACCCACGGCTGGGACGTCGAGGGGCGGACGTGGTGGGAGAAATACTTCGCGGGCGAACCCTATCGCGCCCTCAACCTCGGCTTCGGCGGCGACCGAACCGAGCACGTGCTTTGGCGAATCGCCCATGGGCAGCTCGACGGATATCGGGCGCGGGTGATCGTCCTCATGATCGGCACGAACAACACGGGGCATCGTTCGCTCGCCGAGGAGACGCCGATCGACACCATCCTCGGCATTCGGGCGATCCTCGATGCGTTGCGCGAACGCCAGCCGGATGCGAAAGTCGTCCTGCATCCGATCTTTCCGCGCGCGGCGACGGCGGACTCGCCCCTGCGTCGACGCAACGAGCGCGTCAATCGGGGCATCCGCGAGTTCGCGGACGGGCGGCGTATCATTTGGGTCGATTTCAACGACCAGTTCCTGACGGTCGATGGGCGGTTGTCGGCTGAGGTGATGCCTGACCGTCTACATCCGGGCGGCATCGGGCGCGAGATTTGGGCGAACGCACTCATCCCGTATCTCAACTATGTCCTTGCCGGCGACGGCACGCTGTTGATCCCGTCGCGGTTCGCGCCGCGCATCGATGCGTCGGTGACGGAGGCGGACGGCAAGCTGGGCGTCTGCTCCGTGCCGCGCACGGGGGAGCGCGACTGGCTGAAGGCCCTGCACGCGCATCGCCTCGCCGTCCTGTCGGCACCGACAAACGGATTTGAGACGGTCTGGGTCGGAGACCGCACGGCGCCGCTTGCTGAAGTGGGCGCGGATGACCTCGATCTGCAGGTGGTGGGTGACGCGACGCAGCACGTCATCTGGCGTCTGGAGAACGGCGAACTGGAAGGCTATTCGGCCAAGCGGTTCGTCGTGCGTGTGGGGGCTCACAATTCGCCGTTCGACCAGCCGCCGAAGGGCGTTGAGAACGGACTGCGGAAAATTCGCGAACTTATTGCGGCGAAACATCCGATGGCGGAAATCGTCGTGAAAAGCAACTGGAAGAAAAGGAAATGATGAAATACGTGAGATTTTTGATTGGCGGTTGCGTCTTGGTCGGCGGACTGTTCTTGGCGGTGGGGACGCTGAACGCGGGCGAGACGCTGATGCTGCGCGTGGAGACGCGGACGGACGGGACGTGCTCGTTCGACGCCGCGCTCCGAGCCGTCGAACGGCAGCGGACGGAAGATCCGTCACGTACGATTGTCGTTCGCGTGCCGTCCGGCCTGTGGCGCGTGTCCGGGCCGGTTGAGCTGGATGCGCGTCATGCGCGCGCCGGGTGGGGGCGGCTCACCGTCTTTGGCGAGCCGGGGAGCGGGCTCCTGGGCAGTCGGCGCATCCGGGATTGGCGTAAGGAGGGCTTCAACGGGCGTGCCGACGTCTGGACGGCTGACGTGTCCGCGTTCGGTCTCGCGCAGGTGCCCGAACTCCTGTTCTTCAATGGCCGCCGGATGATTCGTGCGCGTTGGCCCAACGCAGACCCGGCCTTGCCGTATTCGGGCGGCTGGGCGTATGTGGACGGCACGCCGATCGGGATGTACGCGGCGTGTCCCGGCGCGTCGCGGCAGGCTTTCACCGTGCGCGAGAAGGACGCGCGGACGTGGCGTTGTCCCGAAGAGGGCCTCGTCGACATCTTTCCCCAGTACAACTGGATCAACGAGGAGCGGAAAATCGCGGCGTGGGATCCGACGACGCGCCGCCTGACGCTCAGCCACGGCTTGCGCTTCGAGGCGCGTCCGGGCGACCGCTACATCCTGGAGGGGCTGCGCGAGGAGCTGGACGCGCCGGGCGAATGGTACTGCGACCGCGTGGCGGGCAAGATTCACTTCATTCCGCCGAAGGGCGAAGACCCCAACGCGGGCGTCGTGTCGATTCCGTCGGGCGGGCCGGTTCTTCGCCTGAAGGGCGTGGCGAACGTCGACGTCATCGGACTGGAGATTGCGGAGGCCGACGAGGGGCTTCGGGCGGAAGACGCCGAGCGCCTGCGCGTCGTCGGCTGCCGATTCCATGACATTGGCGGCTTCTTCGGGAGCGCCGTCCAGATCGCGCACGCCACGCGGTGCGTGGTGGCGGACTGCGACATCTGGGACATCGGGGCGCACGGCATCAGCCTGAGCGGCGGCGAGCCGACGTCGCTGGAACGGAGCCGCAACCGCATCGAGAACTGCTACATCCACCACACGGGCCGCGTTGACCGCCACGGCATCGGCGTGCTGATCGCGGGGCAGGGCGCGACGGTCGCGCACTGCCTCGTCCATGACATGCCGCGCGCCGCGCTCATCATCCGCGGACGCCTGCACACGGTCGAGTACAACGTGATCCGCGACGTCAACCTGGAGCTGGAGGACACGGGGGCCATCTACGGCGGCGGCTGGGTCAACGGCGCGGGAACGGTCATCCGCTACAACCGCATCTCGAATTCCGTCGGCTATGCCACGCGGGAGGGCGCGTACAAGTTCGGCTTCTTCGCGAGCGGCATCCATCTCGACGAGGCGATCGGCGGCGTCGAGGTCTACGGGAACGTCGTCGAGCGCGCGAACCTCGCCGCGCTCAACCTGCACAACGCCCGCTACGTCACGGTCACGAACAACATCTTCATCTCCAACGCCGGCAAGGAGGGCTGGCTCGACCAGATCCAGGTCCAGGGCTGGAACGCCGAGACGAACGGCTACTTCGTCACGCAGCGGCAGAAGGCCATCTCGCGCGAGTGGCACGCCGTCGTGGACGTCCAGCCCGCGTGGACGAACTTCCCGTCGCTCGCCCATTCGCCGGACGCCCCGTTTCTCGCCGACGGCACCGTCATGCGCGGCAATGTCGTGCGCGACAACCAGTTCTTCTATCCCGACCAGCCGACGGCGGTCTATGCGCGTCTGCGCGACTGCAACCTGACGGCCAACGTCTTCGCCGCGAACGCGATCTGCTCGGGGACGAACGACGTCAGGGTCAACCTGGTCTCGGGCGTCACGCTTCCTGACGGCACGCGCGAGAAGGGCCGCGTCAGCTGGGCGACATGGCGGAAGCACGGCGGCGACGCGGGCGCGCGGCTGCTGGACGCGAAGACGTCGTCGCCCGACTTCTCGCGTGTGCCGGTCGCGCGGATGGGGCTTGTCGCCACGCCGCGCCGGAAGCTGCCGATGCGCGAGGCGGAGGGTGTGCGTGAGCACCCGGAATGGCTGACGCTGCCGCCGGACGTGCCGGAGCTCTGGAAGAAATGACGGTGATGAAAGGCGGCTTTCTTTTCTGCTGCGCGTGCGGACTCGGCCTCGTCGCGTCGGCGCGCACGGTGACGGACTGGCGCGATGGCTGGCGGTTCCGTCATTTCGGCGGTTCGCCCTGGGGGGAGGTGGCGAAGGAAGACGGCAACGCCGTCCTTGAAGACTTCGACGATGTGTCTTGGGCGACGGTGCGCGTGCCGCACGACTGGGGCATTGGCGCGTCGTTCGACAGTCGCTATCACCTGCGGATGGGTGGTCTCCCGTGTTTCGGCACGGGCGTTTACCGTCGTCGGTTCGTCACGGGGCACGCGGCGGCGGCGCGGCTGGAATTCGACGGCGCGATGAGCGGGACGACGGTGTTCGTCAACGGTTGTGCCGTCGCGTCACGTCCGTTCGGGTATGTGTCGTTCGCCGTGGACGTGACGCCGTATCTCAGGCCCGTCGGCGAGACGAACGTGGTCGCCGTCCGCTGCGTCAACGAGACGGGCTCGTCGCGCTGGTACACGGGCGGCGGACTCTACCGAAACGTCCGTCTTGTCGAGACGGCGGCGACGCGCGTGCGTGAAAATGGCGTCTGCATCCGCACGACGGACGGCGGAGACGTCTCAATCGACGTCGAGCTGGACGGCCCGACGGAGGGCGTCGAGATTCGGCGGTGCATCCTTGGCGAAACGGGGCTCTCGGTCGCGCGGCCACGTCTTTGGGATGTTGACGCGCCGAACCTCTACACCGCGCGCGTGGAGGTCGTGCGCGGTGGCGCGGTCATCGACGCGGTGGAGGAACGCTTCGGCTTTCGTCAGGCGGCGTTTCGTCCGTCGGAGGGCTTCTTCCTGAACGGGCGCCACTTGAAGATCAACGGCGTCTGTCTGCATCATGACTTGGGGGCGCTGGGCGCGGCCGTCGATCCGGCGGCGATCCGGCGGCAGATTCGGATTCTGAAGGACATGGGCGCAAACGCGATTCGCACGGCGCACAACCCGCCCGCGCCCGAGCTGCTGCGGGTCTGCGACGAGACGGGGATGCTGGTGCTGGACGAGGCGTTCGACGTCTGGACGCGGAGCAAGATCCGGCATGCGGACTACGCGAAGCACTTTCCGGCCTGGCACGTGCGCGATCTCGTCGACTTCATCCGCCGCGACCGCAACCATCCGTCGGTCATCGCCTGGTCGGTCGGCAACGAGCTGCCCGAACAGAAGGAGGCGCCGCAGGCGGGGGCCGCAATCGCCCGTGAACTCGTGGACATCGCCCACCGCGAGGATCCGACGCGGCCCGTCACGTACGGCATCGATTTCGCGGGGGCGTACACGAACGGGTTCGCAGCCCCGGCGGACATCTACGGCGCGAACTACCGTCCCGACGACTACGGCGAACTGTTGCGGCTCTTCCCCGACAAGGGCGTGCTGGGCACGGAGACGAGCTCGATGGTGTCGTCGCGCGACACGTACTTCTTTCCGCTGCCGGACGGGTTCGCGCGGCGCCCGCGTCCGTTCAAGGCCGAAGCCGGTATGCGCGACTGTCAGGTGTCGAGCTACGACATCTTTGCCCAGCGTCCGACCAACTACCACCCCGATGTCGAGTTCTTCTATCAGGACAGGTATCCGCAAGTCTACGGCGAGTTCGTCTGGACGGGGTTCGACTATCTCGGCGAGCCCGATCCGCACGGTGCGGCGGCGCGCAGTTCCTACTACGGCGTCTGCGATCTCGCGGGCTTTCCGAAGGACAGGTTCTACGCCTATCGCGCGTACTGGCGACCGGATGTGCCGACGGCGCACCTGCTGCCGCACTGGACGTGGCCGGGACGCGAAGGCGCGCGCACGCCGGTCTGGGCCTACACGAGCGGCGATGCGGCCGAGCTGTTCGTGAACGGCGTCTCGCAAGGCGTCCGAAAGAAGGACAAGCCGAAGGGCGTCTACACGCTTGAATGGAACGACGTCACGTATTGGCCGGGAGAGATTCGGCTCGTCGCCTACAAGAACGGTGCGGTCTGGGCGGAGGCCGTCCGGCGAACGGCGGGAAAGCCTGTCGCGCTCCGACTCGAACGCGAGCCGTCCTTTTCGGGGGACGAGCTGACCTACTTCAAGGTCGCGCTCGTGGACGCGGCGGGCACGGTCGTGCCGAACGCGGACGTGCGGATCGACTTCGCCGTGTCGGGGCCGTATGCCCTTGCGGGCGTCTGCAACGGAGATCCGACAGACAGGGACGGCCTTCAGCAGCCGTTCCAGCGCACGTTTCGAGGGCTCGTGCAGGTCATCGTGCGCCGGGCGGCGTCGGCCTCGCGGGACGGCGTCCTGCCGGGGGACGGCTCCTTGTCGGAGGGCGGCGTCCTGTCGGCCACGGCACATGATCTTGGCCTCGCGGCGACCTCTGCGCTGGATTGAATGCGCGCGAACGCGATTCACGAAGAGAGGCAGTTGCAAGGGCCGGACGTGACAGTATCCCCCAGCTGAAGGCTGTCCGCGAAGCGAATGCCATAGGGCACGCGTCCCTCCCGTCTCTTCGCGGGAACGGGCCTTTCCGGACGCAGAAGGCAATCAGTCGCCGCCGCCAACACACGGTCTCTCCTAAACGGTAAAATATGCGGCATGGAAGACGAGTTCACGTCGCAGAGCCTTGCCGAGGCGTTCGCGGAACACCGCGCCCGCCTCCTGTCGCTTGTCGAGCAAGGCGCCGCCCTCAAGCATTCCGAACTGAAGTTTGCTATACTATCGGACAATGCGGGACCGCTTGACGCGGTGGCGCGCTCGGCGCTGGCTGCCCGGAAGGGAAAAGGGCAAGCCGCCCGAGGTCCCGCGCCAGACAGACAACGAAGAAAGACGAACAACGAAGAAAAACGGAAAGCCAAGGAGACGACATGACGATGAAGACAGTTCTGACGGGGGCTCTCGCCCTCCTGGGATGCGCGGCCCTCGCCGCCGTGACGCTGGAGAACCGGAACTTCCGGCTGACGCTGGGCGACGACGCGCAGGCGAAGTCGCTCGTCGTGAAGGCGACGGGCGAGGAGACGCTCGTCGCCGCCGAACGGCTGCCGTTCTGCGCGGTCACGCAGCCGCGTCCGTTCAACAACGAGCTCAAGCTCGCCTACCCGAACAAGCGGACGGTCTTCCCGGCGAACCGCGTGCGCCGCGCGGG
>CAKTZA010000079.1 GCA_934635045.1 uncultured Kiritimatiellota bacterium | reverse complement strand
AACGGCAAAATCGATGAAAACCGCGCGAGGCCTCGCGAGGGTTCGGTAGCCATTTCCAAAACCGGGGATAATCCAGGCAGCCCCCCCCTTGCGGTCGGAACGGCAATGTGATACAATACGACGATCTCGTGGGCGTGCCGATGCCGAACGCCGCGCGCACGCAGCTCGACTACCTCGCCTCGCCGGAGAGCATCTGGGACGCCGAGGTCGTCTTCATCGACGAGATCAGCCGCACGCGCCCGGAACTGCAGAACAAGCTCTTTCCCATCATCTACGAGCGCCGCGTCCAGGGCCGCCCCCTCGCGATTCGCGCACTCATCGCTGAGGCCCGCGCCCGCTACGAATCGCTCATCCCCGAACTGACGCCGCGCCTCACGCCCTACGTCCTCACGCTCGTCCCCAAGCTCCGCGCCGCGCACTACGACGTCTCGACGCGCCGAGCGACCATGCTCCTGCGGTGCGCACTCGCCGTCCATGCCGCGCGTGACGTCCTCGCGGCGCGGACGGGCGAGCCCGCGCACGACGGTGAAGATGGTCGTGCGGCCTATCGGCAAGCAGATCGTCTTCGATGCGGGGTGTACTGGCGTGGGCGTGGCGTACAACGGGAAAAAGACAGACCAGCAGCGCGAAGCGGATATCCGGAACCGGTTCGAGGATTTCGTTCGCAGGCACAAGGCCGAACTGGACGCCGTGCCGCGTCCGACGGGATTCATGGTGGGAAGCCTCTGCGAGGACCTCAACGCACCGTTGGACGACCTTCTGCGACGTCATCCGGGCGTCTATCAGGTCTGCTCAGACCCAATCCTTACCGCTGCGGTTCTGGGGCGGGTGTCGGGGCTCATTTACGTGCCGCGTCGGGAGCTGAGGCTGACAGTGAATTCTGTCTTCGACACGATCGGCTTCCCTGCCAAGTATTTTCCTCAATTCGGGGGCGCGTCATGACGTGCGCTCCTCTGCTCGCTTTTTCCCAATCCGGCGTTCACGTCGCTTTTCACGGACTACTATCCCGCCGACAAGATGCCGTTCGCGCTTCTGCGTCCACCGGGCGCGGGCACGCCGCCAGAGGCACAGGCGGCCTTGAGCCTTCTCTACGGCACGTCGGACGTCGGCACGTACCACGACGTCTACGAGGCGCTCGTCGCGAGCGGCTGCGTGAAGGAGGTTTCGATCTGCGTTCCCTGCGGCGGCTGCGGGGCGACCGCCCGACTGGGTGACGGCGGTCGCGGGGCGATCGCTCGACCGAGCGACGGTAGGGCGGGCACCCCGTGCCCGCCGCACCCGCTCCTCCTCGGTTCGCATGGCGACGAAACGGCGGACGCAGATCTGTCGCAGGAAATGAAAGACCTCATGGACGCGATCATGGCGAAATGGCCGAGTCCAGACCGTCCGCGTTGCCGGGGCCGAAGGAGATTCGCGTGCAGACCCGGCGCACACGAACGGTCGAGACGACGACGTTCTGGCCCGACTGCCGCGACCGCACACACGCGGCGCGCGAACGGCTATTGGGGGATGCGCTCCTTTACCACAGCGCGTGCGCCGTGCGACGTCCCGCCTGCCGCGACAACCGTCAGGCGTTCGTCTACTTCGACGTGTCGGGTTCGGTCGCGGACAAGGTGCCGTCCGTCGCGGCGGCGCTTCTGCCGCACGTCCGGCGCGGACGCTGCCGCGTCCATGTCTTCTCGACGGTCGTGCGCGAGGCGTCTGTCCGCGATTTGGCCGCGCACCGGTTCGACTCGACGGGCGGGACGGACATCGACTGCGTGCTGCGGCACGTCCTCAACCTGCCGCGCCGGCAACGTCCGCGCGCCGTCGTGGTCATCACCGACGGCGACACGGGCACGCCGGACGCGACGCTCGCCGCCCAGTTCCGTGCGGCGGGGATGCGGCTTTTCGTCGGGCTCGTCGAGGCGGGCCCGGACGCCACGCGCGACCTTGCGCCGCTTGCGGAGAGATTCGTAAATCTCTTTTAGAATATCATAGAACCAAAAGGAGATCTGAAAATGAACGCGCATATTGCCGAATACGTCTCACCTGGGCATCCCGACCGACTTGCGGATGCCATTGTCGAATCCATCGTCACGCTTGCCGTGAAACGCGACCCGGACGCGCTGGTGGGCGTCGAGTGCGCCGGGCATGGGCGACTTCATCGTCGGCGGGCCGGAAGGCGACAACGGGCTTTCGGGGAAGAAGCTCGCCGTCGACTTCTACGGGCCGGAGATTTCCCTCGGCGGGGGCGCGATCTGCGGGAAGGACCCGCACAAGGTCGATGTCGCCGGGGCGTTCCGCGCCCGCGAGCTGGCGGTGAGGCTCCTGAAGGAGCAGGGCGGCACGGCTGTGACGGTGCGGCTCGGCTGGACGCCGGGCGACGCCGCGCCCGCGTATCGTGCGGCCGAACGGGTCGATTCGCTTGGGATTTCGCGTCCGATTCCGGCGTCTGCGCTCCCGGCGGAAGACTGGTTCTCCATCCGTTCCATCGTCTCCGACTTGCGGCTGACGGAAATCGACCGCGTGTCGCGCATGAGGGACGGCTACTTGAGAGACCCCCCAACCTCGGAAAAATAATGCCCCCACTTGCGGAAAACAGAAAAATTGTGTATCATTCACGCCGTAATTCAAACAAGAGGTATCTTAAAGACCATGAATAAAGTTCTGCACGTTCTCGTCTACGTGTTTCTTGCACTCGCCGCAGCTGCGCTCTACTTCGAGCTGCAGCTCAACGCCAAGCGCGCGCTCCTGACCGACCGCAACCGTCTGCAGGAAGACTATCTCGTCAAGATCGCCCGCACGATCGAGAAGGGCGACCCGGCGAAAGACACGTCGCTGGAAATCAAGAAAGACGCCTCGCCCGTCGAAGCCCGCCTCGTCGATTCGCCCGACATGAGCAATGTGCTCGAAGACTACAACGGCGCGCTCGAACAGACGCGCACGGGCGACGACGTGACCTACAAGTGGGGCGAGAACGAGCGTCGCCAGCTGCGCATGGTCTACGCGACCGACGTCAACGGCGAACCGCTGATGGACGGCAACCAGCCCCTCATGCGTGGGCCGGGGACGGAGGATGAGCTGCTGAACAGGCTCTTCGAGTCCGCCAAGGCCCAGCAGGCGCGCCTCAACACGACGCGCGCGGCGCTCGCCGACCTCCGCGCGAAGCTGGAGGCGACGGTGACGGAGATCAACCGCCTGAAGCCCGATGCCCGTCAGGACAAGGTGACGATCGCCGACCTGAAGGCGAAGATCGCGGAGTTCGAGAAGGAGCGCGACAAGGCGCAGGGCGACGTGACGAAGATCAAGTCGCAGATCGACGAGCTGAACGGCGAGATCGCCTCGAAGAACGACGAGCTCCAGCGCAAGGACGAGGAAATCGAGGCGAAGAACGACGAGATCGCCAAGGCCAAGCAGATGAACGAGAATCTGCGCAAGATGCTCCAGGCGTCGATCCAGACGCAGGGCGGCGCTTCGGCGGCAGATGCCGGAACGGCCGTCTCGTCGCTCCCGGCGGGCGACAAGGGCAAGGTCGTCGAGGCCGACAACGAGAAGATGTTCGCGATTGTCGAGTTCTCCGCCGAAGCCCTGAAGGAACTCAAGGGCGAAGACCTCTCGAAGCCGCTCCCGGCGCTCGACCTGGGCATCAAGCGCGTGAGCGCGCAGAACCCGACGGGCGACTTCATCGGCCGCATCCGTCTGCGTCAGGAAGTCAAGGGCAAGCCGTATGTCATCTGCGACATCCTCGGCGCGTGGGAGCAGGACAAGCTGAACGAAGGCGATGTCGTCTTCGCCGACTGACCTGAACCGATGAAGGCGATGAAGTTCGTTTGGGCGGCATTGGGCCTCGCGCTTCTCGCGGGCTGCATCGCCGACTCGGCGGAGGATTCGGATCTTCCGTGGGCCTCCAACCGAAACTGGGAAGGCATCGCGCCCATCGCGCCCTCCGTCATGGATCGGTATGACTAAAGGGTTGAGAAGTTGAAAGGTTGAGAGGTTGGGAACGTGATTGGAAACCAAGTCCTCACGGTCAAGGAAGGCGGCGTTCGACTGGATGCCGCCCTTCTTCATGCCTTTCCGACGTCCACGCGCGCGTTCGTCCGCGAGGCGATCGAATGCGGCAACATCACGGTCAACGGCCATCACGCCGCCAAGGGGCAGAAACTGCGCGGCGGCGAGACGATTGGCGTGAGGGAACTGCTGGAGGCCGCCGACAATCTCGTCAGGGCCGAGGGGGTCTGTCCCCCGGCCATTTTCGAGGATGCCGCGCTTCTCGCGTTCGACAAGCCGGCGGGGATGCCCGTCCAGCCGCTCACGTGCCGCGAGACGGGCACCCTCATGAACGCCGTCGCGACGCGCTATCCCGACTGTCGTGCGCTCGGCCCCGAACTGATGCGGCTCGGCGAGAATCCGCTCATGGCCGGGGCCCTGCACCGCATCGACGCCGACACGTCGGGTCTCGTGCTTGTCGCGCGCACAGTCGAGGCGTTCGAGAACCTGCGCGCCCAGTTCGTCGCGCAGACGGTTCGCAAGACGTATCTCGCGCTCGTCGAGGGGGCGGTCGCCGTCGGCGGCACGCTCGAACACGATCTCGTGCACGATCCGACACTCCCCTTCTGCCGGATGATCGACTTTCACCACAACCGCCTCACGCGCGCCCAATGCGCGCGACTGAAGCCGCTCCACGCCGTGACGCGGTTCAGGCCGTGCGCGCACACGTCCGTCGAGAACGAGGAACGTACGCTTCTGGAGGTGACGATCGCCACGGGCGTCACGCACCAGATCCGCGCGCAGCTCGCCCTTGCGGGGCTTCATATCGTGAATGACCGCCTCTACGGCGCGTTCGCCGTCGAGGGTCAGCGCGGACATTGCCTCCACGCCCTTGCGGCGACGTTCGCCCATCCCGTCTCCGGCACGCCGGTCGAGATCCGCACGCCCCTGCCGGACTGGGCGCTGTTCGGGTTTTAGGCCGCGCCCGGCGCCGCCAGCCGCTCGGCGAGGGACGTGCGGCGTTCGCGCACCGTGTTCGTCTTGATCGCCTGGTCAATCGCGTAGGGCACGCCCATCAGCAGCACGAGCCGCTTGCCGCGCGTGATCGCCGTGTAGAGGAGGTTGCGCTGGAGCATGACGTAGTGCTGCGTGTGGATGAGCACGATGACGGCCGGATACTCGCTGCCCTGCGACTTGTGGATCGTCATCGCATAGGCCAGCACGAGCTCGTCGAGGTCGCCCGCGTCGTACTTCACGGGCCGCCCGTCGAAGAGGACGACGAGCGCGCGGTCTTCGGGGCTCACCGACTGCACGAAGCCGACGTCGCCGTTGAAGACGTCCTTGTCGTAGTTGTTGCGCAGCTGCATCACGCGATCGCCGACCCGGAAGAGCGTGCCGCCGCGCTTCACGGCGTCGCCGGACGGGTTGAGCGCCTCCTGCAGCTCGACGTTGAGGTTGTCCGTGCCGAGCACGTTCTTGCGCATCGGCGTCAGCACCTGCACATCCCGCAGCGGATCCATCCCGAACTTGCGCGGAATGCGCGTCGTCATGAACTCGATCGCGCGCTTGAGGCAGCGCTCGGGGTCTTCGCAGCGCACGAAATAGAAGTCAGACTCGCCGTGCGCGACCTCCAGCGGCTCGCCCGCGTTCACGTGGTGGGCGTTCTTGACGATGAGCCCCGCCGTGTCCTGGCGGAAGATGAAGTCGAGCCGCGTCGCCGGCAGCGCGCGCGACTTGATGAGGTCGCCGAGAACCGATCCGGGGCCGACGGACGGCAGCTGGTCCGTGTCGCCGACCCAGACGACGGTCGCCGTGTCGGGGATCGCCTTCAGCAGCTCGCACGCGAGCTTCACGTCGATCATCGACGTCTCGTCGAAGACGAAGACGTCCCCTTCGAGCGGATTCTCCGCGCCGAACGTGAACTTGTTCGTCACGGGATTCCACTTGAGCAGCCGGTGGATCGTCTGCGCGGGCGCGCCGACCGACTCGGTCATCCGCTTCGCGGCGCGTCCCGTCGGCGCGGCGAGCACGATCTTCAGCCGCTTCGCGGAGAAGATCTCGACGAGCGCGCGGATGATCGTCGTCTTGCCGACGCCCGGCCCGCCCGTGATGATCGAGAACTTCGCCGACAGCGAATGGACAAGCGCCTCGCGCTGCTTCTCGGCGAGCTCGAAGCGCTGGCGCGCCTGCCACCAGGCGATTGCCTTCTCCGGCGCGAACGCGGCGAAGGAGCGCGGCGCGTCGAGAATCGCCCGCACGCGCGCGGCGACGTCGCGCTCCGAGTAGTAGAGCGACTTCAGGTAGATCCGTCGCGCATCGGCGGCGTTCCCCGTGTCCTGGAAGACAACGCGCCCCTCGTCGATTTCCGTGCGCAAGGCGTCCGCGAGAACTTCCAGCGGAATCTCCGTCAGCTCGTGCGCGTGCAGCAGGAGGTCGTTCTCGAACGTCCAGCAGTGCCCGCCCGTCTCGGCCTCCGTCTCCAGCGTGTAGCTGATCGACGCGCGCGCACGGAGCGGCGAGTCCTTCGGGATGCCGACCGAGAGCGCGATCTTGTCCGCCGTCGCGAAGCCGATGCCCCAGATGTCGCGGCAGAGGCGATAGGGGTCGGCCTTGACGATGGCGATCGCGTCGGGGCCGTACTTGCGGACGATCTTCGTCATCTTCGTGATCGAGATGCCGTAGGTCTGCCCGAAGATGAGGTTCTCGCGCATCGACTCGTTCGCGTGCCAGCTTTCGCGGATCTGCCGGATCTTCGCCGCGCCCAGCTTCGGCACCTCGGAAAGCCGCGCCGACTGGTACTGCAGGACGTGCATCGTGTCCTCGCCGAACGTCGCGACGATGCGCTGGGCGAGAACGGGCCCGATGCCCTTGATGAGGCCGGAGGCGAGATAGCGCTCGACGCCCTTCAGCGAGCGCGGCGCGATGCAGGTCAGTGTCTCGGCCTTGAACTGGCGACCATGCACCTTGTCCGTCACCCACTGGCCCTCGGCCTTGACGTCCTCGCCCTCCCAGACGGCCTGGGTGCGCCCGACGACCGTGATCTCCGGGTTGCGCGCAAGCTCGAATTCGCTCGGCGTCTCGACGTGCAGGACGGTGTAGCCGTTCTCGTCGTTGTGGTAGACGACGGACTTGATCGTCCCTTCGACGGTCTCGCGCCCGTCAGCCATGTGTACGCATCTCCCGCAGGTCGAGGATCCGCTGGTTCGAGCTGCCGCGAAACGGCAGCGAGATGTCCTTCTGCGCCTCGATGAACGGGCCGTCGACCAGCACGTCCGTCAGCGAGAGGAACTCCCGCGTCACCTCCGTGTTGAAGGACGGCGGCAGCAGCCGAAAAGACTGGGTGTCGAGGACGCAGCCCGTGTAGACCCAGAGCGTCTTCGCCGCGCCGTAGCGCGCGCGGAAGCGACGGAGGAACGGCACGAGCGCGCGCTGGTTCGCCGGCTCCATCGGCTCGCCGCCGAGCAGCGTCAGGCCCGCGATCTGGGACGGCGCAAGCGCCGCGAGAATCGCGTCCTCGACCGCGCGCGTGAACGGCTGGCCGTAGCCGAACGACTGGGCCTCCCTGTTGAAGCAGCCGGGGCAATGGTGCGTGCAGCCCGAGACGAACAGAGACACGCGGACGCCTTCGCCGTTCGCGATGTCGCACGTTCGTATGGAGGCGTAGTTCACGACACGTGCAGGACGCGCTCCTTGATTTCCTGCGTGCGACCCTGGTTCCAGAACTGCGAGCCGATGTAGCCGCACGTCCGCCGCGCGACGTTGAGCTTCGCCTCGTCCGTGTTGCCGCAGTTCGGGCACTTCCAGATGAGCTTGCCGGACTCGTCCTTCACGATCCGGATCTCGCCGTCGAACCCGCACACCTGGCAGTAGTCGCTCTTCGTGTTGAGCTCGGCGTACATGATGTGGTCGTAGATGTACTTCATGATCGCGAGGACGGCCGGCAGGTTGTTCTGCATGTTCGGCACCTCGACGTAGCTGATCGCCCCGCCCGGCGAGAGCTTCTGGAACTTCGACTCGATCTCGAGCTTCTTGAACGCGTCGATCGGCTCCGTCACGTGGATGTGGTACGAGTTCGTGATGTAGTTGCGGTCGGTCACGCCCTTGACGATGCCGAAGCGCTTCTGCAGGCACTTCGCGAACTTGTACGTCGTCGACTCGAGCGGCGTGCCGTAGAGCGAGTAGTCGATGTTCTCGGCCGCCTTCCACTTCGCCGTGTACTCGTTGAGCTTCTGCATGACCTCCAGCCCGAGGACCTCGCCGTCGGGCTCGGTGAGCTTCTTGCCGATCAGGGCGTAGACGCACTCCCAGAGGCCCGCGTAGCCGAGCGAGATCGTCGAGTAGCCGCCGTGCAGGTACTTGTCGATCGGCGTGCCCTTCGGCAGGCGCGTCAGCGCCCCGTACTGCCAGAGGATCGGCGCCGCGTCGGAGAGCGTGCCCGTCAGCCGCTCGTGGCGGCACTGGAGCGCCTTGTGGCAGAGTTCGCAGCGCTCGCCAAGAATCGTCCAGAACCGGGCGAGGTCGCCGTGCGCGGAGAGGGCCGCGTCCACGAGGTTGATCGTGACGACGCCCTGGTTGAACCGGCCGTAGTACTTCGGGCGGCCGTCCTCGTCGACGTACGGCGTCAGGAACGAGCGGCAGCCCATGCACGTGTAGACGTTGCCGTTGCCCTTCCTGTCGACCTTGTACTCGAGCATCTTCTTCGCCGAGATGTAGTCGGGCACCATGCGCTTGGCCGTGCACTTCGCGGCAAGCTCGGTGAGGTACCAGTACGGCGCGTCCTCCGTGACGTTGTCGGGCTCGAGGACGTAGATGAGCTTCGGGAAGGCCGGCGTCACGTAGACGCCCTGCTCGTTCTTGACGCCCTTGATGCGCTCGTTGAGGACCTCCTCGATGATGATCGCGAGATCCTTCTTCTCCTGCTCGCTGCGGGCCTCGCCGAGGTACATGTAGACCGTCACGAACGGCGCCTGGCCGTTCGTCGTCATGAGCGTGACGACCTGGTACTGGATCGTCTGCACGCCCTTCTCGATCTCCTTGCGGACGCGCCGCTCGACGATCACGTCGAACTTCGCCTGCGCCATCTCGACGCCCGCCTCCGCGCACTCGGCCGCGAGCTCCCGGCGGATCGCCTGCCGCGAGACGTCCACGAACGGCGCGAGGTGCGTGAGCGAGATCGACTGGCCGCCGTACTGGTTCGAAGCGACCTGCGCGATGATCTGGGTGGCGATGTTGCACGCCGTCGAGAAGCTCTTGGGCTTCTCGATCATCGTCCCGGAGATGACCGTCCCGTTCTGCAGCATGTCCTCCAGGTTCACGAGGTCGCAGTTGTGCATGTGCTGCGCGTAGTAGTCCATGTCATGGAAGTGGATGAGGCCGTCCCGATGGGCCTGCACGATGTCCTGCGGCAGCAGGAGTCGCGCCGAGACGTCCTTCGACACCTCGCCCGCCATGTAGTCGCGCTGGACGGAGTTGATCGTCGGGTTCTTGTTCGAGTTCTCCTGCTTGACGTCCTCGTTGTTGCACTCGATGAGCGAGAGGATCGCGCCGTCCGTCGTGTTCGCCTTGCGGGCGAGCTCGCGGCGGTAGCGGTAGACGATGTACCGCTTCGCGATCTCGTGCGAGCCCATCTCCATGATCTTGTTCTCGACGACGTCCTGCACCTCCTCGACCGTCATCGCCCGGTCGCGCGCGGCGCAGACGCCGGCGACCTCCTCCGCGATGAGCTTGATGCGGCCCTCGCTCATCGCGTCCTTGTAGTCGACGGCGTTGTTCGCCTTGCGGATCGCGTTCTCGATCTTCGAGATGTCGAACTCCCTCTCCTCGCCTGATCGCTTGATGATCTTCATCACGTGCCTCCTTGCGCTTCGTTCAAATGGACAAGCGCGCCCTTTCGGGCATCTCAACTCCCTGTTGTGCGCTTCAAGGCGTATGATACACTAAATGCTGTGTTCGCGCAAGGGGGAGAATATCAACAGATGTCAACAGGTTGTGGACGTACGGCAGGGCCATCCACTATGCCTTGTGGTCTCGACTGGGCCCGCAAAACGGCCGCAGGGCCGCCGCGTTCAGGCGTCCAGCGCCACGCGCAGCGCGCCGAGGCGCGCCGCCGTGTTGACGATCGACGGGTCGCCGCCGGACGCCACCAGCGCGTCGGACGCCGCGCCATGCAGCCAGACGGACGATGCGGCGGCGAGGAACGGGTCGCCCTTGAGGTACGCCCAGCGCGCGCCGACGACGCCCGCCAAGAGGTCGCCCATGCCGCCGAGGGCCATGAACGGGTTGCCCGTCGCGTTCTCGTGGACGCGCGCGCCGTCCGCCGAGACGACGAGCGTGTGCGCGCCCTTCAGGACCACCGTCGCGCCATAGCGGTCGACAATCTCCCGCGCCGCCGCACGGCGGTCGGCCGTGACCTTCGCGCGTTCCCAGCCGAGCAGCTTCGCGGCCTCGCCCTCGTGCGGCGTCAGGACGAGCTCCTGACCCTTCGCAGGGTCGTACCCGTCCGTCCGCCCGTACCACGAGGCGAGGACGGCGAGCGCGTCCGCGTCCAGCACGAACCGCCCGCGCGAGCCCGAGAGGAGTCGCGAGACGATGACCTCCGCCGAGACGGAAACGCCGAGCCCCATGCCAATGACCGTCACGTCCGCCTTCGGCGGCACGCAGGTCGCCACGAGCTTCGTGAACGTCGCCTCCGGCACGAGCGAACCCGCCGCGATGCGCGAGGCGTCCGGCACGACGAGCTGCACGAGCCCCGCCCCCGCCGCGCGGGCGCCAAGGCCCGCGATGACCGGCGCGTGGATGTAATGCCCCGAACCGCCGACGACGGAGACCGTGCCGACGGTATACTTGTTCGCGTCCACCGGGCGTTTCACGAACGCCCCCTGAAGTTCTGCCGGAAGATTCATGTGCGTCATTATATCATTTCTCCTGAAGCGACGCGCGGCGAATAAGCCAGATTCTGTTCATTCCCTTGCGGGAACTCCGATCATTCATCTCAGCAATCTACCCGAAACCTCATGCGCCCTTTCGGACGCAGCCGCACGGGCCGCGCGTCCGGTTTCCTATTCGATCTTGCTCCGAGGAGGGTTTGCCCTGCGCGCGTCGTTTCAGCCGCGCCGGTGGTCTCTTACACCGCCTTTTCACTATGACGGAGCAAGCTCCGCTACCTGTTTTCTGTGGCACTTTCCATCACGCGGGATTGCCCCGCGCCTTCCGCCCTTGACGAACGGATCCTCCGCCCTGTGGAGTCCGGACTTTCCTCTGCCTTGCGGCAGCGACCGGTCACACGCGCGTCGCTTCAGGAGAAACTGTCAAAGAACGCCGCGCCCGTTCAGGCGCGGTAGAGGACGCGACCGCACATCGTGCAGGCGACGATCGACTGGGGCTTCCCGGCCTCGCCGTTCTTCGCGTTCGCGTCGGCCAGCTGCCCGACGGACGGCGGCTGCACGAGATGGCAGCCGTCGCAGACGCCATCGTGCGTCAGCGCGACCACGACCGGCCAGCGCTTCGTGCGCAGGCGCTCGTAGTACAGCAGGAACTTCGGGTCGTTCACGGCCTTCACCTTTTCGGTGCGCTCCGCCTGCGCCTCCGCCAGCTCGGCCTTCACCGCCGCGATGCGCTCGTCGATCTCGGCGCACAGCGCATCGACCCCGCCCTTTTCGGCGTCGAACTTCGCCTGCGCGTCGGCGATGCGCGCCTGCGCGCTCGGCAAGTCGTCCATCGCCGCAAGCTGGTTGTTCTCCGCCGCCTCAAGGTCGTGGTTCACCATGTCGATCTGAAGCGAGAAGTCCTGATACTCCTTGTTCGTCTTCAGCCCGAGCTGCGTCGTCTTCAGCTCCTGGATCTTGCTCTTGAGGGCCTTCGCGTCTTCCTCATAGCCCTTCACGCGCTCCTGCGCGTACTCCTGATTCGCCTTGGCGGCCTGCAAGTCGGCCGAAACGCCTGACAGGCGCGCCGTCTCAAGGGCCTTGCGACGCGGGAGGTCTTTTAACTCAAGCTCCAGCTCGCGGATGCGCCCATCCACTTCCTGCAGGTCAACCAATGCTTCGATGATTGTCATCTTCCAACCTCTTTACAATGCTTAGGCTGGGGCAGGAGACGGGACTCGAACCCGCAACCCACAGAATCACAATCTGTTGATCTAACCAATTGATCTACTCCCGCCAACTGGAGCCAGGTAAGGGACTCGAACCCCCGACCTGCTCATTACGAATGAGCCGCACTACCAACTGTGCTAACCTGGCCTGTGATTGGTCGCGTAGTATATCAAAAACCGCGTCGCCCCGTCAATGGGGTAAATGAGATTTTTCTTTTCGCCGCAGTTTGCCGTCCGTTTCGCCGACCGCACGGCGTCCGGCCGTTTTTGGTATAATCTCATGTCACTTATGGGAATCGAATACAAGAAAGAGTTCTTTGACCGAGACTACACGTTCCGCGAAGCGTACGGGCGCGCGTGGAAATACGCGAGGCGCTACAAGCTTCGCATCACGGTCGGCATCGTCTGCGGCATGCTGACGGCGGGCACGCTCGTGCCCATCTTCACGGTCGTCAAGCCCGCGCTCGAAAAGGTCTCGCGCACGGAGCGGCGCGAGTCGGCGGCGGCAACGGACGCTGGCGCGCCCGCCACAGGACAAGCCGCGCCCGCCGCCGCGCCTTCGCCGACCGCAACGTCGCCGACCGTCGCCGCTTCGCCCGCCGCTGCGTTGCCGGTTGCCGGTTCTGTGGCGGGCGCGCAAGCGTCCGCCCTTCCCCGCTGGTACCCGAAGGCGAAGGCGCTCGCCGACAAGCTCGGCATTCCGCTCGAACAGGAAGACGGCGCGATGGGCGGGCTGCTCGTCATCATGGCGGTCATCGGCATTCCGCTCGTCGCCTGCCTGCGCCTCGGCCTCATCTTCCTCAACCAGTACTGCCTCACCTGGTCGGCCTCGCGCGTCGTCATGGACCTGCGGCAGGACCTCCTGCGCAAGATCCAGGAGCAGTCGCTCCAGTTCCACGGGCGCATCGACGTCGGCCAGCTCATGTCCCGCGCGACGGGAGACCCGCAGGTCATGCAGTCGATCATCCAGAGCATGCTCGCCGAGCTCTGCCGCGCGCCGTTCGAGATCCTCGTCTCCGCCTGTTTCATCATCTGGTTCGCGATCGCCAACCACATGCTCGCGACGCTCGGCGTGATCGCGATCGCCATGCCGGCGTTCATGCTGCCCGTCTGCGGACTCGGCAGGGTAATCCGCAAGTGGTCGCGGCGGACGCTGGAGAAGACGTCCGTCGTCGGCTCGCGCATCCACGAGATCCTGACCTGCGTCAAGGTCGTGAAGGCCTACAACACCGAGGAATTCGAGAACGAGAAGTACGCACAGGTGAACCGCTCGCTCTTCGGCACGAACATGCGCGCCGTCCGCTGGGGCCTCGTCGTGAGCCCCACGATCGAGACGATCGGCATCATCGTCATCTGCGCGTTCCTCGTCTGGTGCTTCGCCACGCACGTCACGCTCGCGAACGTCATCCCGATGCTCACGCCGCTGCTGCTCATCTACCGTCCGATCAAGCAGATGGCGAGTCTCCAGGTCTCCATCGAGACGGCGCAGGCGTCGCTCCAGCGCATCTGGTCGCTGATGGACGTCGACATGCGGCTCCCCGAGAAGGCGGACGCGCCGGCGAAGACGGCGTTCACGGACAGGGTCGTCTTCGACGACGTCACGTTCCGCTACGACACGGCCGACCACGATGCCGTCTCGCACGCCTCGTTCGAGATTCGGCGCGGACAGATGGTCGCGGTGGTCGGCGGCACGGGCAGCGGCAAGTCGACGCTCTCCGGCCTCCTCGCGCGCTTCTTCGACCCGCAGGCGGGGCGCATCACGATGGACGGCACAGACCTGCGCGACCTGCGCATCGCCGACCTGCGCACGCTCGTCGGCTCCGTCCAGCAGGAGACGATCCTCTTCAACGACACGATCGAGGAGAACATCAAGTACGGCTCGCCGGACGCGACACACGAGCAGGTCGTCGCCGCCGCGAAGATGGCGAACGCCCACGCCTTCATCATGGAGCAGCCGGAGGGCTACGCGCGGCTCTGCGGCGAGAAAGGCTTCGCGCTCTCCGGCGGCGAGCGCCAACGCATCGCCATCGCGCGGGCGATCCTGCGCAATCCGCCGATCCTCATCCTCGACGAGGCGACGAGTGCGCTCGACACGGTGACGGAGCGGCTTGTGCAGGATGCGCTGAACAACCTGATGAAGAACCGCACGGTCTTCGCCATCGCCCACCGCCTCTCGACGATCCGCGACGCCGACCTCATCCTCGTCATGGATCACGGGCGCATCGTCGAGCGCGGCACACACGACGAACTCTACGCGGCGAACGGCGCGTACCGTCGGCTCTGCGACATGCAGAAGATGGCGGATTGAACGGCGTTCGGAAGGGTGCAACGAGATATTTATGCAGAGTCAAAGGGTTTTAGCCGCAGAGAACGCAAAGGCTCATGCCGCGCAGTCGA
>CAKTZA010000078.1 GCA_934635045.1 uncultured Kiritimatiellota bacterium | reverse complement strand
GCGGAGGGGGCGTACGAGCTCGTCGAGTGGGAGCAGGTCAGGGTCGGCGGACAGGAGCACGCGCCCGGGCTGCGCGCGTTCCTCTTCGAGCGGAACGGACGCCGCGTCGTGGCCTACTGGCACACGTCGGGGTCGGGCCGCTACGCGCTCGCGGACGGCAGGGGCACGGAGCTCGCGGCCGGGCGCCTGCGCTACTACGAGACGGACGCCCCGCGCGAGGCGGTCGCGAAGGCGTTTGCCGGGGCGCGTCCGCTCCCGGACGTCGGGGACGGGGCGGCGGCCGCGCGCTGACGCGCGGCCGAAGGACTTGAAATGGAAAGGAAAACAAGCTATGGCAACTAAAGTCCTGATGGCAGCCGCTGGCGCAGTCGTCGGCGTCTTGTCGGCATGGCATGACGAACCGCGTCCATGACTACGGCAACAATCGGCGGGGCCTCTCCCCTGAGATTTGTGGGGTCTGTCCCCATGATTGGTGGGGTCTGTCCCCAGATGAACGTGTTTAAAACGCCAGAAAACGTCCCGTTTTGTGCAAATAACTGAAAAATGAGAATTCACTGCGGAAATTTCTGGGGCAGTGGTCGGCTTCTGGCGGCGTGAACCTCGGATGTGTCCGTGGCGTTCAATCCCGTGATGAAACGCTTCGGACTATTCGTTTTTGCCTGCGCGGCGATGGCCCTGACGGCTTCGGCCTTCAGCGGCAAGACCCTCTACCATTACGTCGCCTACCAGGCGGCCTTCTGGCCGAAGGGCCTGCCGGCGACGGCCGAGAACTATCCGAAAGTCGCGCTGGCGGGCCTGGATTCGCTGAAGTTCGACACGCTCGTGTTCGCGCCGACGTTCGGGTTCGGGTCGATGGCCGCGAAGCTCAATTCGGCCGACTTCCCGACCGTGCAGCCGGCGGCGGACTCGAAGTGGCTTGCGTCGTATCGCAACGCGATGCCCGAACTGGCGAAAGCGGGGGTCGATCCGCTGGCGGAGACGGTCAAGTGGTGCCGCAAGAACAAGAAGGAGGCGGTTGTCGCGCTGCCGGTCAACCTGCTGGCCCACGGGGCGCGTCCGTCGGCCTCGGCCTCGCCGGGTTCCTGGGGCACCTACCTCTGGCCGTCGTTCAAGGCCAAGAACCCCGATGCGCTGATGAACCCCGACGGAAAGATGGGGACGCCGCACGCCAACCCCGTCGCCGTCGACTACGGCAGCGCGAAGGTGCGCGACAAGTTCGCGACGATCGCGTGCGAGATCGCCGGCAAGTACGACATCGACGGGCTGATGGTCGACTTCATGATGAATCCGACGCTTTTCCGCAGCGTGGCGCTGGGCGGCAAGGCCGAGCCGAAGGAGGTCGAGGCGCTGACGCAGATGATGCAGAAGATCGGCGCGGCGTGCAAGGGCGCGGCGTCCCGCCTCGGACACCCCGTCACGTTCTGCGCGCGCGTGCCCGACTCCGCCGGGTACTGTCGGGACATCGGCATCAACTTGCAGGGGTGGCTTGACGCGAAGCTCCTCGACGCGGTCGTGCTGGGCGGCGGCTTTCAGCTGAACCGCTGGAACGCGACGGGTGACCTTGCGGTCAAGGCGGGCGTTCCGTACTACGTCTCGTTCGTCGCGAGCGGCATCTACGTCGGCAACGACTCGGGCTATTCGGGCGACGACGAGCGGCTGCCACGCCAGAGCCGTGCGACGTATGCCGCGCGGATTGCGGACGCGCTCCTCTGCAAGGCGTCCGGCTGCATGTACTCGATGGGGCTTCATTTCGAGCACAGCATTCCGCGCGGCGCGATCGCGCCCTTTGACGCGGCGGCGAACCGGTTCGCGGACAAGCGGTATTTCGTCTCCTCGACGAACGACCGGGCCGCCGGCGGGCCGCTGAAGGACGGCGTGAAGTACGTCGGCGTCGAGTCGCTGCTCTCGGGCAGCCCCGTTTCGCTTGCGAAGGGCGTCGCGAAATATCATGTGAACGTCTGGGACGACGCGGCCGCGCTGAAGGGTGAGGGTGGCGGTGGCGCGCCGAAGGCGACGCTCATCACGGAAGTCTCGATTCCGAGCGGCGTGGAGACGGTCGTCACGTTCAACGGCAGGGAGCTGAAGCCGTTCAAGAAGCGGGCGGGCACGCAGCTCTACGAGATTCCGCAGGGGCTGTTGCGACACGGCGCGAACGAGGTGACCGTCAAGGCGAAGGGCAAGAACCGGCGCGGCGAAATCGCGAAGCTCGGCAACATCGCCGTCGAGCTGGCGTATCCGAAGAAGGAGGGCGGGAAATGAACGATGAGAATCGCGAACCGACCGTCGACGAGGTGATCGAGGACCATCTCGCGGAGCTGGAGGCGGCGTATGCCGAAGTCGGCTATTTCCAGCGGCTCGCCCGCATGGTTCGGGGGCTTGGCAAGCCGCGCGCCTCGGCGGAGTACAAGCTGGCGCGCACGGAACTTCAGCGGCTCGCCGCGCCGATCGTCGCCGTGGTCGCCCCCGTCGTCTTCGTCATTGTCCTCTGCGTGATGACGGACATCACGGGGCAGGCGAAGCGGACGATCCAGATTGACGTCGCCCGGACGCAGGACGAGGAGACGCCGCTGGAGGACGAGGGCGAGCAGACGGAGATCGAGACGTCCGACGAGATGGATGTCGAGATCACGGTCGACACGCCGACCGACGTGCCGACGCAGGTGACGGATGTCGTGACGCCGAGCGCGACGACTTCGGCCGCCGAGCAGTCGCTGCGCCCGCCCGATCCGACGTCCGTCTCGCTCGTCAAGTCGCCGATGACGATGAAGTCGATCTACGGCGAGACGCGCAGCGCGGCGTCGCGCGTCGAGGCGCTGCGCAAGTACGGCGGCGACCGGCGCACGGAGGAGTCCGTCGTCAATGCCCTGCGGTGGCTGAAGACCCAGCAGCGGCCCGACGGCGGCTGGGCGGGCTCGACGGGGGCGGACGGGCAGGGCGTGACGGGCCTTGTCCTGCTGACGTTCCTCGCCCACGGCGAGAAGAGCGGCGGCGGCGAGTTCGGCGGCTGCGTCTCGAAGGGGCTCGAATGGCTGATGTCGCGGCGCGAGAGCCTCGATCCGGTTGGCACGCACGCGCTCGCCGAGGCGTATGGCTTCCTCAAGAACCCGAACCTCAAGGAGGCGGCGACACGGGCCGTGCAGGTGATGGCCGACCGCCTCTGCGCGACGACATGGGGGCCGGACGACGAACGGGGCCTGAACACGCGGCCGCAGCTGCTGCGCATGGCGTTCCAGACGATGGCGCTCAAGTCCGCGCAGATGAGCGGCATCGAGCCGAAGAACCTGTCGGCGGCGCTGGCGAAGCTGAAGGAGGGCTTCCTGATCCAGGGCAACCAGAAGGACGGCGGCTTTTCGAGCGACTACTACGGGCCGCCGCGCGCAGGCTATCGGCGGACGGGCATCTGGCACTTCATGGTCGGCGTCGTCGGCCTCCAGTACCTCGGCTTCGGCGACCTGCCGATCGTCGAGAAGACGATGAAGATCCTCGACGACGACTGGGAGCTGCCGACGCTCGGCTCGATCGACAGCTCGTGCTGCCCCGTGCGCGGCAACTATTGGGCGACGATGGTGTTCTTCAACGGCGGCGGCAAGCGGTGGCAGAACTGGAACCGCCACATGATCGACATCTACTACAACGGCCAGACGGTCAAGAAGGGGGCCTACGTCGACACGAAGGGCGAGAAGCGCAACCTCGGCTACTGGACGTGCGAGGACATGCACGTCGGTTCGCAGCCGGTCGCGCCGACGTGCTGGGTCGCGCTCCAGCTGATGGTCTACTACCGCTATCTTCCGACCTCCTCGAAGAAGGCGCGCGGCATCACGGCGAAGCCGACGGTGAAGGAGGACGCGAAGCCGACGGCCGTCGACAAGACCGTCGAGGTCGAAGTCGACATCTGACGCGCGGTTCGTCCGTCACCCCAGCAGGTGCCGACTCAGGGCGATGGCGACGGCTTGCTTTTGATTTATGTCGCCCCATGACAGTCGCTGCGCCGTTTTGGTATAATTTCGGGCATGAAGAAAATTTCTGTCGATAAGGGCGTCGCGTTTGGCGACGGCAGTCTCACGTTCATTGCGGGCCCGTGCGTGATCGAGTCGCGCGCGATGGCGATGGATCTCGCGAAGCGGCTCACGGCCCTCGCGAAGAAGCTGAAAGTCGGCTTCGTCTTCAAGGCGAGCTTCGACAAGGCGAACCGCACGAGCGTCGACGCCTTTCGCGGCCCCGGCATCGACAAGGGGCTGGAGATTCTCGCCGAGATCCGCGCGACGTACGACGTTCCGGTGCTGACCGACGTGCACGAGCCGTGGCAGTGCAAGCCGGTCGCCGAGGTCTGCGACGTCCTCCAGATTCCCGCGTTCCTCGCGCGGCAGACGGATCTCGTCGTCGCGGCGGGCGAGACGGGCGCGGTCGTGAACGTGAAGAAGGGCCAGTTCATGGCGCCGGAGGACATGGCGCAGGTCGTCCGCAAGATCGAGTCGACGGGCAACCGCCGCATCACGCTCTGCGAGCGCGGCAGCTCCTTTGGCTACCGCAATCTCGTCGCCGACATGCGCTCGCTGCTCATCATGCGCGAGCTCGGCTACCCGGTCATCATGGACGCGACGCATTCCGTTCAGCGTCCGGGCGGGCTCGGGACGGGCTCAGGCGGCGACGGCAAGTACGCGCCGGCCCTGGCGCGCGCGGCGGTCGCGACGGGCGTCGACGGCGTCTTCATGGAGACGCACGTGAACCCCAAGGTCGCGAAGAGCGACGCGGCGAACGCGATCCGCTTCGCCGAGGTCGAGGCGCTCTGGAAGAAGCTCCTCGCCATTCACGCGGTCGTCTGCGCCTGACGGCGGCGGTTCCCCGTGGCTCGGCGTACGGACGCAGATTCTTGCGAAGCGGCGGCGCAAGCCGCCTGTGGCCCGGAGGAGCCGACAGTCGCGCGAGAGGACGGAGAGGATCGCCCATCGCCTCGGGGCTTTCGCTTGCCGAGACGCATCTCGCCGAGGGAATGCCTTGTCACGTCTGATAGACTGACGTGTGGCGATGGCGGCGATTCCTCGCATCCTTGGGCCTGGGCGGCGGGGCGGCCGAAATTTTGATATAATACGCGCCATATTTACCAACCACCAAGGAGACACAAAATGGTCTACTCGACAGAAGTCGAACATCAGTGCCCGCTCATGAAGGGGTGCAACCACGGTCCCGCGCCGATTCCCGAAGAGGGAAAATGGGTGCAGGCCAAGCAGATCAAGGACATCAGCGGCTACACGCACGGCGTCGGCTGGTGCGCGCCGCAGCAGGGCGCGTGCAAGCTCTCGCTGAACGTCAAGAACGGCGTCATCGAGGAGGCGCTCGTCGAGACGATCGGCTGCTCGGGCATGACCCACTCCGCCGCGATGGCGTCCGAGATCCTCGTCGGCAAGACGATCCTTGAGGCGCTCAACACCGACCTCGTCTGCGACGCGATCAACACGGCGATGCGCGAGCTCTTCCTCCAGATCGTCTACGGGCGCACGCAGAGCGCGTTCTCCGACGGCGGCCTCGTCATCGGCGCGGGCCTCGAGGACCTCGGCAAGGGGCTCCGCTCGATGGTCGGCACGATGTACGCGACGAAGGCGAAAGGCCCCCGCTACCTCGAGATGACCGAGGGCTACTGCACGCAGATGGCGCTCAACAAGGACGGCGAGGTGATCGGCTACGAGTTCGTCTCGCTCGGCAAGATGACCGACTTCATCAAGAAGGGCCTCACCCCGAACGAGGCGTGGGAGAAGGCGAAGGGCCACTACGGCCAGTTCGAGGGCGCGGCGAAGTACATCGACCCGCGCAAGGAGTAAATTCAAGTACCCGCTGTCGTTTGTCGTCCGTCCATTGTCTCGGAAAGGACAGCGGACTGCCGACGGGGGACAGAGGCAATCAAAGGAGAACTTATGGCTACTGCAAAGAAAGTTACCAAGAAGACCGACGAGAAGCTGTTCGAGGGCTACGAGCGCCGCGAGGCGAAGATCCTCGCCGCGCTGAAGCCCTACGGCATCAAGTCGATCGAGGAATGCGCCGAGATCTGCAAGAAGGCGGGCTTCGATCCGTACAAGATCGTCGAGGAGACGCAGCCGATCTGCTTCGAGAACGCGAAGTGGGCCTACACGGTCGGCGCGGCGATGGCGATCAAGAAGGGCTGCGCGAAGGCGAAGGACGCGGCGGCGGAGATCGGCGTCGGCCTCCAGGCGTTCTGCATTCCCGGCTCGGTCGCGGAGAACCGCAAGGTCGGCCTCGGCCACGGCAACCTCGGCGCGATGCTGCTCGACGACGCGACGGAGTGCTTCGCGTTCCTCGCGGGCCACGAGTCGTTCGCGGCGGCGGAGGGCGCGATCAAGATCGCCCTCAACGCGAACAAGGTGCGCAAGACGAACCTGCGCGTCATCCTCAACGGCCTCGGCAAGGACGCGGCGTACATCATCTCGCGCATCAACGGCTTCACCTACGTGAAGACGACCTTCGACAACAAGAAGGAGAAGCTGCGCGTCGTCGAGGAGAAGGCGTTCTCGAAGGGGCCGCGCGCGGCCGTCAAGTGCTACGGCGCGGACAACGTGCCGGAAGGCGTCGCGATCATGCAGGCCGAGAACGTCGGCGTGTCGATCACGGGCAACTCCACGAACCCGACGCGCTTCCAGCATCCGGTCGCCGGCACCTACAAGAAGTGGTGCTGGGAGAACGGGCGCAAGTACTTCTCCGTCGCCTCGGGCGGCGGCACGGGCCGCACCCTTCACCCGGACAACATGGCGGCGGGCCCGTCCAGCTACGGCATGACGGACACGATGGGCCGCATGCACTCCGACGCGCAGTTCGCGGGCAGCTCGTCCGTCCCGGCGCACGTCGAGATGATGGGCCTCATCGGCATGGGCAACAACCCGATGGTCGGCGCGACCGTCGCGGTGGCGGTGGCCGTCGAGGAGAGCTTCAAGAAGTAAGCTTCGCGAACGCTCTTGTCAGAACGCACGGACAGGCCCCGACGATCAGGAGTCCTGTCCGCGCGTTTTTCGTTAACAATCCGTTAACGTCCGTATGCTATACTGCCCGCATTGAACGAAAACAAGAAGAAGGGGGCATTTGACATGGTGAAAGATCAGATCAGGCTGTTGCGGAAGATCCAGCATCTGCTGCTGATTCGCGACGAGCACGAGAACGTGGGCTCCGGCGAGCGGACGGAGGAACTGGCCGCCGAGGTTTCGCGGCTGCAGGCCCAGCTGGAGCCGGAGGCTGCGGCGCTTTACCGGCGGCTGGTCGCGAAGAGCCGGCTCTTCCTGTCGCCGCTGGCGCGCGGGAACTGCTCTGCCTGCGGGCTGCGTGTCCCGACGGCGCGGCTTCAGCACGTCTTGGGCGAAGACCAGTACGTGCCGTGCACGAACTGCGGGCGCATCCTCTACCGTCCCGACGTGAAGGCGACGGGGCTGAGGCCGGGCGAGCCGGATCCGAAGTTTCCGCTTTCGCGGTACAGCACCGGGAAGCTGATGGTCCCCAGCCTCAAGGCGGAAACGCCGGAAGGGGCGATCGTGGAGCTGTGCGACGTCCTGGCGAAGGAGAAGATGATCGAGAGCCCGGAATCCATCGTGACGGCGGCGCTCGAACGCGAGAAGATCCTCTCGACGGCCGTCGGGAACGGCTTGGCGTTTCCGCACATGCGCGGCGTCGAGGAAGGGCTGCTGACGTTCGCGGCGGGCGTCTCGCCCAAGGGGATCGACTGGAACGGCCAGCTGGTGAACCTCGTCGTCTTCACGGTGCTGCCCGTGGTCGCCTCGCCGTTCTACCTGAAGCTGCTTGGCGCGTTCGCGAAGACGTTTGAGGACGGCGAGAAGCTGCCGTTCATCCTGGCGGCGCCCGATGCCAAGACGCTCTGGAAAGAGCTGAACAAGGCGATGCGCGTCGCGATCAAGAACATCTGAAAGGGGGAGACGGGAGAAAATGACGCTGTCTGCACTTCTGCTGGCCGCCGCACTGCCGGCGGGAAACGCGATCGTCTGCGAGGATGCCGCGAAGCGCGTCTACGAGGCCGACCGGAAGGCCGATGCGGACTGGACGGGCTGCGCAACGTCGGAGGCCGTGCGGGCGCGCCAGCACGCGGTGCGCGCCGCGCTCGTCAAGGCGCTGGGCGGCTTTCCCGATCGGACGCCGCTCAATCCGCGCGTGACCGGCCGCGTCGCGCGCGACGGCTATTCGGTCGAGAAGATCCTGTTCGAGAGCCGCCCCGGCTTCCACGTGACGGCGCACCTCTTCCTGCCGGATCCGGCGAAGTTCCCGGGGAAGCGTCCGGGCCTCGTCGTGCCCTGCGGCCACTCGACGAACGGCAAGGCGGCGGCCCCGTACCAGCGCGGCTGCGTGAAGGCCGCGCGGAAGGGGATGGTCGCGCTTGTCTACGACCCGGTCGACCAGGGCGAGCGCCGGCAGAGCCGGAACGACGCCGAACTCTGGAGCTGCGCGGCGCACAACAACATCGGCGTCCGGGCGGAGCTCCTGGGCGGGAGCGCCGCGACGTTCCGCATCTGGGACGGGATGCGCGCGCTCGACTACCTGGAAACGCGGCCTGAGGTGGATGCCGCGCGCTTGGGCGTGATGGGGCATTCCGGCGGCGGCACGATGACGTCGTGGCTCATGTGCCTCGACGACCGCGTCCGCTGCGCCGCGCCGAGCGGCTACCTCTCGACGCAGCGCGCCGTCTGCCGCGAATGCGGCCCGCAGGATGCCGAGCAGTTCCCCTTCGGTTCGCTCGCGTTCGGCTTCAACCACCTCGCGCACATTGTCCTGCGCGCGCCGTCGCCTGTCCTGCACTGCGCCTCGCACGGCGACTTCTTCCCGTTCACGGGCGTCCTCGACACGGCGGACGCCGCGCAGCAGGTCTACGCGACGCTCGGCGCGCCCGACGCCTACCGCCTCGCCGACATGACCGGCCCGCACGCCTGGCACGAGTCGACGAGCTCCTACGCCGTCGACTGGATGGACCACTGGCTGCAGGGCGCGCCGCTCGTGCGCACGCGGGACGACTACCGGGCGCTCGAATACGGCTTCTCGTTCGCGGACGTCGACACGGCGCTCGCGTATTCGCCGAAAAGCCTCGCCGACATGCGGACGAACCGCTGGGCGGCGAGCGTGACGCTGACCGGCAGCACGCTGGACCTGCCGGGCGAACGGACGGCCTACGACATCATGGCCGAAACGGCGGCGCGGCAGAAGGCCGCGCGCGAACCGCTGACGCCGGACGGGGTGCGTGCGCGGGCGGGGATTCGCCCTGTCGCCGAAATTGGCTTCACGCGCGCCGCGAACGGCGTGATCCTCGCGGATGACGCGACGCCGATTGCCGTCACGACGAAAAGGGCGGGCGAGAAGGTGCTGTTCGTCTCCGACCGCGCGACGGGGGCGTCCGTCCCGACGGCGGGCGCGGTCACGGTTGCGGACTTGCGCGGCTATGGCGCGACGGCGAAGGGAAATCACCGCTTCTACGGCTGCCCGGACGGCGACGAGGAGATTGCGCGGCTCTATGCGCTCGTCGGCGTCAACCTCGTCGCGAAGCGCGCGGAGGATACGATTGCCGTCGCGAAGGCGCTGGGCGGCGGCGTGCGGCTCGTCGCCGAGGGCTTCGCGGCGATCCCGGCGGCGCACGCCTACTTCACGGCGCGCGAGCTCTTCACGTCAATCGAGCTCGTCAATCCGTCCGCGCCCTGGGCCGCGCTGTTCGCGGACGACGCGAAGCGCTGGAAGTTTGCGGATATCGTCTACAACGCCTGGTCGCTCTATGACTGGACGGATCTGGTGAAATGACCGTCGAATCGCCACACGCGACGGCGGTTATGGTATAATTCAAACAACGTCAATGCCCTGCGTCAAGGGAAAAAGCCTCACGGCAGACGAACAAGCAAAAAGGAACAACATGGTCAATCGCATCATCCTGAACGAAACCTCGTACCACGGCGCGGGCGCCGTGCAGTCCATCGTCCCCGAACTCGCCCAGCGCGGGCTCAAGAAGCCGATCGTCTTCTCCGACCCCGACCTCATCAAGTTCGGCGTCACGAAGAAGGTGACCGACCTCCTCGACGCGGCGAAGGTCGCCTACGAGGTCTATTCGGAGATCAAGCCGAACCCGACGATCCAGAACGTGAAGGACGGCGTCAAGGCCGCGAAGAAGGCGAAGGCCGACTGCATCATCGCGATCGGCGGCGGCTCGTCGATGGACACGGCGAAGGCCGTCGGCATCATCCGCACGAATCCGGCGTTCGCGGACGTCCGCAGCCTGGAGGGCGTCGCCCCGACGAAGAAGCCCTCGCTCCCGATCCTCGCCGTCCCGACGACGGCCGGCACGGCGGCGGAAGTGACGATCAACTACGTCATCACCGACGTCGAGAAGAAGCGCAAGTTCGTCTGCGTCGATCCGCATGACATCCCCGTCGTCGCGTTCGTCGATCCCGACATGATGAGCTCGATGCCGAAGGGCCTCACCGCGTTCACGGGCATGGACGCCCTGACGCACGCGATCGAGGGCCTGATCACGAAGGCGGCGTGCCCGATGACGGACATGATGCACCTGGAGGCGATCCGCCTCATCTCGGCCTCGCTGCGCGACGCGGTCGCGAACAAGCCGGCCGGCCGCGCGGGCATGGCGCTCGGCCAGTACATCGCGGGCATGGGCTTCTCGAACGTCGGCCTCGGCATCGACCACTCGATGGCGCACGGGCTCTCCGCGCTCTACGACATGCCGCACGGCAAGGCGTGCGCGATCCTGCTGCCGACGGCGATGAAGTTCAACGCGCCGAAGACGGGCGACAAGTACCGCAAGATCGCGGTGGCGATGGGCGTCAAGGGCGCGGACAAGATGCCGCTCGCGAAGGCGCGCCAGGCGGCGATCGCCGCCGTTGAGAAGCTTTCGAAGGACGTCGGCATTCCGGCGAACCTGAAGGGCGTCCTGAAGAGGGAAGACGTCAAGTTCCTCGCCGAGTCGGCCTACGCCGACGCCTGTCGTCCGGGCAACCCCCGCGACCTCACGGTCAAGGACATCGAGAAGCTCTACATGGGGCTGATCTAAGATGACCGTTGCCGAACTGAACCAGCGTTTCGGCGCGCCCGGGCGGATCGTCTTCCGCACGGGCTTCGCCGGCTACCCGAACGTCGTCCTTGCGAACAAGTACGGCACGGCCGAAGTCGCGCTCCTCGGCGCGAACACGCTGTCGTACCGCCCGACGGGGCACGGCCCCGTCCTGTTCCGTCCGGCGAAGACGGATGCGGACTACAATCGCGGCGACAAGTTCCACGGCGGCGTGCCCGTCTGCTGGCCGCAGTTCGGCAACCGCTTCTCGAAGGATCTGCCGGGCCACGGCTTCGCGTCGGTCATGGTCTTCGAGGTGCGCGGCACGGAGTATTCCGAGGACATTACGGAAGTCACGCTTGGGCTGAAGTCCGACCTCGTGACGAAAAAGCTCTGGCCGCACGACTTTGACTTGGAGGTCAAGGTCTCCGTCTCGATGAAACTCAACCTTACGCTGACGACGACGAACACGGGTGCGGAGCCGTTTGCCTTCAGCTGCGGCTTCCATCCGTACTTCGTCGTCCGCAACCGCGACGATGCGGCCGTGAAGGGGCTGGACGGCTGTTCTTTCACGGACGGCACGACGCCGGAGCTGAAGACGGGCGTGTGGACGGGCGACCTGAAGCTCGACTTCGCGCCCGACCACATCTTCGAGATGCCGCCGACGCCCAAGCACGCCTACGCGATTCTCGATACGGGGCTGAAGCGCGCAATCGCCATCGCGGCATCCGGCAACGACCGCGCGGTCGTCTGGAATCCGGGGCCGGCGGCAACGCTCGCCGACCTCGCGGCGGACGACTGGAAGAAGTTCGTCTGCGTCGAGCCCGTGTCGGACTGGCCGGGCGGGCGGACGCTCGCGCCGGGCGCGCAGCACGTCCTTTCCGCCGCGATCCAGGCACATCTGGAAACGTGAGGAAGCGCGAAGATGCACCGTCTGCTGGTCGCGACTGAACAGTTGGCCTCTGACGTGCCCGTGCTTTCGGCGGAGGCGCAGAAGCACTTGCGGGTCTTGCGTCCGAAAGACGGCGAGGAGATCGAGCTCTTTGACGGACAGGGCCAATGGCGGGTCTGCACCTGTCGGCGGACAGGCACTTCGCCGACGGTCGAGATCGTGCCGGCCGCGGGCGTCCAGACGCTCGCGCGCCCGTCGCTCGCGCTGACGCTCTTCGCCTGTGTGACGAAGGGCTCACGATGGGACTGGACGATCGAGAAGGCGACGGAGCTGGGCGTGACGCGCCTCGTGCCGGTTCTCAGCGAACGGACGATCGTGCGCCTCGCGCCGGGCGAACGTGCGGCGAAACGCGCCCGGTGGCAGCGCATTGCCGAGGACGCGGCGCGGCAGTCGGACGCGAAATGGCTGCCGGAGATCCTGTCGCCCGTCACCTTCGCCGAGTCGCTGCCGCTTGTGCGCGCGACGACGTGCTTTGTCGGTGCGCTGACGACTCCGCCGCCCGTGCCGATTGGCGCGGCGCTTGCGGACAAAACGCCGTCCTCTGACGATTGGGCGGTCTATGTCGGCCCCGAAGGCGACTTCACGCCGACGGAACTGGCTGCGCTGCTGGAGGTCGCGACGCCGGTCAGCTTCGGCGCCACGATTCTCCGTGCCGAGACGGCGGCGATCTATGGCGTGTCCGCCCTGAAGGCCTTTCTCGATGTACAGTCTCGTTGAGATCTTCGAGTCGTTGCAGGGCGAGGGACGCAACATGGGGCGTCCCTGCGTTTTCGTGCGCTTTGCGGGCTGCAATCTCGCCTGTCCGTGGTGTGATACGGACACCGTTCGGCATTTTGCGCTGTCGTTGGAAGATCTGGTTTCAGAGGTGCGAACGCATCGGGCGAAGAGCGTCATCCTGACGGGCGGCGAACCGACAATCCAGGCGGAGATGCCTGAACTCATCGCGGCGCTGAAGGGCGTGGGGTACTGGATCGGCGTCGAGACGAATGGGCTCGCGGCGCCGGACTGGCTTGCGTCCGTCGATTACGTCGCCTGCTCGCCCAAGGTGGAGCATGCCGACCGCTATCTCGTGGCGACGTCGCCGGGGCTTTGCCGTTGCGACGAGGTGCGGATTGTCGCATCGGCGGCGGAGGATGCGGTTGTCCGCTTCGCCCAGGACATTCGCGGACGGATCGCCGCGACAGACTACTACATCTCGCCGTGCGAACGCGACGGACAGATCGACTTCGCGACGGCAAAAGCCGTGCTGGCGCAGCTGGACGGCTGGTCGCTCTCCGTCCAGCTGCACAAGATCCTCGGCTTTAGGTGAGTGGGCTGCCCGTCGTCGCGGACGCTTTCCTGAAGGCGCGCATCGTGACCCCGACATGGCGCAGGAAGATGTTCTTGAGGTGATTGGCGCTTGAGATGCCGACGGCGTCGGCGATGTCCGCGATCGGCGTGTCGGTTTCGGCCAGCAGCCGCTTGGCCTCGCGGAGGCGCCGGTTGCGGATGCAGTCCGAAATCGTGCTGCCGAGCGCTTCGCGGAAGCGCAGGTCGGCCAGCCGCCGCGAGACGCCGAGATGGCGGGCGACGTCATCCACGCCGATGGACGAACAGGCCTTCGCGTCGATGAACGACAAGGCGCGGCTGACAAGCTCGAACGCCGCGCCGACCCGGACGGACGAGCCGCGCGTGCCGATGCCCGCAATGCCGTAGTAGTTCACGGTCGGCACAGGCAGATCCCGGCGGGACAGGATGCGCTCGAGCAGTTCGGCCGCGAGCCGTCCGCCGGCGCGGAAGTCGATGGCGATCGAATCGAGGGCGAGCGGGTTGCAGACCGTTGCGTTGTCGTCGATTCCGAGGATGGCGATGTCGCGCGGCGTCTCAAGGCCCGCCTGCCGCGCCACGTGAAGGACGCGCGCGGCCGTCTCGTCGTTGGCGGCCAGGATGGCGGCGGGCTTCGCGAGCGACTTGAGTCCGGCTTCGAGTCGCCGGCTTGTGACCGGAATCGTCTGGCAGAGATGTCCCCGTTCCTTCATCTGCCGCACGAACGTCCGCTGTCGGTCGGATGACCAGAAGCAGTTGTCCTTGTCCCCGACGTAGCCGAAGTCGCGGAAGACGTGCTGCGCGAGAAAGTGGTCGACGGCGGCCTTGACAAGGGCCTCCGTGTCAAGGGAAATGGCGGTGGCATGGCGCGGCAGACCGTCCAGAAGTCGGTTGTCCGTCTCGACGACGAACGGGATGCCGCTTTGGATGATGCTGTGCAGCTGTTCCGTCGACGGAAAGCAGAGCAAGATGCAGCCGTCGATCCTGTCGCGTCGCGCCTGACGGAGGCGTTCCGCTGTCAGGCCTTCGTCGGCGCACATCAGCTGAAGCTCCCAGATCCGTCTTTTGCCGTGAAAGTCCAGTATGCCGGAAAGCTTTTCCTTCCCGGCATACGCGGACATGTCCATCACGACAATGATGCGGTACTTATGGGGGGGGGGGGGGGGGGGGTGTC
>CAKTZA010000077.1 GCA_934635045.1 uncultured Kiritimatiellota bacterium | reverse complement strand
CTCCAGAGAACCCCTTGAGGATACTTTTGAGGCCGATTTCGCCTTTTCGGATGAAGGTTTCATTTTAGGCATCCACACTCTCTGTTGCAGCATCGCCAACGATGGCAAGCTGACGCCGCAACTCGTCAATCGGCGGCAGAGCGCGCCTCAGTCTTTCCGGCATCTCGTCCGCCGTCTTGTAGGTTGCCACGCCCATCGGCTTGTCAAAATCCCTGACGGCATACTCGACAAACGCCTTGTCTGCGGACTTGCAGAGAATTATGCCGACAGGCGGATTCTCATGTGGCTTCTTGAGGTTGTCCTCCAACGCCTGCAAATACAGATGCAGTTGCCCCAGATAGGCGGGCTTAAACCCACCCTTTTTGAGTTCGACGGCGACGAGCGCATTCAACTCGCGGTTGAAGAACAGCAAATCGACAAACAGTTCGTGTCCTTCAACTTCAAGCCGATACTGGTTGCCGACAAACGAGAAGTCGCGCCCGAATGCCATGATGAACTTCTTGATGTTGGCCACTATGGACTTCTCCACAACGCGCTCGTCCACATCCTCGCCGTCCGTAGCCTCGATGTCGTCAAGGTTCACGAAGTCGAGCAGATATTCGTCGCGGAACATCGCAAGCGTCTTTCGCGCCAAAGCGACATCGGGGATTGTCGCCGCAAAGTTGCTCGGCATCGCGCCGCGATGGTGAAAGTCGTCACGTTTGATGCTCTCGCGGAGTTGCTGGAGATTCAAGTGGCTGTATGCGGCTTCATGTATGTAGAACAACCGTTCTTCCAAAGATTTTGCACTGGTCAATATCTCCATGTGATGCGAGAAACTGACAGACAGGAATTCTGCGATGGTCACAAAAACGCCATTCCCCACCTCAAATTTGGCCGTTGTTGACGGCCAAATCACATCGTCATGGATTTGTACGTCATCACGCTCTGGCCTCACGGATGCCAAAGTCGCTCCACTATTTGTCGGTACATTCAATTTGGCAGACGGCGTCTGCCAAATTGAGTCATGGCTCCAATTTTCGTAGAATTGGCGCATATTCCGAATATTTCGCGCGCTAAACCCACGCAATCCCGGCATTTCCAATTGCAACTGGCGGCTGATGGCATCAATCACGCCGGTTCCCCATTTCTCGGTCTTCGTCTTGTGCGCGACGTACTGGCCAATGCGGAAATAAAGCGTCAGCATCTCGGCGTTCGCATTCGCCGCAACGCGGCTTTGCGCCTTGACGATGGCCGACTTGATTTCTTTGACGGCTGAAACGATGTTCACTGAAAGTCCGTTCATGGCGACGCTCCTCACGCGAATGGGAACTCAAGGCCGAGTTCCTTGAAGTAGGGCTTCAGTTTCGCGTCGATGTCCTTGATTTCGGCCTGCACGGCACGAATCTCCCGTGCGACGGCGTTCAAGTCGATTTCCGGCTCAGGCTCAAATGTATCGACATAGCGCGGGATGTTGAGGTTGAACCCGTTCCCGGCGATTTCGGACATCGGCGCCACGTGGGCATATTTTTCGACATCGCGACGGTTCTCGTACGTTTCGACAATCTTGTCGATATCCGTATCGCGAAGGATGTTCTGGTTCTTCCCCGACTCAAAGCCCTTGGATGCGTCAATGAAGAGAATGTTTCCGGCATTTGCGCCGCGATCCCGCTTCAGGACGAGGACGCAGACCGGGATGCCCGTGCCGAAGAAAAGATTGGAGGGAAGACCAATCACGGCATCCAGCACATTCATCTTTTCAATCAAATGACGACGAATCGTCGCTTCGGCATCACCACGGAAAAGGACGCCATGCGGGAGCAGCACGACGGCGCGGCCGTCGTCATCCATGTGCCAGACCATGTGCTGGACGAATGCGAAGTCGGCCTTGCTCTTGGGCGCGAGTTTTCCGTATTCGTTGAAGCGTTCGTCTTCCATGAAGGATGGAGAACTCGACCAGTGCGCCGAATAGGGCGGATTGGCGACCTGAACGCGAAACTTGCGCTCGCCGAACAAGTCGTTTTCGAGCGTATCGCCGTTGCGGATGTCAAAGTGCTTGTAGCCAATGCCGCGCAAGATCATGTTCATGCGGGCGAGGTTGTAAGTCGTCGAGGTAAGTTCCTGTCCGTAGTAATTGCGCACGTTCGCATACTTCTTGAGACGCAACAGAAGCGAACCCGACCCGCAGGCGGGATCCGCCGCGTCCTTCACGTCCGTCAAGCCGAGACACGCGAGACGGCACAGCAATTCGGCCGGACCCGACGGCGTATAGAACTCGCCCGCCTTCTTCCCGGCTGTTGCGGCAAACTGTCCGATCAGGTATTCGTAGGCGTTGCCGAGGATGTCGATCCGCGTATCTTCCACGGAAAAGCCAATGCCGTCCAGCGAGGCAATGATCTCGGCCATCACCTTGCTCCGCTCCTTCACCGTATGACCCAGCTTCGAGGAGTCGAGCTGCATATCCGAGAAGAGGCCGTCGAAATCGTCCTGAGACTCGTTATCCTGCGTCGAGGCCATCAGTTCATTGATGGCGCGATGGAGGAACTCAATGTCAAACGAACGGTTTTCGACCATTTCGACCATCTTGCGGAAGAGGAATTCCGGCTTGATGAGATAGCCGAGCGACTGACGCGAAATCGTCTCAAGCGCCTTCCTCAGTTCTGAATTTCTCCATGCCTCTTCATAGGTGAGGTGGTCATCCTTCAGATTCTTCGCCATGAACTTCTCCGTACGGTCGGAGAGGTAGTAGTAGAAAATCATGCCGAGAATGTAGTTCTTGAACTCGTATGCCTCCATGTTGCCGCGCAAGGCGTTCGCCATCTGCCACAGCTTGGCGCAGAGTTCCTTCTGATGAGCCTGAATCGTGTCCTGCATGGTCAATCCTTATTGGTACTTGTCGGTAAGGGTGAGAATAAAGTCCGTGATGCGGTTGGCGAGCGCTATCTTCTTCAAAAGCGGCAACGGCTTTGCAATGCTGTCGCGCACCTGCGCATCGTCGAGGACGCCAGAGAATTCATAGCTCGACACCATCTCCGTGATGACCTCGGCCGGCATCTCGACTTCATTCGCGAAAGCCTCGATCTCTTTGCGCTTCTCCTCGTTCTCGAAATCGTTGTAGGCGGCATCCACATCATCTCCGCGACCGAGGCCACGGACGACCGAATCCAGAAAAGCCTCAAGAAGTTCGACTTTCTTGCGAAGCTGCGGATTGTCCGTACGGTTCAGCTCGTCCTTGATGTGCGCAATGTCCGCATCTTTCTTCTTGCTGCCGAAATGGATGTTGCGGATGAGGTTCATGATGTAGGCGACATTGATGCGGTCGCTTTCCATCAACTCGATGCAGAAATCGACATCATTCAGGATTGACGCGGCCTGACGATCGTTTTTCCGCTTCGTGTAGAGGAGAAGGTATTTGCTCTTGTAGTCCTCGTATTCCTGCTCCGACATCGTGAACACGGACTTGTCGAACGAAAAGTCAACGAACGTCCGAGCCGCCTGCAGGTATTTCGTCAGTTCTCGGAAGATCACGACGAATGCGCGCTGGTCTTCCTCGCTTTGCATCGTATCGACGCTTTCGGGGCACAAGGCCACGTTTCTCAGTTTCAGCGCCATTTCATTGAATTTCTCGACATAGTACTCGTAGCCCGGCGTGAGGCTGCCGCCAAAGGTGGGGGCGGGACACTTCGAAAACAGGGCTAACGCCTCGTCGGTGCGCTGCTTGAGGTTTCGATAGCAGATGATGATCCCAAAGGGCTTCGTCTCCTTCTCGACGCGGTTGGTGCGCGAATACGCCTGCAGGAGCGTATGGTACTGCAATTCCTTGTCCACATAAAGGACTGACAGCGGCTTCGAGTCAAATCCCGTCAGAAACATGTCCACCACAAGAAGGATGTCAAGCTGCTGGCTCTTCTTGCCCTTCACGCGATCAGAGACATCCTTGTGATACGCAACAAACGTATCTGTCGAGAAGCTCGTGCCGAACTTCTCATTGTAGTCGCGAATCATTCGTTCCAGCGCATCTCGGCTATGCTCGTCCCGGCCTTCCGCCTCTTCGTTCGCGCCATAGGTGAAAATCGCGCCGACAGAAAGCGAATGGTCGATCTTCTTGAGAATGTCGTAGTATCGAATGAGAATCGGTATCGAAGAGACGGCAAAAATGGCGGTATACTGACAATTGCGCGTACGTGTCCTGTGGTTGCTGACAATGTGGTTCGCAATCCGCGTCAGACGGTCTTCCGATCCGTAGACTTCATCCGTATCAATCCCCGAAACGACCGAACGATCGTTCAAGTCGTAATCACCCTTGATCGTCTTGACGTACTCGATGTGGAAACCAAGAACGTTGTTGTCAAAAATGGCATCCTTGATGAGGTAGTTGTGCAAACACTCGCCGAATAGCGCCTCCGTCGTCAACGTACGATGCCCCTCAACCATGCCATTCACCTCGAAGCGCGGCGTCCCCGTGAACCCGAAGAACTGAGCCTTGGCGAAATGCCGAACGATGTCGCGGTGCATGTCGCCAAATTGGCTGCGGTGACACTCGTCGATGATGAACACGACTTTCTCGTTCTTGTAGGCGTCCATCACCTTTGCATAGCGAGACCCCTTCACGGCATTCGCCATCTTTTGCATTGTTGTGACGATCAGCTGCCGGTTCTTGTCTCGCATTTGGCTCACAAGCACATCCGTCTTGTCTGTCGCATCGACGGAATCCCTCTCAAACTTGTTGAACTCCTCAATCGTCTGCGAATCGAGATCCTTGCGGTCAACGAGGAAGACGACCTTCCTGATCGTCGGTTCGGCAGCAAGGATCTGCGCCGTCTTAAACGCCGTGAGCGTCTTGCCAGCGCCAGTCGTATGCCAGATGTAGGCGTTGCGCGACGTGACGCGAGCCTGCCGGACAAGAGCCTCGACCGCGTAGACCTGATAGGGACGCATCACCATCAGCAGACGATCCGTATCGTTCAGGATCATGTAGCGCGACATCATCCTGACAACGTGATCTCGCGCCAGGAATGCAAGTGCGAACTCCTTCAGATTGGTGATCCGGATGTTCTGCCGATCTGTCCAGAAAAATGCCTGCGAATGGAGAAGCGGCCTGTCAGAATTCGCGAAATACTTGGTATCGACGCCATTGGAAACGACAAACAGCTGGATGTAGTGATAGAAGCCCGTATAGGAATGCTTCTTGTAACGCATCACCTGATTGACGGCTTCGCGCACGTCAATGCCGCGTCGCTTCAGTTCAATCTGAATCAACGGCAAGCCATTGACGAGAATCGTTACGTCAAAACGGTTGCGATACCTTCCCTCGACCGCCGTCTGGTGCGCGACCTGAAAGACATTCTTCGTCGGGTCGTCGGCGCTGAAAAACGAAAGGTAGACCCTTGAGCCATCATCGCGCTGAAGCACAAACTTATCCCGAATGACCTTGGCACTCTCAAAGACGGACTTTCCCAACGTCACGTTGGCAATGCGGTCCCACTCCTTGTTCGAAAGCGGCACATCGAGGCTTCCTGCATTAAAACGAACGAACTGCGTCATGAAGTTTCCGCGCAGCTCCTCTTCGTCGGCAATACGGACTTCTGAAAAGTCCTGTCCCTTCAGCTGAGCCATCAGTTGCGCCTCAAGCTCAGCCTCGCTTTGGTATCCCATTTTGACGTCCTCCTGTTTAGCCTCTTACCGTTCCCACGGTGGGGGTTCGCGGACTTCAAGGTAGATGCGCGGGTCGATCCTGAACGTCGCCTCGCTCGCGGGCATGAGCTTGTCGAGCTCCGAGAGGAACGCGAGATTCACCGCCACGCGGAACTGCGGGCCAAGGTCGATGTCGAGCACCCGTCCGTCCGGGTAGCGCAGCTCGATGAAGACCGGGAGCGGCCCCGGATTCTTCAGGATCACGGTTCGGATCGCCTCGACTTTCCTCTTGAGGCCTGGGTCGTCGTAGCGCAGCTTCAGCCGCAGCCCCTTCGAGAGGAGCGGCATCGCCTCCTCGAGCGGATACGCCTCCTTGACCGTGAAGTTCAGGTCGCCGACCTGCGGATTCTCGCGGCGCACGTCCTCCTTCGCGTAGACCGTCTTGTGCGACAGCTCGCCGCAGACGAGGACGAGCGAGTCGACCTTCGACTCCAGCGCACTGCACTTCTCCCAGACCTTCGCGAACGCCGCGCCCTCCGCATGGCCGCGCCCATCGTCCAGTCCGAGAATCGCCCACTTCTGCCCGACCGTCCCGTCGGGACGCGGCTTCGGCGTCTTCACCGAGCACGACGTGAGGATGCCGACGGCGCGCACGTCGAGCTTCTTCAGGAGGATCTTGTCGACGCGCCGCTTGAGCTTCGTCTTCTCCTTGTTGACGGCCTTGTCGAACGCCGCCTTGTCGCTCCACGCGACTTCGCCCTTCGCGCGCACGATGCCCCGCGCCATCGATTTGAGCGGCCAGTCCTGCTCGTCGGACTTCTTCAGCAGCCCCTCGATCGACGTGTCGTCCGCCGTCTCGGCGTCTTCCGCCTCGTCGTCCGCGTCCGCCGCATCCGCCGCCGTCGGCGCGGCGTCTTCCGAAACCGGGTCTTCCGCCGCCTCATCCTCCTCCTTCGTCTTCTTCGCGATCAGGTCGAAGGAGAACGGCAGGTTCTGCGCGTCCTCGCGGTCGACGCGCACGACGGAAAGGTCGCCGAGGAAGTGGCGGCACGCGGCCATCGGGTCGCCCGAAATGTAGACGCCGAGGAGGTCGCGCTCGTTCTTGAGGTCCTCGGCCGGCGCGAACGGCGGCGCGTCCTCCAGCTCCGAATCGTCCGCCCTCTCGTCGCCGCCCGCCATCAGGTCGAAGAAGCTCGTCTGCGCGCTCGCCTTCTCCTTCGCGCGCTGCTGCGCCTTCTTCAGCGCATATTCGATGTTGAGGAAGAGCTTCGCGCGGTTCGGCTCCAGCGTCGAGAACGCCCCCGTGCGCGTCAGGTTCTCCAGGACGCGCTTGTTGATGAGGTTCGAGCCGCCGAGCCGCAGGCAGAAGTCGAGGAAGCCCGTGTACGGCCCGTTCGCCGCGCGCTCGGCGACAATCGCCTCCGCCGCCGCGCTGCCGACGCCCTTGATGCCGCCGAGGCCGTAGCGGATGCCCTTCGAGCCCTTCGCCGGCACGAACCGCGCGCCCGACTCGTTCACGTCCGGAAGCAAGAGCTCCAGCCCGATGTCGCGCGCCTCGGCGACAAAGCCGGGAAGCTTGTCGAAGTTGCCGATTTCGGACGAGATCTGCGCGCACATGAACTCGGCCGGATAGTGCGCCTTCAGGTAGCCCGTCTGATAGGCGACCCAGGCGTAGCACACGGCGTGGGACTTGTTGAACGCATACGAGGCGAAAGCCTCCCAGTCCTTCCAGATCTTCTCGATGAGCTTCGTCGCCTCGGCCTCGTCCGCCCACTTGCCGACGCGGAACTTCGGATTCGCCAGACACCCCTTCACGAACTTCGCCTTGAGCTCGTTCATGATGTCCATGAGCTTCTTGCCCATCGCCTTGCGGAGCTTGTCCGACTCGCCGCGCGTGAAGCCCGCGAGGTCGCGCGAGAGCAGCATCACCTGCTCCTGATAGACCGTGACGCCGTACGTGTCCTTCAGGCGCCCCTCCATCTCCGGGTGGTCGTACGTGACCGGCTCGTCGCCCTGCTTGCGCGCGACGAACGTCGGGATGTAGTCCATCGGCCCCGGACGGTAGAGCGCGTTCATGGCGACGAGGTCGGTGAGGCGTTCGGGCTGCAGCGCGATAAGCCACTTCTTCATGCCCGGCGACTCGAACTGGAAGAGGCCCGTCGTCTCGCCGCGGCTGAAGAGCGCGTACGTCTCCTTGTCGTCGTCCGGGATCTTGTCCGTGTCCAGCTCGCCGTCGGCGTTGCGGATCGCCGCAGGCACGCGCGGGTTGTCCTTGCCCAGGAGCGCGACGCACTCCTTCTCGACCGTCAGCGTCTTGAGGCCGAGGAAGTCCATCTTCAGGAGGCCGACCGGCTCGACGAAGTGCCCGTCGTACTGGGTCGTGAGAAGCTTGTCCTCCGAACCTTTTCCTTCTTCCTTCTCACTTTTTCCTTTGCCCTTGCCTCCCTTTTCCGGCGTCGGCATGACGGGCAGTGTCTCGGCAATCGGGTCGCGCGAGATGATGACGCCGCAGGCGTGGACGCCCGGCTGGCGGATGCAGCCCTCGAGCCGCCCCGCGCGCTCCATGAGCTTGTGGACGACGGGGTCTTCGGAGTTGAACGCGGAAACCAGGTCCGGCGAGTAGTCCTTGTTCGGCGCCCCGTCCTTGTCCGTCGTGGACATGGCCTTCTTGAAGCTGATCTTCGGCGTGTCCGGCACGTAGGAGGCGAGCTTGTTCGTGTCGGCGAGCGGATAGTCCATCACGCGCCCGACGTCCTTGATCGCCGACTTCGCCGCCATCTGGCCGAACGTCACGATGTGCGCGACGTGGTCGGCGCCGTACTTGCGCGTCACGTAGTCGAGCACGCGCTCGCGCCCCGCGTCGTCGAAGTCGACGTCGATATCCGGCATCGAGATGCGGTCGGGGTTGAGGAACCGCTCGAACAGGAGGTCGTACTTGAGCGGATCGACGTTCGTGATCCAGAGCGCGTACGCGACGGCCGAGCCGGCCGCCGAGCCGCGCCCCGGCCCCACCCAGACGCCGCACTCCTCGCGCGCCGCGCGGATGTAGTCGCGCACGATGAGGAAGTAGCCGGGAAAGCCCATCAGCTTGATCGTGTCGAGCTCGAACTGCACGCGCTCGCGCACGTCGTCCGGAATCTTCCCGTCCTTGTCGCCCCAGCGGATCGCCGCGCCCTTCCAGACGAGCTCGGCGAGGTAGTCCGCCTCGAACTTGATGCGCAGCACCTTGTCGTAGCCGCCGAGGCGGTCGAAGTTGTTCGGCTTCTGGACGTTGAACTCGGCCTTCAGCCTCTCCTCGTCGAATTCCTTCGCGTAGCCCTCCTCCGTGCCGAACGAGACGGGAATCGCGAACTTCGGCATGATCGGCGGCGAGTCGAGCTCGTATTCCTCGATGCGGTCGGCGACCTCCTTCGTGTTCGCGATGAGCTCCGGGTTCTCCGCGAAGAGAGCGCGCATCTCCTCCTCGGTCTTGAAGTACTCCTGGCCCGAGTAGATCATGCGCTTCTCGTCGGACATCTTCTTGCCCGTCGAGAGCGCGAGCAGCACGTCGTGCGAATCGTCGTCCGCCGCGTCGAGGAAGTGCACGTCGTTCGTCGCGATGACGCGGATGTCGAGCTTCTTGCCCAGTTCCAGCATCCCCTTGACGATCTTCAGCTGCCGCTGGTAGAGGTCGACGAACTCGTTCTGCGCCGAAAGCGGGATGTCCGGCCCCGACTTCGTGGCCTTGTGGAGCATGACCTCCAGCGAGTAGTTCTCGCCGAAGAGCCCCTTGTACCACTTCGCGACGCGCTCGGCCTCGTCCATGCGGCCCTGGTCAATCGCGCGCGCGACCTCGCCGGCGATGCACGCCGCCGAGCAGTGCAGGCCCTCGTGGTACTTCTCGAGGAGCGCATGGTCGATGCGCGGGCGCATGTAGAAGCCGTTGATGTGCGCTTCGCTGATGAGCTTGACGAGGTTGTGGTAGCCCGTCAGGTTCATCGCGTGGAGACAGAGGTGGTGGCGGTATTCCGACTTGTCGCGCGTCCGGTAGTCGCCCGTCGAGGTGACGTAGGCCTCGCAGCCGAGGATGGGCTTGACGTGCACGTCCGCCAGGTCGCCGTAGGTCTTCGCCTTGTTCGAGCGGCACTCGTCGTAGAAGCTCTTGAGGGCGAAGAGGTTGCCGTGGTCCGTCACGGCGAGGGCGGGCATGCCGAGGGCGCGCGCCTTCTTCACGAGCGGCACGATCTGGCACTGCCCGTCAAGGAGCGAATAGGTCGTGTGCAGGTGAAGGTGTACGAAGTCGGACATGGGCGCGTGCGGATGCGGCCTTGCGGAACGGCGGCCTTACCTGTTGAAGCCCTTCGCCGTGAGGAACTCCCACGCGCGATCCATCCACGTGTAGCTGCCCGTGCCGGGCGACGCCTTGCGCTGGAAGCAGTGGTTGCGGAGCGCGAGCGTGTGGAGTTCGCTCTGCACGCTCATCCGGCGCATCTGCTCCCACGCCTTCACCGAGTTCATCGCCGCCCAGCCGTCCGCATCGCCGTGGATGAAGAGCGTCGGCGGCGTGTCCATGTCAAAGAGAAGTTCCGGCGCGAGAACGGCCGAATCGTCGTTGCCGCCCGTCGTGTTGAGCCGGTCAAGCCCGTCCGTCAGCGCATACGCCGGATAGATCGCGATCGCCCACTGCACCTTGCAGGGAACGTCGTCGAGCGCGTCGATCGTCGCATAGGCCCGCATGCGCGAGCTCGTCGCGCCCATGAGCGTGAGGTGCCCGCCCGCCGACGAGCCCATGATGCCGATGCGGTTCGGGTCGAGCCCCTTCGACGGGGCCTTGGCGCGGACGATGCGAATCGCGCGCTGGAGGTCTTCCCACGCCGTCTGGTGCTTCGGCAGCCCCGCCGGACGCGGCGTGCGGTACTTCATCGTGACGACCGCCATGCCCTTCTCGTTCAGGTAGCGGCGCATCGGCGCGACCTCGAAGCCGTCCGGCGCGTTGCCGCCGTAGCCGCCGCCCGAATAGACGATCTGGATCGCCTTTGTCTTCAGTTCCTTCGGCAGGTGCCATTCGAGATACGGCGTGCACTGGTTCGTCCGCACGTCGGGCATCTTCCCCTCCGGCCAGACGTTCTCCTTCTCGTAGGCGCCGCGCGCCGCGTCGCTCGCGTAGCGGCTCATGAGATCGACCTCCGGCGCGAGCTTCGACGCGAACTCGATCTGGTTCAGGAACTCGACCGCGCGGTCGAGGCCGAACGCGCCGTGCCCCTTGTCGGCGTAGAGGTGCAGCTCCGTCGGAATCTTCCGCTTGCGGAGCTCGCGGTAGCAGAGCGTCGAGCCGTTCGGCGTGTAGACGTCGTTCGCGCCGTGCTGGAAGGTGATCGGACACGTCTTCGCGTCGAACTTGAAGCAGGGGTTGATCGTCGGGACGACCGTCGTGCCGTCCTGCGGCCGCGCGTCGCCGTTCGCCGCGCCGAGCGTGTTGTAGGCGGGCGCGTTCGCGATCGCGACATTGACGTGGCACGGCAGGTCGTCGCGCGCGTCGACCTTCTCATACGCGGGCGTGAGCGCGCTCGTCGCGAGCATCGTCACGAGGTGGCCGCCCGCCGACATGCCGATGACGCCGATCTTCTCCGGATCGAAGCCGCGCTGCGCCGCCTGGGAGCGGACAAGCCGGACGGCGCGCTGGCCGTCTTCCCACGCCGTCTGGTAGACGGGCAGGCCTTTCGGGCGCGGCGTGCGGTAGACGAGATTCACCGTCTGGTAGCCAAGCTTCGTGAACGTCTCCTTCCAGAGCTTGATGAGCCCGACGTCGCAGCAGACCTGGTAGCTGCCGCCCGAGACGAGGATCATGCACGCGCCGTTCGGATTCGCCGGGGCCTCGAACCACTCGAGGTACGGCATCTGCCGCTGCGGCGACGCGAGGAAGTCCGCGTCCTTCGCCTCGTCCGTCATCGCGCCGACCTGGTGCGGCTGGAAGTCGGGAATCTTCCCCTCTGGCCACAGCGGCTCGCGCACGCCGTGCCGCCAGTCCGAGACGGCGAAGGCCACGCCTGCGGCGACAAGCAGAAGCCCCGTAAACAACAGTTTCTTCATGTTTGGTTCCTTTCTTTAGGTTTTCGTGTGTTGGTCAAAAAGCCGTGTCGCCAGCCGTTCCCGCGCCCGCGCCAGCTCCTCGCGCTTGGCCGCCGCCCCGGCGGCGATGAACGCCTTCAGCGCCGCCGCGTCCCGCGCGTCCAGCGCGCGGCGGAACGCGCCGAGGCGCTCCATGAAGCCGTCCAGCGCCGCCAGCAGCGCGTCGCGGTCGGCGAGATAGAGCGCCGCCCACGTCTCCGGGTCGATTGTCGCGATGCGCGACATGTTCGCGAAGCTGCCCGCCGAAAAGCCGACGGATTCCGCGACGCGCGGATCCTGTGCGTAGGCCGAGGCGATGACGTGGCCGAGCTGGCTCGTGAAGGCGATCATCTCGTCGTGCTTCGCGGGCGTCGTGACGACGACCTGCGCAAAGCCGAGCGACAGGAAAAGCCGCTCCAACGCGGACACGTCCGCGTTCGGCTCCGGCGGACACAGCACCATCGACTTGCCGAGGAAGAGGTCGGCGGTCGAGTTCGCGAACCCCGTCACCTCCTTGCCCGCCATCGGGTGCCCGCCGACGAACCGCCAGCCGTCCTTGGGCAGCTGCGCGAGCGCGCGGCAGATCTCCGTCTTCACGCCGCAGATGTCGATGACCGTCGCGCCGCGCCTGAACTGGGCGGCATGTTCGCGGATCCACGGCACGATGACTTCGGGTGGCAGGCAGACGAGCACGACGTCCGCCTGGGAGAGCCCTTCGCTTTCGCCGTGGTGCAGCGCAATAGTTTCGTACCCGGCCCGCCGCGCGGCCTTGTAGACCGAGCCGCCGATGAGGCCCATCCCGACGATGGCGAGCGTGAGGTCGCCGGCCTTCGCCGTGTTCGCGAGCTGCGCGCGCTGGCGCGACTTCGCGACGTCGAAGAGCGTGCGGAAGACCGTCTTCACCTCGTCCGAGAAGTCGTCGCCCGCCGCCTCGCCGGCCGCGTCGAGGATCGCCTCCTCGCGCACGGGGTCATAGACCGCACGGCCCGTCGCGCGCTTCGCCTCGGCGATGTCGCGGACGGCCCGCAGGCGGCGGATGACGAGCGGCACGAGCGCGCGGTCGACCGCGTCGATCTCGGCGCGCACCGCTTCCAGCGTCTTCGGCGCGTCTTCCATCAGGCGATCAGCCCTCGATCTTCTTCACGACGCTCGTGCAGGCCTTGAGGACGCCCGCGACGTCCGCGAGGTTGGACGGGATGATCATCGTGTTGTTCGCCTTCGCGAGGTTGCCGAACTGCGTCAGGTACTGCTGGGCGAGCTGCATGTTGACGGACTCCAGCCCGCCCTTCCCGCCGATGGCCTCGGCCACCTTGCGGATGCCCGTCGCCTGCGCCTCCGCGACGAGCAGGATCTCCTGCGCCTTGCCCTCCGCCTCGTTGATGCGGCGGGCGCGCTCGCCCTCCGACAGCGCAATCGCCTGCGCCCGCTCGCCCTCGGCGCGGTTGATCTTCGACTGGCGCTCGCCCTCCGACTCGGCGATCATCGCGCGCTTCTCGCGCTCGGCGCGCATCTGCTTCTCCATCGCGTCGCGGATCGTCTGCGGCGGCGTGATGTTCTTGATCTCGTAGCGCGTGACCTTGATGCCCCACGGGTCGCTCGCCTTGTCGACGGCCGAGACGATCGCCGCGTTGATGGACGTGCGCTCCTCGAAGCTGCGGTCGAGGTCGAGCTTGCCCATCTCGGAGCGCATCGTCGTCTGCGCGAGCTGCGTCGTCGCGAAGAGGTAGTTGCCGATGCCGTAGGAGGCCTTCACCGGATCCATCACCTGCACGTAGAGGATGCCGTCCACCGAGACGGCGATGTTGTCCTTCGTGATGCACTCCTGCGGCGGCACGTCGATCGCCTGCTCCTTCAGCGTGTGCCGGTAGGCGATGCGGTCGATGAACGGGATGAGGATGTGGAAGCCGGCGTCGAGTGTGCAGCTGTACTTGCCGAGGCGTTCGACGATGAACGCCGTCTTCTGCGGGACGACGATGGCCGTCTTCAGGATGGCGACGAGAATGATGAGGGCCACAAGGCCGAAGAAGATGAGCGCTCCCATGGTGTTTTTTCCTTTTTGTGTCGGTGAATAATGATGAGCATTATACCAAATCTCCGTCCGCTCCATCAAATGCGTGCGGTCGCGCCAAATGTAGCTGCCGAAAGGCGTGACATGCGTTTTATTTCTGCGAGAAGTAGCGCTTCACCGTCTCGCAGGCCTTCTTGGGCCGGCGCTGCTCGTCGACGATGCCCGCGATCGACATGCCGAGCATCCGGCCCGCCTTCCGCCCGCAGTTGCGGTGGTGCGTCTGCGTCTCCGCGAACTGCCAGATCGAGTAGCCCACGTAGTCGGGGTTCCCCCAGAGCGCGTCGAGGATGTCCGTCAGGTACTCGTCCTGGAACTCCTCGCTGCCGTTGGACGCGAACGGGTCGTGCCGACCGTAGAACGCGCCGCAGCCCGACTCCGAGACCATGATGGGCTTGTCGGGGTAGAGGTCGCGGAACCGCTTCGCCGCGCTGTCGAACCGCGCGAAGACCTGCCGGCGGAGCTCGGCCGCGTCGCCCGGGTTCATCGGGATCGTGCCCGGATAGGCGTTGATGGCGACGAGGTCGGTCCTCTCGTTGCAGATGTCCGTGTCGATCACGTTGCAGGCGAACGTGACGAGCCGCCCCGAGTCCTCCGCCCGGATCGTGTCGATGAGCGTGTCGACGAGCGCCTTGCACTCCGGCCTGTCGCTGCCGCACTCGTTGAGGAACGAGAAGATGACGACCGAGGGGTGGTTGAAGCTCGTGCGCACCATCTCGCGCGTCTGCCTGACCTGCTGGGCGACGAAGTCAGGGTCCTTCAGCTCCTCGATCGTCCCCTCCTTCGTGTACTTCTGCCCGTTGCCCCAGCCGAGCGACTCCTCCCAGACGAGCAGGCCGTACTCGTCGCAGAGGTCGAGGAAGCGCGGCGCCTGCTGGTAGTGCGCGCCCCGCACGAAGTTCGCGTTGAGCGACTTGAGGATCTGGATGTCGCGCACCATCTGCGACTCGCTTGTCGTCGCGCCGCCCTCCGGGCACTGCTCGTGGCGGTTGACGCCCTTGAGGAAGATCTCCCGCCCGTTGAGCCAGAG
>CAKTZA010000076.1 GCA_934635045.1 uncultured Kiritimatiellota bacterium | reverse complement strand
GCAGCTGCGGAACGCCTCGAACGAGATCGTCGTCATCGGCGCGCCGATGTTCGCGCGGCACGACCAGTCCTACCTCTGGACGGCGGCGACCGCGAACGGCTCGGTCGTGCTGACGTGGCAGAACTTCTTTCTGGGGAATCCGTATGAGAGAGGGGTAGCCACGGATTCTCACGGATTAGCACTGATTGGGGATGGAAAGCCTACGGCGTTAAACACGGAGGGTTCTGAGGGTCGGAGACACGGAGAGGGTTGGAAGGTTTTGAACAGGAGGGACAAGAGTGACAGGATTGTTGCGTACGGTCCGCCACGCTCCTCAAATCCTGTGAATCCTGTCAAAGAAACTCCGTGCCTCCCCGCCTCCAACACCTCCGTGTTCAGCGCCGCAGGCACCTCCACGTTCAGCGAAAGCAACCCCCTCGTGATTCATCCCCCAATCAACGCACAGCTTGAACTTTTCCCAAACGGCGACTTCATCGCGCGCTCGAACAGCGTCGAGCGCATCTACCGCCGCGTCAACCCCGACGACTGGGACGACGACGGCATCCCGAACGGTGCGGACGACGCACCGCTCGTCGCGGCGGACGCGCCCCAGTTCGGCCCGCACCAGACGCTGCCGGAGGGCGCGAACACGAACGCCTACTGCTGGGTCGATCTCGTCGTGCGTCGCGCCAACGCCCAGGTGACGTTCGCGGGCGACGGCGCGTCGAACCTCGCCGACCCCTCATTCATCGTCAAGGCGGACGCGACAAACCGCGTCACGCTCCTCATCGGCAAGACGTACCGCGTGACGTGCCCGATGCCGTTCGAGGTCGCCGGCAGGTCGAGCGACGACATCGAGGATTCGTGGGAGAAGGATCAGCGGGCGCTTTGGCTCCACTGGCCGGTTTCGATTCGCTCACACGGAACATCCATGCAGGGGAGCTTTTCTCACACGGAGATGCGGAGCCACGGAGCCGTCCAAGCCCACAAGCCAATTCTCCGTGTCTCCGTGCCTCCGTGTGAGCCTTCTCGGAATGCGCTGTTGCTGTCCTCGACCTTCCAGACATTCTCAAAACCTTCCAGAACGTTCACCATGCAAGTTGTCCCCTTTGGCCTTGGCGGGGCGTTCACGTGGACGAACGTCTGCTGCCGCATTTCGGGGAGCGGCTACACGTTCACGGTCACGTGCGGCGACAGCTGCGCCTGCGGTGGCTGCAGCGCGACGGGCTACCTCGAATACGAGGGCTACCGCCTCCCGGCTTCCGGCGGCTTCTGCGGCTGCGGTGGCAGCGTCGACCATCCCGGCGACGAAGACCACGACGATGACCCGCCCCTGCCGGGCGCGTCGGCGACGTTCTCGAAGCGCGTCGTCTTCTTCGAGGACGACTACGAGAACGCGCCGGGCGAGACCGTCCCGTGGCGGTCGACCGAGACGGAGCTCGACTGCCGGGCGTACGGCGGCACGCGCGGCGGGCACGTCCGCATCGAGATCGCGGGCGCGGACGGCCTCGTGCCCTACGGAGGACGCCCCCTGCCGTTCGAGCAGGACCTGGAGCCGGGCGAGGAGGTCTCGTTCAAGAACACCTACCGCGCCGTCAGGCCGAGCGGCGGCGAGGACGACATCGTCGTCACGGCGGCGTTCACGGAGAACGAGACAGAGTGGTCTCAGACGACCATCGACAAGGCGACGGGGGTCAAAGTGGAACTGACACCAGAAAAGACCGTCAACGACTGCATGAACCGGCACAGGTGGGGTGTGTGCGAAAGGGTGTGGTGTGCAATCACGCCATTTGTTGACTGCGTTCAGATGCAGGCATGCGAAGGTGCTTGGTTTGACTCTCTACAGGGAGGCTCGGCGAAGTGCCTTGTCTGTCCCGAAGTGGAATCGTCAGGACTTCTCATGCTAACCGATGGTGGTGCCTCAGACGCAATGGGCGCAAATGAGTGGCATCTGATCGGGATTGACAACTTCTTCTTCGTTGACGCGGCGAAGATGATGGATGCGCTGATACTCCCCTGCCGAAAGGGACTGCTCGCCTGGCACATCCCGATTCTTTGGCAAAGCGCCGGGGAAACGGGCGATGTCACCCATGAATTGGAGTCTGTAGACCAAAGGTTCGAGATGTCTGAATCAGGAACATTGCGTGTGTCCAAGTTCGGCTTTTGGGTCGAGCGGGCGCTTGACGGGACATTAAACCGTTCAGAAGGAGTTGGCCTATGAAATTGGCACGGCATGAAATCTACATGTTGGCTATTGCCTCCTTGGCATTCGGGTGTTCAGACGGCTTCCGCACGGGATGCGATTCCGGCATTCGGGAGGCTCGGCGAGCCATCGAGGCGATAGACGTGTCGCGGCAGTCTTCGGCGAAATCTTTTCACGAGTCGGTGCTGAAGGCATGCTTGCAGATCCGAACGTGCGCTGACGCGAGAGTGCGTTCGGAACTCCTGAACAGTCTAGCGGATCGCATGCTGTCCGCCGATCTCCTTGGACGAACCTACTATGGACGGGAGCAGATGCTTGGGAACTATTGGAGGCCGTTCACGTCAATTGGCCTTGCAATGATCGAAGCGGACGTACCTGACGCGGAAATACTGGCGTTCTTCGTGAAAGGCTGGAGGAAATACAGGGACATGTGCTATTCAGCCGGTGACGCGAATGACCTCAGCGACGGGAACGGCGACATGGCCAGGCGCCGACGGGATGCCGCCCGATGCATGCGGGGGCACTACGAAAACGACATCAGGTTCTTTGAACGCAACGCCCTGCGATACATGCTTGAAGGTGCGGGACTTGACAAGCCTCGGCAGGCAGCATTCCTCGCCGATTGGCATCGCGCATTTGGGTCACAGGACTCAGTAACAGGGAAGACGTCCGTGCCTGATGGAAGCCGCGAGAACCGCAACAAGCCAGCCGCACCATGATTGTGCCTGAATGTCCATGCTCATTTTTGCCATAATGGCCGCATGAGAAACACAGCCCTTGTCCTTATCCTCGCTCTCCAGTCTGCGATGTGCGCATCGAATGGTGCAGTCAACTATGTGCCGTGGAAGGATCCCCTCTCAAAAGACGAGTTGGATGCGCTTATTGAATTCTGCGAGAACGCTGTCGCGATCGGCAACGCCCTGAGATCCTGTCAGATGGAGATGGCGGGAGGCTTCGTGACGAATGGCGCGACCGTAGATCTCCGCGTTTCCTGTGGCAACGCCGCCCTTTCGGAGATTCGGTGATGGTTGCACCTGTCTTCCGAGAACCGGCGTTCGTCTGGGCTTGCGCGGCGCTCACGGGCGTCTGCGCCTTGGCGGCTCTCGCGGTTTGGCAGAGGAAGTTTCTGCTTGGGCTTTCGGAACAGCTCATCAGGCTGCCGCCGTCCGGCAAGGCCGTCATCGTGACGGCGGTCGTCGTCGCGACGGTCTTCGCGCAGAAGCCGACGAACGCATCCACGAACCAGCACGAATCGGCACAGGTGGAAACGGCTCACACGGAGTCACATATCCCCCGAGCGAAGCGAGCTGCGAAGCAGGCGCTATGCGGGGTGAGCCACGGAGAGGGTGAAGAATGGGGGGCTACGAATCAACACGAATCTGCACGAATCGGAATCCGTGATAATCCGTGCCAATCCGTGGGCAAGGATTCGTCTGAGCTCCGTGCCTCCGTGTCTCCGTGTGAGACAATCGTCTCATCCAACGACGTGGTGCGCGGCTACCGCCTCGAAACGGTGCGGACGAACGAGGCAATCTCCTACACGCGACCGACGAACGCGCGGCTTGTCGGCACGTGGCACCTCACCGACGCCTACAGGGGAAGAGCATGGGTGTTGCTGGGGGAGGAAGGAAAAGGGAAGAGGGAAAAAGGAAGAAGTGCGGACGGTCAACTTCTTCCCTCTTCCCTCTTCCTTTTTCCTTTGGGCCCCCATGTCGTGACGTCGCTCTGGGCGCACACGTGGGGCAAGGTGCGCCCGCAGCTGCGGAACGCCTCGAACGAGATCGTCGTCACGGCGACGTTCACGGAGAACGAGACGGACTGGTCGCAGACGACCATCGACAAGGCGACGGCGGTGAAGGTTGAACTTGAGACTGTCGCTTCGGTTCCTGAAAACAGAACGCGCCACGTTTATGGTGTTGGCGAACGTGTCTACTGCCTGACTACGCCAGACGTGCCCTGTCAATGGACTGTCGCCTCTCCCGCTGAAGTCGGCGAGTCTTTTGGCGTCTGCATGCTGCAATGCCCTTTTGTCATGGCCTCTCTTGACTTGACCGTCACGTTGGACGGTTGTTCGTATACCCCCACGACACGTCTTGTCGAGCCATCGTCCGTTGTCTGTCCGACTGCGGTGGCGCTTGACTTCGGGTTGCCCGCAGGTCTCGCTGGGGGTGTAGGCCTTCGGCTGGATCTTTACGCTTCACCAGACAACGTTTCCTTTTCAGGCTTGGCACTGCAAGAGATTCCGGCGAACGGGACGCATGATGGCCATTTCAACAGCCTTGTCTTCACGAACATCTGGTACGCGCAAGTGTTCAAAATTGATTCGGATGGAACAACATCTGTCGGGAAGCACGGATTTGAAGCCGTTCGCGGCACAAATACGGTCATTCGGCTTCTGAAGAGAAATGGAGAATGAACGATGAGACAGCGGTTTCTGTTTTTGGCTGTTGCCGTGCAAGAGGCGTCTTTCCTTTGTGGGTGCGGTGCCTCTGAACAGGACGTTGCTGAATGCCGTCGCGTCAAGGACATCATTTCATACGTTGCCAATGAAGGCAACGCCATAAGCGACACACAAATAGCCCGTCAGTTTACGGATGCCTTGAGTTCCATTCAGGATCGTGCCGTGAAATTCCGATTCTTGCGCGAATATGCATCGGCCATTCAGGCGCGACTGCCACGCATGCGGCGTGTGCGCGGCTATCTGACTGGTGCAGACCCGAATTTCTGGCTGGCCATGAATTGCTGCGACGAAATGAGGAAAAACGGTTTTCAGGCCGCAGACTGCCTGGATGTCCCCTTTTCGGTGCTAAAGGTTGTTTGCGACGAAATCCGGCTTGCGGAGACGGGTGCCGAATTGAAAGGGAATGAGTGGCGCGAGGATGAACGGCGCGCACACCTCCGTGGTCTTGCCATGCTTGTAAACCAGTGGATAGAGGCCCTTGACAGGCTTGTCCTTCGAGGGAATGACTGGCGTGTCCCGCCCGATGCGAAATCAGAATACCTCAGACGACTATCTGGGTATTCGGCCATTGTTCAGCGTGTGTTGAAAACGAATCCGAGCAGTAGCGTCGAAGTTCAAAAGCACGGCAATGCCGTCCAGCGAGAAATCGGCGGCGGCATCATCCTCGACGGAGTACGGGTACAATGAAACGAATCATGCTTGCAGTTGTTGTTCTTTGTAGTGTGCTGGGATGTGAGAAACGTCCGCCGACACAAGAGGAGAAGGCAATCGCGGCGTCGCGCGCCCTGATTACGGCACTGGCGACCAACGCATCCGTTCGCGTAATCAAGGCGAGCGAGAGGGTGCGAGAAAATCTCAAGGACGTGAAAGAGAAATCCAAGCGTGATGCGTTGATCGAGGACTGGCGAAACGCACTGAAGAGCATTCCTGTCGATGGTATGCGTCCGTCCGACAGATACTGGTCTGTACGCGAGGCTTGTCATGTCCTTAACTTGGATTTGATTGGCGCGATGTGGGAGGCTGGGTTCTCGTATGAAGCAAGGTGGGATGCCCGCCTTGATACGATCAAGTGGTTGGATCGCCAAATGGATGCGATGAAACCCAAAACGCCAACAAAGAAAATTTCCCGACGTGAACAGAATGAAGAATGGAATAACTATCAGGCACTTGTTGAATATCGCGAAAGCGAGGTTGAAAGCCTAGAGATCAATGGCTTTGATGTGAATTCTTATCCAAACGACATCGACAAGATGGATGCGATTCGGGCGAAGTTCGAGAAGCTGATCGGACGTCCCATCCGTAAGAGCGAAGACATCACGCGCCTTGGCGTTTACGTGAAACAGGCGCGTGCGCGCATCCAGAAGGAACGGAATGCAGCGTTGAAGAATGCGGCTTCGCGCGAGTGAGCCCATTTCCTTCGCGTAAGCTGCCTCAGGCGAAAAGAGCAAAAGAAAAGGCGATTTTGACATTCCCTTTCGGGGCAGATTTTGATACACTATCAATATCTTCACCGCTGAGACAGGTCGGGCCATCGACTCCCGTCTTGTCGAACAGCATAAACAAACTCGAAAGGAAAAAGAATGAATAGGCGCAGTCTGATGGTTTTGAGCGTTGGCATCCTCTTTGCGGGGGGGGGGGGCTCTTCGCCGACGTGCTTGAAGTCCCGGTGACGGGGACGCAGACGGGCTACACCGCCGCGCAACTGGAGGCGTTGGCGGGCGGGACCGTGACGGAAATCAAGAAGACGGGCGCCGGAACACTCGTCTCGACGGGTCTCGCGTCTTTCGCCGGGACAATCCGCGTTGCCGAGGGCGTGCTGAAGGTCGTCGATTCGACGGGGCTTGGCACGTCCGAGGGCGAGACGGTTGTCGAAGACGGCGCGACGCTCCACTTCGACAGCCTGTCGAGCGGCTACATGACCTACAGGGCCGAACGCTACACGATCGCCGGCAATGGATGCAACGCCTCTGTGGCGGAGACGAACGGCGCGATTCGCGTCACCGGGGCGACCTGTCAGCTGAGCCACCTGACGCTCGCGGACGATGCCGCGATCTGCTCGACGACGGGTTTCCATTTCTATGACGACGGCGATTCGACGTTCGAGATGAACGGCAAGACGCTGCGCCTCCATTCGCCCGAGACGGGGAACCTGGACGTCGAGTGGAAGTTCGACGCGGTGTCGAATCCGGGCGCTGTCGAAGTCTACGGCGCGCGCTACTTCCGTCCGTACGCGTCGCCGATGGCGGGCGGTTCGGTGCACGAGCTGCGGCTTTTCGGGCGGACGGGGCTTCTGCTCGATGGCGCGACGACGAACCAGGACTGGAAGATCGTGCGGTATGGCACGGGCGGCTTCTATCAGATGGACGGCGACGGCGCGTGGAACGGCGCGCTGGAGAACCGCAACCCCCACGCCGCGATGGGCTTCACGGTGGCGGCCGGGAAGACGCTGACAATCAACGGCGCGGTGACGGGCGCGAGCAATTTCGCGAAGGACGCCAATCTCGGCGCGGTCGTCCTCAACGGCGTCAACGACTTCACGGGGACGTTCGAGGCGAAAGGCGGGAAACTGGTGCTGGGCCGTCCTGCGTCCGCGTCCGACTCGGTTGCGGATCGCTTCAGCTTCCCGACCCTGACGGTCGATTTCGGCCTGACGGGCGCGACGGAGCGCTGGCCGCAGGGCTGGACGGCCGAGCAGGTCACGCACGTGGTCGAGACGTACCGGGCGGCGGGCAAGGAACACGTGTCCGTCTCGCTCCATGCCGTCGCGGGCGACTCGTTCGAGGTTCCGGCGACGTTCACGGGCGACTACACGGGCATTCGTCTCGGCGCGGTCGCGGGTGGCGAGACGAAGTACCGGGCGACGCTGTCCGCGTACCCGAAGCTCTGCGTCTCGACGGACGCCGACCTGGTGCTGACGCGCGACCCCGAATCGGACGAGTCGCAGACGCTCGGCGCGTCCTCGGTCGTCAAGGGATGCCTCAGTCTGCGGGATCTGGGCTTCGTCGACCTGGGGGCGAACAGCCTCGAAGTCGGCGCCAACCGCAGTCAACAGCTTGTGGGCGTCAAGGTCGGCGGCGCGACGACGCTCGCCTGTGGCGCGGCGCCGGGCCAGATCGGTCTGCCCTCGTCGACGGACCTGCGCGGCGCGTACCTGGAGATGACGGAGGGCGCCGTCATCAGCAACCGGCTGCAGATCAGCGTCGGCTCGACCGCGTCGAGCGGCGCGCTGTACCTGCGCGGCGGCGCATTCTACGCGCCGTATGCGGGCGGTGCGCTCGGCTACATCGGCGGACGCGGCGACGGGTTCCTCTCGATTTCGGGCGGACGCTTCGTCAGCCGCGGCTATCTTCATCTGGGCCTGTTCGCGAGCGGCGTGGGACAGGCCTACGTGTCGGGCGGCGCGTTCGAGACGCAGGAGACGGCGCTGTACGTCGGCGACGCGGGCACCGGCGTCGTCTACCAGACGGGCGGCGCGATTTCCGTCCGGAACGACCTCCACATCCCGTCCCGCGCCTTTGAAGACGACAAGGCGTCCGGCTTCGGCGCCTTCACGGTCGCGGGCGGCGTGACGGAACTCGCCGGGGCGGCGGTCGTCAACAACCGCGCGTCCGGCACGGGGATCCTCAACCTGAACGGCGGCGCGCTGTCCGCGCAGAACGTGGTCGGCCGCGGCACGACGGACGCGGCGAAGGGCTACGTCAACTTCGACGGCGGCACGCTGCGGCTCGTCGCCGACCAGGCCGAGCTCTTCAAGGGAGTCGCCCGCGTCACGGTCTACGGCGGCGGCGCGGCAATCGACACGGACGGACATGATGCCAGGGTGGCCACGCCGTTTGCGGCGCCGACGGGCGGCGGGCTTGCGTCCGTTTCGTTGAACGGCACGTTCGACAACGTCGTCTCGCCGCCGGTCATCACGATCGCGGGCGACGGTACGGGCGCGAGCGCGGTCGCGACGTTCGATTCGGCGACGCGCACGGTGACGGGCATCGTCGTCACGTCGCCCGGCTGCGGCTACACGGCGGAGAGGACGACTGTCACGGCCGCCTATCGCGGCTACCCCGGCACAGTCGTCCCGTGCTCGTTCACGCTGGCGGATCAGGCCCATGCGTCCGTCACGCTCGTGAAGAAGGGCGCGGGCACGCTGACGCTCGCGGAAGACTCGCTGCCACGGGGCGCGGCGGTCTGCACGGCGGGCGGCACGCTCGCGATCGACGGCGCGTGGCCGACGGGGCTGAAGGTCCGCCTGCCGGAAACGCCGGTTCCCGGCAGGCGGTACACGCTCGCGACGGCGAAGAGCTTCCCGGACGGCGTGCCGGCGCTGGCGGACGGCGAGATCCTGCCGGAGGGCTGGGTCGTGAAAATCGTCGGGAACCGCGTCCGCTGCGTACAGGCGCGTGGCCTGGCGCTGATTCTCCGGTAGGCGAAAGGGGGCGGGAAGATGAGAGGGTCGTTGAACTGTCTGGTGTTTCTGCTGGCCGCCACCGTCTGCGGCTGCGGGCCGAAGGGCGTGACGCTCGTCGCGGGGCGCACACAGGTCTACGTCAATCGCGCGGCGTCGGCGGTGACGCGGTTCGCCGCGCGCGAACTTGGCGGCTTCCTGTCGCAGGCGTTCGAGGCCGAGGTGCCCGTCACGAACGTCTTCCTCGACGGCTACGCCGCGATCGTCGTCGGCGACAACGCGCTCTCGCGGGCGGCCGGGATCGACGTCGCGAAGCTGCCGCGCGACGCCGGCGTCATCCGCACGGCGGGCGGGCGTGTCTACGTCGCGGGCTCGGACGACGCGACGCTGGACGACCGTGCCGTCGCGGGCGCGTTCACGGCGGGCATTCGGGGGAACATGTACGAACGCGCGTCCGAGTTCGCCGTCTACGAGTTCCTCGAACGGTTTGCGGGCGTGCGGTTCTACTTCCCTGGCGAGCTGGGGACGATCGTGCCGCGGCGCGCGAAGCTGGAGATTCCGCCGACGGACTTCGTGAACCGTCCCGACTACACGGCGCGCGACTATGCCGTCTGGGAGATGGGCGCCTGGTTCGACGAGGCGCACCGAAAGGACGGGCGGCAGATCATGCACCACCGTCACCGCCTGCAGACGGAGTTCATTCCGTGCAGCCACGGCCTCAACGAGTTCCACTACCTGCGTCGCTTCGGCAAGACGCATCCCGAGTATTTCCAGATGCTGGCGGACGGCACGCGCAACGTCGATCCCGCGGGACGTGGCGCGAATCCGGGGCAGCTCTGCCACACGTCGGGCATCTGGGACGAGATCTACAAGGACGTGAAGAGCTTTCTCGTCGGCGAGTCCGCCAGCGTCCGGGGCATTCCGGCGGGCTATCCGCCCGGACGCGGCGCGTTCGGCTGGAACTGCAACACGAAGGACATCAAGGGCCTCGGCAAGTTCGTCGACGTGATGCCGCAGGACGCTTTCCAGCCCTGCCACTGCGCGAACTGCCAGAAAGCCTATCGGGCCGACCGCAACGATCCGTCCTATGCGTCCGAACTCGTCTGGGGCAACGTCGTCCGCCTCTGCAACCGCCTCAAGGCCGAGGGCGTCGCGGGCACGGTCACGATGATGGGGTATGCGCCGTACAAGAATCCGCCGGACATCGCGTTCCCCGACAACCTGCTCGTCATGGTCGCGCGCGGCGGCCCGTGGCAGGAGGCGAACCCGGCGGCTGCGGCGCAGGAGAAGGGCGAGATCCGCGCGTGGGCGGAGAAGATCGGCAAGAAGGTCTGGCTGTGGAACTACCCCTGCAAGTTCCGGGGCGAGTTCCCGGATGTCCCCGAACACTGTCCGCACGCCTGGGCGAAATACTACGGGGATCTCGCGCCGGTCATCTTCGGGGCCTTTGCGCAGAACACGACGACGCGGTGGCTGTACGGGCACCTCAACACCTACGTCTACGCCAAGGTCTGCTGGGACAACGCGACGGACGTGGACGCGCTGCTGGAGGAGTACTACACGCTCATGTACGGCAGGGGACGGGATGAGATGAAGCGCTTCTTCGAGCTGATGGAGGAGATCTGGATGACGCGGATCGTCGGCAAGATGGTCGACACCCCGCTGGGCCCCGTGCCGTCCCAGCCGTCCGACTACGAGCTGTTCAACCGGATCTATTCGCCGGACGTGCTGGCGCGAATGGACGGCTGGCTTGGGACGGCGACGGCGAAGGTGGGCGAAGGGACGCTGGAGGCGCGTCGCGTCGCGCTCATGCGGCGCACGTTCTTCGAGCCGCTCGCGGCGCGCGCGAACGCCTATCTTGACCTGACGGACGTGAAGAGGGGCCTTGCGCGTCGTGCGGCGCGCACGGGAAGGAGCATTCTCCTCAACGGCACGTTCGACCGTGACTTGGCGGGGTGGGCCGGGAAGGGCGAGATCGACCATGCGCACATGGTCACGGGCGGCGGCTCCGTGAAGATCGTCGCGGACGGCCCGAAGGGCGGCGGCATCAGCCAGATGCTGAACGCGGGCGCGCAGCGGCTCAAGCCGAACACGCGGTACCGGCTCTCGTATTTCGTCCGCTACGAGAACGTCGTGCCGGCGAAGAAGGGCGGAGGCGTCTACTCGAACGTCTGGACGGAGGGGCAGAACTGGTATCCGCTCAACCACTGCGGGCACACGGGCACGGCGGACTGGATCTACCAGGAGCAGGTCTTCACGTCGCGTCCGGAGAAGGGCGAACACGGCGGCTACGACGCCTGCTCGCTCTCGCTCTGCCTGCGTGACGCGACGGGGACGGCCTGGTTCGACGACGTGCGGCTGGAGGAGGTCGCGGAATGACGGCGCTCGTCCTGGCGACGGCCCTGTCGTCGCTGCCGCCGCGTCCGCCGGCGCCGGGCCCGGAAAGCTGGACGTTCCGCGCCGAGCTGGCGGCGCATGACGGGGCGCGGAGGGAGGCGTCCGTCGGCGAGCCGTGGCTCAAGGAGCGCCTTTCGCGCTGCTTCTTCGGCCCCATCAAGCGCGCGCCGTACAACCGCGACGAGCTGATGGACGACGTCGACTACTATCCTGACGGCTACTTGGAGAAGCTGCGGCGGGACGGCGTGAACGGGCTGTGGATCACGGCCGAGTTCCACGAGATCGCCGAGACGCGCTTCTTCCCGCGCGATGCGAATGCCGAGCGACGGCTCGCCAAGCTGCGGCGTACGGTCGCGAAATGCGCGCCGTACGGCATCAAGGTCTGGCTGTTCGGCTTGGAGCCGAAGTGGCTCACGGAGGAGCATCCGTTCCGCCGCGCCAACCCGTCGCTGTTCGTGCGGCGCGGCGACCACTTCGCGATGTGCCCGGAGCTGCCGGACGTGCAGGCGTATCTCGAATCGGCGGCGCAGGACGTCTTCTCGCGCGTGCCGGGCCTTGGCGGATTCATCGGCATCACGCACGGCGAGGACATCACGAGCTGCTTCAGCTACGGCGGCGCGGGCTGTCCGCGCTGCGAGCGCCTGCCGCGTTGGCGGCTGCACAACGACCTGGTGGAGCCGCTGGTGCGCGGCATGCGGCGGGCGAATCCGTCGGCGAAAGTCATCAGCTGGTTCTACCAGCCGGAGGCGCAGGCGACGCGCCCGGACTGGGTCGCCGACTGCGTCGCGCACGTGCCGGACGGCGTCACGCTCATGTACAACTTCGAGTCCGGCCTGTTGACGAAGCAGCTTGACCGCTGGCGCGTCGGCGGCGACTACTGGCTGTCGCAGCCGGGGCCCGGCGCGCCGTTCGCGAAGCTCGCCGAAGTCGCGAAGGCGAACGGGACGTCGCTGGCCGCCAAGATCCAGATGGCGTGTTCGCATGAAGTCGCGACGGTTCCGTATGTGCCGGTGCCGGGGCTTCTCTACCGCAAGTTCAGGGCGATGCGGGACTGCGGCGTCACGGCGGCGATGCTGAGCTGGTACTTCGGCAATTACCCGTGCGACATGAGCCGCGCCGCCGGACGCCTCGCGTGCGAGACGTTCGCAGGGGACGAAGCGGACTTCCTCCGCGACCTTGCCGCCGAGGGCTGGGACGCGCAGGCGGAGGCGGTCGTCTCCCTCTGGCAGGGGTTTGCCGACGCCTATCGGAACTATCCGCTGTCGAACTACCTGCAGTATTACGGCCCGTATCATGCCGGCGTCGTCTGGGCGCTGCGCCCGCACGTCGAGATGCGGATGCTCGAACCGACGTGGATGCCGCACTATGAGCCGGCGGGCGACGCGATCGGCGAATGTCTGCGCGACTTCACGCTCGACGAGGCGCTGACGCTCACGACGGCGGCGGCGGATATGCCTGAGCCTCGGCTCGTCGCGACGAACCGCGCGCAGCGCCTCGACGTCGGCGTCATGAAGGCCGTGCGCCGCCAGTTCCAGTCGGCACGGAACATCTTCGCGTTCTACCGGGCCCGGTCGGAGGCGCTGTGCCAGAGCCGCGTGCTGGGGCGTCCGGCCGCCGCGCGCGAGGCCGTGAAGCGGATGCGCACGCTTGTCGCGGAGGAACGTCAGATCACGTCCGAGATGATCCCCCTGTGCAAGGCCGATTCCAGGCTGGGCTTCCACTCGGAGGCGGAGGCGCACCAGTATTTCCCGGCGCGTCTGCGTTGGCGGATTGACGCGCTCGACCGCGCCGAGGCGGATCTGGCGGACATCGACCGCACGCTCGCGCGCGGCGGAGCCTACCCCGAAAGCGAGCATGAGGCAACGGTGCCGCGTCTCCGTCTGGGCGACGATGCGTGGGCGGAGGGGGCGGACGGCTTTCGGGTGCGCGCCGTTCGCCTCGCGACAGGCGACCTTCGTTTCGAGGGCGAAGCGCCGTCTTCGCTGGACGCGGTGAACCTCGCGCTGACGGACGCGGCGGCCGTGACGTTCCCGCTGACGTATCGCCTGTCGCGGACGGGGGGCCTGACGTCCCCGACGTGGAACGGCGAGCCGCGCGAGGCGGCGCCGGCGAAGCTGCGGGCGGCGACGCGACCGGACGGCGGATGGTCGTTTACGCTGACCGTGCCGGCGAGCGTCTGGCAGAATGACGCGCGGCTGCGGCCGGCATGGCTGTTCTGCTACGCGGACGGACAGAGGGCGCTCTGGCCGGCGAACCCGAATGTGCGGTGGCTCGGACGCCTCTGGCATCCGCTCGACCCCGCGTCGTTTGGCCGTCTCGTCACCGATCCTGCGCAGAGCCTCACACGGAGAGACGGAGACACGGAGCCTTGAGAACCTCCGTGCCTCCGAGGCTCCGTGTGAGACATTGCACATTCACAGCCTAATCAAGGAGAAACAGACATGACAACGAGAAGGGAATTCATTGGAAACGCCGCGCTTGCGGCGGGCGCGCTCATGACGGGCGGCTGCCGGTCGCTTCACAAGGGGGCCTCGTTCTACGGGCCGACGATCCGCGACCGCCTCTGGATGTGGGGTCACCATGCCGACATGGCGCACCAGTCCGTCAAGAAGGGGCAGACGTGGCCGGGGACGACGGTCGAGCAGGCGGAGGGCTGCCGGCTCATGGGCATCCCCAACGACTGCGTGATCCGCTGGGGCAACAAGCCGGCGCATCCGTGGGGGAACTACTTCGACCAGTTCAAGTCGCTCAAGCGCATCACCTTCGGCATCACGGACGGCGGCAACGGCACGATCTGGGACAAGCTGGACTGGGCGATCGACGAGATCAAGCCGAACTGTCCGAATCTGACGGGGTGCTTCCTTGACGACTACTTCACGCCGCAGGGCTTCACGCAGGAGATTTCGGACTTGGAGCGGATTGCGGCGCGGCTTCATGCGAACGGCCTGCGGCTGTCGGTCGTCCTCTATTCCGACCAGGACGGCTTCCGGGACGAGTTCAAGCCGCAGCTTGAACTCTGCGACGAGACGAGCCTCTGGTTCTGGGCGTCGAAGAACATCTCGACGATGGACGAGCGGGTGCGCCGCTGCCGGGACTTCATCGGGCCGAAGAAAGACCTGCTTCTGGGGCTGTACATGTGGGATTTCACGCTGGGCGCGCCCGTCACGCCTGCGCGCATGGAGACGCAGCTTGACCTGGCGTACCGCTTCCTGCGGGACGGCACGATCACCGGCTGCATCTTTCATCCGTCGTTCATGGCCGCGCTGGACGTGCCGGCCGTCAGCCTGTCGAAGCGATGGATCGCCGTCCACGGCGAAGAGCGCGTTGTCTAAGACATGAACGCAGGGGGCGTGTCTCCTGTGTCGGCAAGGCATTTGGGTATTTTGTTATAACCCGAGTTTGCCAGTTTGATTTCTGAAAAAGTCGTTTTCACCCAGTGGCGACGCGGGGTTGGCGCATATCGC
>CAKTZA010000075.1 GCA_934635045.1 uncultured Kiritimatiellota bacterium | reverse complement strand
CAGGCATCGGCGCAGGGGAAGCGGAAATCGCCAAGGCGATTCTGCCTATTGACTTTTGTTCTCATAGGAGGGGAATGGCTCGTCACGTTCGATTGACTGACGTGTGGCGACAGGTGCGACTCCCGGAGCGACGGGTCGCGCGATCTGTCGGGCCGATGGGCCAAGAAGGCGGACTGCTTCCCGTATGTAGCGATCTGTCGGGCCGACGGGCCAGTGCTGCGCACGGCTGTCTGTCCCTCGGTGAGAGGATCCGCTTTTCATGCTGAAGCCCTGTTGAACGGGCGGGGCGCAGTTGACAGGCGGGACAGAGTTTTGATATACTTTCAACTCATATCGGGCGATTAGCTCAGTTGGTTAGAGCATTACCTTCACACGGTAGGGGTCACTGGTCCGAGTCCAGTATCGCCCACCCTTCCCCCTCGAAGCGTTTCGTCTACTGCTCCTCGGTGACGCGCAGGATTTCCCTCACGCTCGTCACGCCCTTGAAGACTTTCGCCCAGCCGTCCTCGCGCAGGGTCTTCATGCCCTTCGCGAGCGACAGGTTGCGGATCTGCGTCGCGTTCTCGCGGCGGACGATCGCGCCCTCGATGTCCTCGTCGACCTCCAGCACCTCGAAGAGCGCGCGGCGGCCCTTGTAGCCTGTCTTCGTGCACTTCTCGCAGCCGGTCGGCTCCCAGACCGTCTCGCGTTCCGGCGGCGCGGCGAGCGTGTAGAACTTCCGGTCGAGCGGCACCTCCCGCCGGCAGTTCGGGCAGAGGCGGCGGCAGAGGCGCTGGCCCATGACGCCCGCGACGGCGGACGCGATGAGGAACGGCTCCACGCCCATATCGATGAGGCGCGGGAACGCGCCCGCCGCGTCGTTCGTGTGCAGCGTCGAGAACACCATGTGGCCCGTGAGCGAGGCGTTGATCGCGATCTCGGCCGTCTCGCGGTCGCGGATCTCGCCGACCATGATGATGTCCGGGTCCTGGCGGAGGAACGCGCGCAGGGCCCGTGCGAAGGTCATGCCGATCTCCGCCTGCATCTGCACCTGGTTGATGCCCGCCATGTGGTATTCGATCGGGTCCTCCGCCGTCATGATGCGGACGTCGATCTTGTTCACCTCGCTGAGGAACGAGTAGAGCGACGTCGACTTGCCGGAGCCCGTCGGGCCCGTCACGAGGAAGATGCCGTTCGGACGGTGGATGATCTTGTCGACGACGGCGTAGTCGCGGTCGTTGAAGCCGAGGTCCTGCATCTTGACGAAGCTGCCGCTCTTCGCGAGGAGTCGCAGCGAGATCGACTCGCCGTAGGCCGCCGGCATCGTCGAGACGCGGATGTCGATGTCCTGCCCGCCGATACGGATGCCGATGCGCCCGTCCATCGGCAGGCGCTTCTCGGCGATGTCGAGGTTCGCCATGACCTTGATGCGCGAGATGATCGCGGACTTCAGCCGGTTCAGCTGCGGCGGCACGTCGACCTTGTGGAGCATGCCGTCGATGCGGTAGCGGATCCGAAGCTCCGTCTCCTGCGGCTCGATGTGGATGTCCGTCGCGCCCTGGCGGTCGGCCTCGGCGATGATCTGGTTGACGAAGCGCACGATCGACGCCTCCTCGCCCATCTCGCCGACGTCGATCTTCGTCATCGCGCCGAACTCCTCGCCGACGTCGTAGCGGCCGTCCTCCAGCATCTTCTCGATCGCCTCGGCGCCGACGCCGTAGAACTTCTTGATCGCCTTCTCGACGTCCTCCTTCGGCGCGAGGGCCGTGCGGACGCGGCAGCCCGCGACGAGCCGGAGACCGTCCGCCGCCGTCGTGTCGAACGGGTCGGACGCGACGACGGTCAGCGCGTCGGCATCAACGCGGTAGGGCAGGACGCCGAACTGGTTGACGGCGGACGCCTGCAGCTTCGCGAGCGCCTCCGGGCTCGGGTTGTGCGTCTCGAGGTCGACCGTCTCCAGCCCCAGCACCTTGCCGACCGCCGCGAGGAAGTCGCGCTCGCGCGCACCGCCGAACTTGACGGCCGCCTCGGCGAGCCCCATGCCGGGATTCGCCGCGCGCATCGCGACGATCTTCGCGACCGTCTCGTCGGAGTAGATCCCCGCGCGGCGGAGGATCAGCGCGGAAAGGGATTCGCTTTCGTTCGGGCGCATCGCGTCATTTGGCTTCACAGTGTCCATTCTTCACGTTCCTTGAATGCGGCATTATAACAAAAAACGTCCGCCCCGTCTTTGCCAACGCCGGCCGCATTTGCTATAATCTCGCTCCGTTATGGCAGTAGACAGATTAGAGAGAGTCAATTCGCTCCTGAAGCGCGTCATCGCCGAGAGCATGTTCACGGTGATGCAGGGCGACACGGTTGCGCCGGGGCTCGTCACCGTGACGGGCGTCGCGTGCGGCAAGGACCTGCGCGACGCGACGGTGCGCGTCTCGGTCTTCGGCGACGACGCGCTGAAGCGGACGGCCTTGCAGCACCTGAAGCACAACGCGCGCAAGTTTCAGGCGATCATCAACCGCGAGGTGCGCCTCAAGTTCACGCCGCGCCTCAATTTCGTGCTCGACCTTTCGCTGGAGAAGGGCGACGAGGTGCTGGCAATCCTGAACAGTCTGCCGAACGCCTGACCCGCGCGCCAAATGGTCGTCTGGGTTCAGAATCCGTTCGACAGCCTGCCGAGCGAGGGCTCGCGCAAGATGCGGTTCTGGCTGATGTGCGAGGCGTTCGCCCGCGCCGGCCACCGCGTCACGTTCTGGACGAGCGACTTCAGCCACGCGACGAAAGCGCCGCGCCGCTTCGTCGGCGCGCCGTCCGACGGGGCCGCGTTCGCGGTTCGCCTGATCCCGACGCGGCCCTACGCGCGCAACGTGGGCCTGGCGCGCGTCCGAAGCCACATGGCCTACGCGCGCGATTGGCGGCGGCTCGCGACGGCGCCGGGCGTCGAGGCGCCCGACCTGATCGTCTCGTCGATGCCCACGCTGTCGGCGGCCGACGCGGCGCTTGCGCTCGGCCGGCAGTTCGGGGCGCGCGTCGTCCTCGACGTGATGGACGCCTGGCCGGAGACGTTCGAGCGCCTTGCGCCGCGCGGCCTTCGTCCGTTCGCGCACGCGCTGCTGGCGCCGTTGCGGCGGAAGGCGCGCCGGCTCTACCGCTCGGCGGATCGCGTGACGGGCGTCTGCGCGCGCTACCGCGAGCTGACGGGGCGCGCCGACTACTCTCTGGCCTATCACGGAATCGAGCTTGGCTCTTGCGGTTTCTCGCGCCCCTCACGTCTCTCACGTCCGCATCTCGGCACCCCAAAAGCCCCTCTTCGCCTCGTCTACGCGGGCAACCTGGGCCGGACGTATGACCTCGCGACGGTCGTCGCGGCGGTGCGGGCGCACCCGGAGCTGGAGCTGGACGTCGCGGGATTCGGCGCGTTCTCCTGCGACTGCCCGCGCGTGCGGCAGCACGGCCTGCTCGCCGAAGCCGACCTGCAGCGGCTGCTGGCGACGGCGGACGTGGGGGTGATTCCGATGGCGGCGGACAGCTGGGTGGGCGTGCCCTACAAGTTCTGCGACTACGCGCGGGCGGGTCTCGCCATCGTCTCCTCGCTCGGCGGCGAGTCGACGGCGCTGCTCGAACGCTACCGCTGCGGCGTCGCGTACCGGGCGGGTGACGCGGATTCGTTCGCGGATGCCGTGCGGCGGGCGGTGACGCTCGAACACGGCGCCGCGCGGCGGATGTGCGAAGAGGTCTTTGACGCACAGAAGATTTACGACGACTACGTGCGGCATCTGTGATGCGTCCGCCTGTCGCGCAGAATGCCGGGCCTTTCAGGCGGCGGACGGCGCCTCTTGCCCGTTAACAATCCGTTAACATCCGTTTTGTATACTGTTGTCGTTCAATCGGGAAACCGAAGAAAGGAAACGACAACATGAAAAAAGGAAAGAAACTCACGGGCACGGTCGCCGGCGTCCTCGCCGTCACGGCCCTGATCGGCTTCGCCGCAGCGAGCTGCGACGAGAAGAAGGACGTGTCGCAGAAGTCCTCCGAGGCTTCTGTCGTCACGAACGAAAACGGTTCGGTCTCGCGCTCCTTCACGGAGATGACGGTGACGACGAACGGCAACATGGTCACGGAACACCGCCGCGAGACGCGCACGACGATGGACGCCGAGGGCAACATGCTCGCGACGACGACGAGCGAGTACGCGCAGAGCTATCCCGTCGGCGACGCGGGCCTGAAGAGCCTCGCCTCGCCGATCCACGCGAAGGTTGACGCCGACGCGAAGGTCGAGGACGGCTTTCTCGGCCTGAAGTTCGGCGAGGTGTTCGACGGCACGAACTTCGTCGCGGACGTCGACGAGCCGACGCTCCTCCGGGCGACGTTCACGCCGAAGAAGGCGCTCGCCGGGTTCGACGACTACTACGTCTACGTGACGCCGAAGACCCACAAGGTCGTGAAGGTCTACGCCTGCGCGAAGGACGCGATCGACCCTGGGACGAGCTGGCGGCGCCACTACCTCATCGAGGCGCTGGAGAAGCGCTACCAGACGTGGGCGCGTCCGCGCAGCTGGTGCCGGCCGGTCTACACGTTCGACCTCGGTGCGGGCCGCTACGTGACGGCGTGCCTCGCGGGCGCGTCGCGCGACTACGAGACGGTGCTCGTCGCGTGGGACGACGCGCAGCTGACGGTCGCGGCGGACGAGACGGAGGCCCTGCGCGCGGAGGCGCGCAAGAACGCCGCCGAACGGCGCAGCCGCCGCGTGTCGGACGCCACGGAAGCGTTCTGATGGAGAGGGAACAGGGATGAGGGAACTGAAAGGAGGGGACGGGGATGAGGGAACTGGGAACAGGAATAAAACCATTCCCCGCATCCTGTTCCCTGTTCCCCGTTCCCTGTTCCCTCATCCCAATCCCCGTTCCCCCTATCCCCAAAAAATGATATAATTCACCAAAAACAAATAACACACCACAATGTTAGAAGTCAAGAACCTGAAGAAGAACTTCGGCGACTTCCCGGCGGTGAAGGGCGTGTCCTTCTCCGTCAAGGAAGGCGAAGTGCTGGGCTTCCTGGGGCCGAACGGCGCCGGAAAATCGACCACCATGCGCATGATCACGGGCTTCCTGCCGCCGTCGGGCGGCACGGCCGTCATCAACGGGCACGACATCGTGGCTGACCCGATCGCCGCGAAGCGCGACCTCGGCTACCTGCCGGAGTCCGCGCCGAGCTACCGGGCGATGACCGTGCGCGACTACCTTGCGTTCATCGCCGAGGTGCGCGGCTTCGCGAGCGCGGCCCGTGCGCAGCGCGTGGCGGACGTGATCGTGCAGGCGAAGCTCGAAAAGGTCGCGAGCCAGACGATCGAGACGCTCTCGAAGGGCTACCGCCAGCGCACGGCGTTCGCGGCGGCGATCATCCACGACCCGAAGGTTCTGATCATGGACGAGCCGACGGACGGCCTCGACCCGAACCAGAAGTTCACCGTCCGCCAGATGATCAAGGAAATGGCCGCGAAGGGCAAGGCGATCATCATCTCGACGCACATCTTGGAGGAGGTCGACGCCGTCTGCACGAAGGTCGTCGTCATTTCGGACGGCGAGAAGAAGTTCGACGGCACGCCGGCCGAGCTCAAGGCGCTTGACCCGAGCGGCAAGCTCGACGTGGTCTTCAGGAAGATGACGGCAGGGGAGGCGAAGTAATGAAAAACATCAAGGCAATCTTCAAGCGCGAGTTCAGGGCTTACTTCGATTCGCCCGTCGCGTACGTGTTCCTCGTGGCGTTCCTCGTGCTGATCGGCTTCATGACGTTCGGCGTCGCGATGTTCTACGAGCGCCGTCAGGCGGACCTGACGCCGTTCTTCTTCTGGCATCCGTGGGTCTACCTGCTGCTCGTGCCGGCGGCGACGATGGGCACGTGGGCCGACGAGCGCCGCAACGGCACGGCGGAGCTGCTGCTCACGCTGCCGATCACGGTCACGCAGGCGCTGATCGGCAAGTTCCTCGCGGCCTGGGCGTTCATCGCGATCGGCCTCGCGCTCACGTTCCCCGTGGCGGTCACGGCCGGCTACCTTGGCGCGCCCGACTGGGGCGTCGTCCTCTGCGGCTACGTCGGCTCGTTCCTGATGGCGGGCGCGGCGGCGGCGGTCGGCGTCTTCGCCTCGACCCTGTCCCGCGCGAGCGTCATCGGCTTCGTCGTGTCGCTCGCGCTGGTGTTCGCGCTGATGATCGTCGGCTTCGACCCCGTGACGACGGCCGTCGCCAACTGGGGCGTGCCGTCCGCGATCGTCAACGGCCTCTCGTCGTGCTCGCTGCTGACGCACTTCGAGGCCCTGCGGCGCGGCGTGCTCGACCTAGCGGACGTCGGCTACTACCTCGGCATGATCGTCTTCATGCTCGCGGCGGCGAAGACGGTGACGGACGGGCGGCGCGGCGCGTCGAAGGGCGCGGCCGGGCTCGTCCTCCTCGCGGCGATCGTGGTCGCGGCGGACGTCATTCTCGCGAACCTGCCGCTCCGGGCCGACCTCACCGCCGAGCGCTTCTACACGCTCTCGGACGGCTCGAAGGCCGTGCTGTCGAAGCTGGAGCAGGACGTCACGCTCAAGTACTACGTCAGCTCGTCAGCAGCGGACATGCCGATGCAGCTCAAGACCTACGCGGCGCGTGTGCAGAACCTCCTCAAGGAGTACGAGCGCGCGGCGGGCGGCCACGTCATCCTGGAGGCGTATGACCCGAAGCCCGACTCCGACGCGGAGGAATGGGCGCAGCGCTACGGCATCGAGCCGCAGACGGTCAACCCGTTCGGCAACCCGATCTACTTCGGCGTCGTCGCCGTCTGCGGCGACAACGAGCAGACGCTCGGCCAGCTCTCCCCGCGCACCGAGTCGACGCTCGAATACGACGTCACCCGCCTCGTCACGCGCGTCGCGTGGCCGGAGAAGCCGGTCGTCGGCGTCATGACGTCGCTCGGCGACGTCCTCGGCGGCGGGCCGATGAACCCGATGATGATGCAGATGGGGCAGCGTCCGCCGGAAGGCTGGGCGGCTTTCGCCGAGCTCGGCAAGGACTATGAGGTGCGGACGGTCTCGACGGACGCCGAGAAGATCGACGACGACGTCAAGACGCTCGTCGTCCTGCACGCGAAGGACCTCTCCGACAAGGCGCTCTACGCGATCGACCAGTTCGTCCTCCGGGGCGGCAAGCTCATCGCGTGCGTCGACCCGTTCAGCGTGAAGGACATGATCGCGAGCCGCCAGAAGCAGAATCCGATGATGATGCAGATGGGCGGCGGGCAGGACGGCCCGTCCACGCTCGGCAAGCTCTTCGACGCCTGGGGCGTGAAGTTCGACACGTCGAAGGTGACGGGCGACCTGGAGGCCGCGACGAAGCTCAACAACGGCCAGGGCGGCGTGGACGACAATCCGGCGTTCCTCTCGCTCACGCAGGCGAACATGGACAAGGGCGACCTGCTCGTCGCCGGCCTCTCGCAGGTGATGTTCCCGTTCGCGGGCGCGTTCGTCTTCGAGAAGAAGGACATGGATCTCGCGTTCACGCCGGTCATCACGACCTCGAAGGAGAACTCCTGCTCGGTCGACAGGATGTCCGTCCAGTTCGGCGGCGGCGCGAAGGACATGATCCCCGACGGCCACGCGCGCGTCCTCGCGGCGCGCCTCTCCGGCACGTTCAAGACCGCGTTCCCGAAGGGGCCGGACGGCACGAACGACGTCTCGAAGGCGCTCGCCGAGGGCAAGGGCTCGGTCATCCTCTTCGCGGACTCCGACTTCCTGGCGGACGACTTCTGCGTGCGGATGATGAAGACGCCGTTCGGCAACATCCCTCAGCTCATCAACGACAACCTGACGCTCTTCTCGAACGTGATCGAGCAGTTCGCCGGCCGCGAGGAGCTGATCGGCGTGCGTTCGCGCGGCACGACCGACCGTCCGTTCACGGTCGTCAACGAGCTGGAGGCGAAGGCGATGCGCCAGTGGCAGCGCAAGGCCGCCGACTTCGAGGCCGAGCTGCAGATGACGCAGCAGCGCCTGCAGGCCCTGCAGAAGCAGAAGAGCGGCGACGAGCGGTTCATCCTCTCGCAGGAACAGCAGGACGAGATCCAGAAGCTCCGCAAGGCGCAGGCCGACACGCGCAAGCAGCTCAAGAACGTGCGCAAGGAGCTGACGGCCGACATCGACTCGCTTGGCCTCCGGCTGAAGGTCGTCAACATCGGCCTCATTCCGGGGCTGGTCGTACTGTTCGGCCTCCTGCGGGGGCTGAAGAAGAGGAAGTAATGACGCGGGCGTGAGAGACACGGGCGGCACGAGCGCAAGGGCCTGAAACGACCATGAACGACGATTGGGCCTCTTGTCGCTCGCGTCCCCCAAGTCCCTCAAGTCCGGCAATCAAAATCAAGTCAGCAATCGAAATCTTAAATCTGAAATCATGAATACGAAATCTCTCATGACACTCCTCGGCGTGGCCGTCGTCCTCGGCGGCGCGGCGTATTTCCTGCAGCGCGGCTCGCGTCCGGCGGCGGCGAAGCTGAACGGGAAGGCGATCCTTCCCGGCCTCCGCGTCGCGGACGTCGCCCGCGTCGAGATCGGCGACAAGCTGACGCTGGCCGCCTCGGCGGACGGCTGGAAGGTCGAGTCGCTGCACGGCTACCCGGCCGACCGCGAGAAGATCGCCGAGAACCTGATGAAGCTCGCCGAGCTCAAGGTCGGCCAGGTCGCGCATGGCCGCAAGCTCGGTGCCGAAAGCCAGGTCGCGCTCAAGGACGCCTCCGGCAAGGCGCTCGCGACGCTCACGCTCGGCGACAAGCACACGAAGAAGGCCACGGGGCAGGCGGCGATGTACGGCGGCGGCTACCCGGACGGACGCTATGTCGCCTTCGACGGCGAGACGGTGCTCGTCAAGGACACGCTCGACGCCTTCGACGGCGAGGTTCGGCAGTGGTGCAACACGCGCATCGCCTCGATCCCGTCCTCGGACGTGCAGGCGGTCAAGTACGCGCACGGCGACGAGGTCGTGGAGCTGACGAAGGGCACGAACAGCGTGTGGACGCTGAAGGGCCTGACGGACAAGGAAGAGCTCGACACGTCCAAGACCTACTCGCTCGACTCGGCGCTCTCGTACCTCGACTTCAACGCGATTGCCGACCCGAAGCTCACGGAGGCCGAACTCGGCTTCGCGACGGGCTTCGTCTACACGGTCACGGTGAAGGAGGGCTCGAACACGGTCAACCGCGTCGCCACGGTCGGCAACAAGGTGAAGGACGGCACCGACCGCTACTTCAAGCTCGACGACGGCAAGTGGGTCTACACGATCTCCTCCTACGCGGCCGAGAACATGATGAAGACCCGCAAGGATCTCGTCAAGGCCAAGGAAGAGCCGAAGAAGGAAGAGAAAAAGACCGATGAGGCCGCGAAATGATCGCTGCCCGCACGGCATCGGATTTTTTTTCAAAAGACCCCCTTGCGCAAGCGAGGGGGTTTTTGATATACTACACGCCAATAAGGGCTATTAGCTCAGTTGGTTAGAGCGCTTCCTTGACATGGAAGAGGTCAGTGGTTCGAATCCACTATAGCCCACCAAGTCTCAAAGTCCGAGAGCCCGTTGCGCGCCGCAGGGGTTCTTTTTTGACGGACGAGTTCGTAGAGGTGCGGCGCGAAGGATGATGGAATATCGCCTAATGAAAAAGCCTTCCTATTCAGTGTCAGCTTTCGGCGTGACGAAGTACGGCGAAAAAGCGAGGAAATTCACCCTTTGCGGCGCGGGTGGCGTCGTGATGGAGGTCTCCGACTACGGCGGCAAGATCGTGAAGCTCTTCACCCCCGACAAGCGCGGCAAGCTGCAGGACGTCGTCGTCGGGTTCGATTCCCCGGCGGGGTGGGACGGCGGCGACCCCTACTGGGGCTGCATCATCGGCCGCTACGGCAACCGCATTGCGGACGGCATCTTCAAGATGGACGGGCACACCTACCGTCTGCCCGCGCTCAACAATGCGCCGGGCGGCATCGGCTGCAACCTGCATGGCGGCGCGCGCGGCTGGAACGCCTACGTCTGGCAGGCCGAGCCGTTCGTGACGGAGACGGATGTCGGCATCGTCTTCACGCACGTCTCGCCCGACGGCGACGAGGGCTTCCCCGGCCGCGTCACGGCGAAGGTCACGTACACGCTGACGGAGAAGAACGTCTGGCGCGTCGACTACGAGGCTGAGACGGACGCGCTGACGCCCATCAACATGACGCAGCACGTCTACTTCAACTTCAAGGGCGAGGCCGGCGGCTCGATTGAGGATCACATCCTCCGCATCCCCGCGAAGAACTACCTGCCGACCGACCTCGGTCAGATCCCGACCGGGAAGATCAAGCCCGTCAAGGGCACGCCGTTTGACTTCACGAAGGGCATGCGCATCGGTGCGCGGATCAACGCGCCTGACCGCGACCTGGAGATCGGCAAGGGCTATGACCATTGCTGGATTCTCGATCGCGGCGAGATGGCGACGAAGAAGAAGTCGAAGCGGCTCAACCTCGCGGCGGAGCTGTCGTGTCCGCTGAACGGGCGGCAGGTCTCGGTCTGGACGACCGAGCCGTGCATTCAGGTCTACACGGCGAACTGGGCGTCCTACGACCAGACGGCGAAGGGCGGCGAGCATCTCTCGTTCCGCTGTGGCTGCGCGCTGGAGACCCAGCACGCGCCCGACTCGCCCAACAAGCCGAAGTGGCCGAGCGTCTTCGTGAAGCCCGGCGAGGTCTACTCGTCCACGACCGAATTCCGCTTCTCGGCGAAGTGACCGACACGTGACGGACGACGCGCCCCAGAAGAAGACGTGCTTCACGTTCGAGCTCACGAACGACCAGCAGGAGATCCTGCTCGGCATTTTCGTGACGGGGAACTACCGCAGGCGCGAAGTTCCCTATTCGCTCTACTCCATTGAGGGCGAGAAGTTCAACGCGACGCTCTACGAGAAGGAGAAGCACGGCAAGCGCAAGCTCTGCGTGCAAGGCTCCGGCGCGCAGGACTTCGTCGAGTTCCAGCTGGAGCCGAAGGGCGTCGTGCCCGTCTCGCTCGGCTACGAGAAGGTGCTGTCGCCGGAGCTTTTCTCCGCCCATGCGGGCAGCGACGAGTCGGGCAAGGGCGACTACTTCGGCCCGCTCGTCGTCTGCTGCGCGTATACGGACGAGCGGCTGTCGGACGAGATGATCCGCCTTGGCGTCAAGGACTGCAAGCAGATGACGGACAAGGCGGTGCTGACGGTCGGCGCGGCGTTGCGCAGCCTGCTTGGGCCGGACGGCTATGCGGTCGTGAAGCTCGGCCCTGCCGCCTACAATCGGCTCTACGCGAAGATCCAGAACATCAACCGCATGCTCGCATGGGCGCACGGCACGGCCATCGAGGAGCTGCTGACGAAGCGCGCGGGCTGCACGCGCGTCGTCGTCGACCAGTTCGCGCCGACCGAGACGACGATCCGCCGCGCGCTGAAGGAGCGCGGCAAGAAGGCGACGGTCGAGCAGCGGCACAAGGCCGAAAGCGACATTGCCGTCGCGGCGGCGTCCGTCATCGCACGCGAGCTCTTCATCCGCGACATCCAGAAGATGACGGCCGAGGTGTTCGGCGGCGCGGCGCCTACGGCGGCGGACGGCGACGCGAAAGCCGCCGCGCCGAAGATCCCGATGGGGTCTTCCGATCCGCGCGTCCGCAGCCTCGCCGAGGAGATGGTGCGCGCGCACGGGCCGACGTGGCTCATGAACCACTGCAAGGCGCACTTCCAGACGACGGACAAGGTGCTCGCGGCGTGCGGGCGCTCCCGCGCCGACCTCCCGCCCGAAGGGCAGGTCACGTCGCGCGTGCTGAATGTTGGGCGCGCGAGTCGCGCGTAATCAGTTGCCGGGAGAAAATGATGCGTTCTGGTCAGCCATTTGTCTTATGAATCGGAGTTCGACAATGAAAAAGCACATAATTGCGGCCGTGGGCCTTTGGGGGCTTGTCGGCGTTTCGGCCTTTGGCGCGGCGCAGGTCTATGAGATGGCGCTGGAAATGAAGACGTATCCGTTTTCGGATCCCGATCCCGTGCCGGCGACGGGGCAGACGCGGTATCCGTATTTCTTCTTCGACGGCACGACGGATGTGCCCGAAATGCGCACGTGGAAGGCGGTCATCCTCGAAAACGACAAGGTGAAGGTCACGGTCTTCCCCGAAATCGGCGGCAAGGTCTGGGGGGCGGTCGACAAGGTGACAGGGCGCGAATTCGTCTACTACAACCATGTCGTCAAGTTCCGCAACATCTCGCAGCGCGGACCCTGGTGTTCGGGCGGCATCGAGTTCAATTTCGGCATCATCGGCCACGGCCCGTGGACGGCGACGCCCGTCTCGTACGTGACGCGCACGAACGCCGACGGCAGCGTCAGCTGCTTCGTTTCCGAGACGGAACTCGTCACGCGCACGACGTGGCAGGTCGAGATCTGCCTGCCGGCCGAGGCCGAGGGCTTCCTGACCCGTACGCAATGGTATAACGGTTCGGGTTTTCCGATGCCCTACTACCAGTGGATGAATGCCGCCTATTCCGTGCGCGGCAATCCGAGCTTCGAGTTTCCCGGCACAGCCTACATCGGCCACGGGGGGCTGCCGCACGATTGGCCAATCGACCCGGAGGGGCATGACCTCCACGTCTTCGCGGGCAATGCGTTCGGCGGCGCGAAGAGCGAGCACATCGTCGGGGGCGACAGCGGCATCTACGGCATCTGGTGGCCGGAGGCGAAGTTCGGCTCGGCGCATCTCGCGCACGTGACCCAGAAGTACGGGCGCAAGGTCTGGCTCTGGCCGCTGTCCCGCAACGGCGGAATCTGGGAAGACCTGCTGACGGACGAGGACGGGCAGTACACCGAACTTCAGTCCGGGCGCGTCTTCAACCAGCCGTCCGACAGCTCCTACCTGACGCCGTTCAAGCACCCGACGTTCGCCGCCGGCACGACGGACGCCTTTGAGGAGGAATGGCGCGTCGTGCGCGACCGTGCGCTCTTCGACGCGGCCTGGCAGTCATCCGGAAACGCTGCACCGCGTCCGCTGAAGGCCCCGAAGGACTTCGACTGGACGTCGCCCTATGGTCTCTGCCTGCGCGGCGAGCAGCGGCTTCGCCAGAAGATGGATCGCGCGGCCGAAAAGGATCTGCTCGCGGCCGTGGAGAAGGACGCGAACTATGCGCCGGCCCTGTCGCTTCTCGCGTCGCTCGCGGCGCGGCATGGCGAATATGCCCGTGCGCGCGCCTTTGCCGAACGTGCGCTGGCGGTCAACACGTATGACGCCGAGGCGAACTACGCCGACGGACTCGCCTGCTGGGCCGAAGGTCGGCTGTACGCCGCAAAGGAGCGGTTCGGGCTGGCGGCGTACGCGCCGCAGTGGCGGGCGGCGGCGTTTGCGGCGGTCGCGAAGATCGAGCTGGCGGAGGGCAACTGGGCCGTGGCCGAGACGATGGCCGAGAAGGTGCTGGACGCTGACCGCCGCAATCCGGAGGCTCGGCTTGTGCAGATGGTGGCGGCGCGGCGGCGTGGCGATCATGCGGCGGCGGGCCGTATCGCGCGTGAGACGCTGGCGGCTTGGCCGCTGTTCCACGCGGCGCGCTACGAGCTGAACAGGGCCGAACCGACGAGCGAGCCGTTTGACGGCTTCGTGCGCAACGAGCTGCCGCAGGAGACGTACATGGAGATCGGGACGTGGTACGAGGCGGCGGGGCAGGGGGAGGATGCGGCGGCGTTCTTTGCGCGCGCGGCCGAGCGGACGATGATTGGGGCGATTCGCGAGGCGTACGTGCTGTTCCGTCTCGGACAGGGGGCGGCGGCGCGGGCGCGGCTGGATCGGGCGGCGGCCGGCACGACCGCCTTTGCGTTGCCGTTCCGGCGCGAGACGCTGCCGGCCCTGGACTGGGCGGTGTCCGAAAACGCCTCGTGGAAGTTCGCCTACCTGAAGGCGGTGCTGCTGGCGGGGCTTTGCCGCGATGCCGAGGCGAAGACGATCCTGTGCGGACTCGGCGAGGTGCCGGATGACTCGACGTTCTACCTCTATCGCGCGGGCCTTGTCGATGGCGATGCGGCGGAGCGTGACCTCAACCGCGCCCTCAAACTGGGCGGCGGCTGGCGTGCGGGCCTGGCTCTCGGACGGCTCTTGGCCGAGCGGAAGGACTTCGCGGCGGCGCTGAAGGTGCTGAAGCCGCAGCTCGCCACGGGCGCGAACAAGATCAAGATCGCCTACGCGAACGCGCTTGTCGGTGATCGCCGCTATCGGGAGGCCATCACGTTTCTGGAGACGAACACGTTCCTCCCGTCCGAACATGGCGACAATGCGTCGTCCGCGTGGATTGACGCGGGACGCGCGCTGGCCGAGGAGGCGCTGGCAAAGGGCGACCGCGCGGCGGCGCGCGCCGCCGTCCGCAAGGCCCTGTCGTATCCCGAGCATCTCGGCGTCGGCAAGCCGTACGAACTTGACTTCCGTCCGGGGCAGTCCCAACGCAACCCCCTGTCCGACTGGTCCGAATCCCTGCGAGAGCTGGCGGAAGAGTAGCCTCGATAATCCCCCGACTTGTGGGGACAGACCCCCGATATCTGGGGCCGCTGTCTACGATGTCTGGGGACATACGATGTCTGGGGACAGGCCCCGTGCATCGTGGCGTTCGCCCGTTTGCTCTCATGGTGACTTCATGGGGACAGACCCCCGCCTTCTGCTCGGAAACGTTCCATGTCTGTCGGTTTCTGCGCACTTTTGCGCATCCTCCGTGGGGACAGACCCCGCCAGATGTGGGGCCAGGCCCTGGCGTCCGATCCTGGTGTCCGCGCCGCAACCTTAAGAAATCTTAAGCCAAGTCTTAAGGTATTCTTAAGGCTTCTTCCGCGAAAATATGCCATACTCTCTCCCGTCCGGGCGGATGGGCCGTCCGGCGGTAAAGGAGAGTCAGAACATGGCAAGGACGAACAGGATCAAGGCCGACGGCGACGCGCACTACCACGTCATGTCGCGGACGAACGGCAG
>CAKTZA010000074.1 GCA_934635045.1 uncultured Kiritimatiellota bacterium | reverse complement strand
GCGCCAGACGTTGCCGAGGCCAATCGCGCACCCGGCGGACAGGAAAATGAAGCCCAAGCGGCTCGCCAGTCTCTCTCGCATGATATGCTATCGAATGAAGTTGGTCGTTGTCCACGGCTCGCGTGCGGGGACATCCGTCTTGAGGCTCTTCGCCATCCACGCGAGGTTGCGTCCGAGAAGCCGCATCGTCTGCATGCCCTCCGCATCCTGCGCGACCTCGCCCGGCGCGGCCCCATAGGCGATGTTCCAGTACTGCGAGCCGGCGACGGGCATGCCGGCGATGCCGTAGAACAGGTTCAGCGTCTGGAACGCCGTGCTCGCGCCGCCGCGACGGCAGACCGCGACGGACGCGGCGGGCTTGCCGCGCAGGCGTCCGCCCGACGCGAAGAACACGCGCTGCATCACCGCGAGGAGCGCCCCGTTCGGCTGGGCGTAGTAGACGGGCGTGCCGAGGACAAGCGCATCCGCCGCGACGGCCTTCTCGAGGATCTCGTTCGCGGGGTCGTCCGAGAACGCGCAGCGGCCGAGTTCAGCGCATTTCCGGCACGCGATGCATCCGCGCACGGGCTTCGCGCCGATCTGCACGATCTCCGTCTCCACGCCGTCCGCGTTGAGCGCCGCCGCGACTTCCTCCAACGCCCGCATGGTGTTTCCGTTCGCACGGGGGCTTCCGTTCACAAGCAATGCTTTCATTTGCGCTCCTTGGTTCATTCTCTCCTTTTCTTCGTCACGGACGGCTGCAGGTTCAGCATCGGCTGGACGGCGTCGCCAATGACGAGGGTCTGCGGCGCCTTGCCGTCCCACTTCTGGATCGCCTCCAAGGAGACGAGCCCCGGATTCGACTTGAGCGCGTCGCCGCGAATCTGCATCGACTTCGCCTCGGCCTCGGCGGCGATGACCTTCTGCCGCGCCTCCTCCTCGATCTCCTGCGTCTTGTTTTTCGCGCGGATCGCGTTCTGCATCGCGACCTGCTTGTCCTCGATCGCCTTCTCGAACACGTCCGAGTAGTCGATGTTGGCGAGGACGACGGAACTGACGCGCACGGGCTTGTCCTTCAGGGCTTCCGTCACCTGCGTGAAGATCTGCCGCGTCGCCTGCTCGCGTCCGTTGATCAGCTTGTCGGCCTCCCAGCCGCCCACCACGTCCTTCGTCACGCCGATGACGGCCGGGGCGAGGATCTTGTCGGCGTAGCGCGGGCCGATGCCGTTGTGGAGCGCGACGATCTGCGCCTGGTCGAGCGCGAAGGTGACGACGATCTGGAACTCGGCGCTCTGCACGTCCTTCGTGTAGGCGTTCATCTTGAAGTCGACGCGCTGCTCGCGGCAGTCGTAGGTGACGAGTGAGCCGCCGATGGGATTGTAGAACCAAAGCCCCGGCCCGAGCGGTTCGGAGACGACGCGCCCCCAGGCGAGCTTCAGCCCCGTATAGCCCGAATCGACCTGGCCGCAGCCGGCGAGCAGCGCCAGCGCACCGCACAACAAGATGTTCTTCGCTTTCATGACCCGTATTATACCAAATGCCCTGCGCCAGCGTCCGCTCAGTCTGCTACTTGCGACTTGACCACGTGTTCAAGACCCCATAGACGCCCAAGCCGAACGCCCAGAGTCCAGTGCCGCGTCTTTTTCAAATGCGTAAACCCTGGCCGCAATCGCGGCGTGACGGCGTGACGGGACACGCGCCTCGAGAAGGTCTCGCAGATGCCGAAGGAGACGGAGACGTCCATCGAGGCCATCAGTCCGTTCTGCGGCTTGCGCCCGCCGACGCGCCCGATGACGATCTTCAGGCGCCGCTACGGGCAGTCGACGACGGCGTTCCGGCGGCCGGCATCGGCGCCCTTCGCGAGATAGTCCAGCAGCGACCGGCGCAGGGCGCGGGCCTCGGGCAGGTGCGCGCAGGCGTCGAGGTCGAGCGCCGAGACGACGAGGCGCCCCGCCCCGCGCCGCTTCTCCCAGACGACGCCGAGGCGATGGTTGCGCGTCACGTTGTCGACGCCCTGCACGATGACCTCCGCGTCTGGGTCGCCGTCCAGGACGACGTTCACGCCTCGGAAGAGCAGCTCCCGCCACTGGAAGTCCGAGTGGCACGCCGTCGGGAACCCCGCGAGGGCCGGATGCGCCGCGTCAATGAGGAGCCCCAGCGTGCCCGGCGCGACGGGCTTCTTGTTTGATTCGCACACGTGCCGGAACATCTGCCAATTCCAGAAGTCGCTCGCGAACGTCCCCGCGACCGCGTTCGTCGGCGCGTTCGCCTTCGAGAGGAGGCAGAGGACTTTCCGCCCTTCCGCGAGCAGTCGTTCGCCCGCGTCCAGCGACGTCACGACCGCGACGCCCTCCGGCACGGTCGCCTCGGCCCTGGGGTAAGCCCACAGCGGATAGACGTTCCGCTCGGCGCGTCCCGCGAGCGCCAGCTCCAGCGCGTAGCGCGCCGGACGCGCGCAATTCGGCAGAACCGCGCGGATTTCGCCGACTTTCGCCACGTTTCCGACCGCCACCTTCAGGGGGACAGACCCCGCCTCAACGACTTTTCCGTCCCGTGCGGACGTCGCGAGCCGTCCGCCTTCGGGGCCTGTCCCCGCCTCGACGAGCCGCCAGGCGAGCGTCGCGTCCAGGACGTCTTCGGCGCCGTAGTGCGCGACCAGCAGCTCAGCCGCGAACGTCGCCCCGGCCTCGTGGGTGTGGGACGGGAAGCGGGCGAGCAGGACGGTCGGCGCGCAGAACCCGCGCCAGGCCTCCGACGCGATCAGCCCCTTCGGCTCCATGAACGCGTCGAGGATGCCGACGAGCGCCGTGCCCTGCCCGGGGAAGTCCTGAATGTCGAGGAGCTGGAAGCCGCCGAAGCCGGGCGTGCGCAAAGCCTCCTCGATGTCCTCGCGGTAGTTGAGGACGGCGAGCGCGCCCGACGCGCGGAAGAAGGCGTCCGCCCTGTCGGCCAGGCCCGCCTTCCGCAGGCGTTCGCGGAAGATCTCGAGGTTGACGGGCTTCAAGGGGCCGGTCCACTTCGCGATCTCCGAGTAGTCGGGGTAGACCTGGTACTGGCCGACCTCGTGCCCGACGAGCGGCACGGGCGAATGCGCAATCGCGGACGCGAAGTCGCGCGTCGTGCCGCCGCCCGGCTCCTGCACCCCGCCGAGCGGCAGGTCGGCGTGCGCATACGAGCCGCGCACGTTTCCCGCCGCGCCGGGCGCGCTGCGGAACGTCGCCCAGAAGTCGTCGCCGGGGCACGGCTTCGGCACGAAGAAGTCCGCGTTCGTCCCCTGCGCGTAGAGCGGACGCGGGTCGTGGGCGCGCAGCTCTTCCACGACGGCAAGACGTCCCTCGCGCCCCTTCAGCGGCTCGTTGGCGAGCGAAAACATCACGAACGAGGGATGGTTGCCGTAGGCGTCGAGGATGCGTTTCGACTCGGCGAGGCAGTAGGCCCGCAGGGCGGGGTCGGACCAGTCGCCGCCAAAGCACGCGAACTCAGGCTGGAGGTAGAAGCCGAGCTCGTCCGCCGCCTCGAACGCGGCCTCGGGCGGACACCACGAGTGGAAGCGCACGTGGTTGAGCCCGTAGTCCTTCAGCGTGCGGAAGTAGCCGCGCCACGCCGCGACGTCCATCGGCGCGGCGCCCGTGAGCGGCCACACGCACGCGTCGTGCCGTCCGCGCAGGAACGTGGGGCGTCCGTTGACGGTGAACTGCGTGCCGCGCGTGCGGAACGACCGCAACCCGACCTTCACTTTGCGCGAGAGACCGCCGACGCGCACCTCGATCTCGTGCAAAACGGGCGTGAACTCGCTCCACAGCGCGGCGTCCTTCGCGAGGGCGACCGTCTGGCGGCTCGTCGTCACGCCCGTCGGCGAAATGACCTCCGCCTCGACGCCGACCGTCCGCGTCGCGGGGTCGGGGAAGAGGCGGATGCGCCCGAAGCGCGTCGGCTCCTCTGCGCGCAGCTCGATGCGGCCCATCACGCCGTTCCAGTTCGTCTGCGTGTCGTCCGAGACCTGGTGGCCCGAGACGGGGAGCGCGTCGAGGCGGTTGTCGACCTCCAGCCGCAGCGCGTGGCGCCCCGGCTTCACACCCGACGGCAGGTCGAACACGGCGGGCGCGGCGAGCGTGTCGCGGCGGCCGAGGTCGGCGCCGTCCCAGAACGCGCGGACGATCTTCGTGCGCTCGAGGAAGAGCGAGACGTGCTTTCCCTCCCACACGGCGGGGATCTCGACCTCGCGTTCGTACCGCGCCACGCCGACGAACGGGAAGCGCCGCGCCGGGTGCATCGTGAGCGCGCCCGCCATCTCCGCGCCGAGGAGCTGCGGGTGGATGCGCTCGACGACCGCGCCGCCGAGGCGCCCGTCGCCCTTCCGCGCGAGGTCGGTCGTCGTCGGCAGGGCGATCGTGTCCGCGAGCGCATTCGTCTCGCCCAGCCCAAACCGCCACTCGCCCGCAAGCGACAGGCTCTCCGCCCGCGCACAGAGACACGCCCCTGTCAGCGCCCCCGCAGCCACCAGTCGTTTCATGTTCATGTCCGTTCTTCCTTTCTCATCTTTTTTCACTGTTCGTTTTCCGAAAACCTCAGGCGACGCCTCCCGTCTCGTCGAGACACCACTTCCAAACGGGGACAATGCGCACGCCATCCTCCGTCTGCCGGTCGTCATCCCATGTCACGAGGATGCAGTCCGAAACGCCCAGCTCGTCGCGGGCTTCGCGCAGGGCCGCCAGTTCCCGCTTCGCGGTCGAGTCCTGCGACAGTTCCCACGAGACCTGAATGAGCCGACGCCGATGCGTGTCGCGACCTTCGACGAGGAAATCGACCTCCGCGCCCGCCTTTGTCACGTAATACTCAATCTTGCTGAAGCCCCGGCGAAGGTGCATGAACACCAGGTTCTCCAGCAGCCAGCCTCGTTCGGCGGCGTTCTTGGGCGTCAGCGCACGGACAACCCCCGTGTCAACGATGTAGTACTTGTCGGGATTCGCCCGACGGACGGACAGCGAATCCGTGCGGATCGACACGCGGTAGAGTAGGTAGGCGTCCGTAAAATACGACAGGTAGTTCGAGATGTACTCACGGTTGTCCGACACGCCCAAGTTCTTCAGGGCGCCGGACAGCGTACGCGTCGAGATCTTGCGCGCGTAGTTGTGGATGACGGCGTCCAGCGTGTAGCGCAGGGCCTGCACGCTCGGAATCTCGTGCCGCTCAATGACGTCGCGATAGACGACGGCATCGACGTACTCCTGAAGCATCTTGTTGCGGACGCGCGCCCCTTCGCCCTGCACATCGGGGAAGCCGCCCTCCTCCAGATAGCGCGCCATCGCATGGCGCAGCACGCCGGCTGTGCGGGACGAATACGGCGCGGACGGAAGCGTCTTCACGAGCCCGTTGAACGTCAGGAACTCCGAAAACGAAAGCGGAAAGACCTCCGTCTCCAGCGAGCGCCCCCGCATCTGCGACGCGATTTCGGACGACAGCATCTTGGACGACGAGCCCGTCAGGCACAGCTGCACAAGGCGCGAATCGACCAGCCGCCGCGCATACAGCTCCCATCCCTCCACATCCTGCAGCTCGTCCAGGAAATACCAGCATTTCTGCCGCGCCGCGTCGGGATAGAGCTCCGCATGCACGTCGCCGATCAGCCGCAGGTCTTCCAGTCGCACATGCTTCAGGCGGTCGTCGTCAAAGTTCACGTGGACGATCCGCTCAAGCGGCAGTCCGGCGTCGAGAAGCGCCCGCATGCGCTGATACGTGACGTAGGTCTTCCCCGTCCGGCGCATGCCCATGACAACGGTCGCGTCATGCGCCTTCTCCGGGTAATCGACGACGCGAGGCTTGACGTCCGTCGGAACGCCCTCCTCATAGAACTCCTGCATGACTTCGCCAATCTGTCGCTTCATGTCGTGGAGTATAGCACGTCCTGCCATCACACGTCAACCGTGTGGCCAATTTTCTTGGCCACATCCGCTCGTTTCTGGCAAAGATTATTGGCCACATTCCCGACATCAGGACGGCGCGGGGACAGGCGCGCCGCTCACCTCGCGTCGAAGTCGAGGCGGAGAAAGACGGGGCGGTACGCCTCCAGCCGCACGGCGAGTTCCGTCACCGAGCCCCGCGCCACGCAGGCGACCGGCCGCCACGTCCCGTCCGCTGACAACGCCTCGACGGCGGACGGACGGCGTGCGAAAACAAGCGGCAGCATCTCCAGAACGTCCAGGTTCAGGTTGTCCGCCATCAGCACCGTCCGCCCTTCGCCATCGACGGCGGACTCCAGCATGATCTCGGCGTCGCCGTCGTAGTGAACCGGCACGGCCCCGCCGCCCACGAAGGCGAGCGCGCGCAGAATTTCGCGTTTGCGCGTCTCTGTGTTGTAGGCGAAACTGTCGAACCAGACGGGACGCGACGGCACAGAAGACGCCATGACGAAGACGCGGCCCCCCTTCCCGTTTACGAAGGAGAGCGAGCCCGGCGTCAGCGTCTCCTCCTCCGGATCGACCGAACTTCGCCGATGGACGAAGACGCTCTCGACCTTCGCCGCCGCGTCGTGCGCCGAAAGGTCGGCCGGTTGCCGCAAGGCGCCGCGATGGACGCAGTCGCCGAAGCGTTCGCCCGAAATCGCCTTGCCCGCATACGGCTTCGCCACGACGCCGATTTCGTCCGCGAAGCCGCGCTTCGCCAGCGCGACGGCAGCCGCGCCGTCGAGGAGGACGCCGCCGGAGAGGATTCGCTCCAGGTCTGCATCCGTCAGGTATGCGACGTCCTGCTCGCGCAACGCGCAGACGTCGCCCGGACGCGCCCGGCCGACGCGCCAGGGGATGCCCATGAACGCAAACAGGTCGCTGCCCCAGTCGGCGGCGCGCCCCGGCGGCACGCCCGGCGACCACACGGACGGCAGCGGGCAGCAGATGCCCGTGCGCGTCAGGTCCATCGCCGCGAGCGTCTTCATGAGCCCGGCGTCACGGGCAAAAGCCTCTCGATAGGCCTTCCCGCTTTGCGTCTCGTAGGCATTGCCCATGCGCGTGATCCAGACCTTCGCGCCCTTCAGCCCCTCGAAGAGGCCCGTCAGGATGTGATGCGTGAAGAACGTCGCGCTGCACGAATAGCGGTTCTGGGGGCAGGTGTCCGGCTCGTCAAGGAAAACCGCCTCGCCCTCGCCGATCGCGGCGATTTCGCGGGCCGTGAGCGCCAGTCGTGCGGGCGCGACGCGCAGGTCTGCCGTGAGGTAGCTTGAGTTGTTGACGCGGATGACCGGCTTCTGTCCGGACGCGGCCAGGATTCTCCCCATCCGCAGGGCCTGATGGGCATCCTGCTCGCAGAGGCAGAACTCGCCCGGGACGTCGGGCGGGAACTGGTCTCGGACGACCTGCAGGAAATCAGCGATGGAGTCCTCCAGCAGCTTGTCCCAGCGCGCCGCGAGAGCCTTGTCCGACTTCAGCGCCTCGACCAGATCCGCGCGCGTCCAGCTCCGGCCCGTGCGCCGCGCGAACTCGGCGAGATGGCCGGGGCAGTAGCAGCCGTCCGTCCACGAGTTGAGGCGCGTGTCATCATCAATCATGAAGAAGTCTGGATTCGTCGACGCAAGCTTCGCCGCCTGGTCGCGCATGTAGGCGCGGAACGCGGGCGCGAGCGGACAGAACTTGTACATCGTCGTCCCGTCCTTTCGCACGACGAGCTGGCCCTCGGCCGGCACGTTCGGCGTCCAGCCGTGGCCCATCGTCGCCTGGAAGAGGATGCCCTGCCGCAAGCCCGGCGCGGCCTTCGCGACGACGGCGCGCCGCCGGACGAAGTCCGCCGCCATTGGCGTCGCCTTGTCAGCGAGCGGTCGCCCCTCCGGGAAAAGAGCCATCGAGTACGCGAACGAATCGATCGGCGTGTTCTCGGACAGGAACTTCGCGTCTGCGGCCGCCTCGGCATCGCCTTCCGCGCCCCCCAGCGGCGCGATGTTGAGCCAGAGCGGTGCAGTCGGGGCCGCCGACAGCGTTCCGGCCGCCGTCATGCAGGCGACCGTCAGGGCATTCTTCAGGGTGCGCTTCAATTCTTTCATTGCCATCGTTTGATTCCTTTTGTTCATGCGGCGTTATATCGTGAATCTCTCCTCCGGAGAGCAAATGACACATCCCCGCCGTTAAGTTTCAACGCCAGAAGGACGGCAGCTTCCGCCCGTGGAGCATGAAGCTGCCGAATTTCCTCAAAACCAGATCGAGAACCAGTCGCCAGACAGGTTGGCGTCCGCCGCCGACTGGTAGTCGCACACCCGGTAGACGCGGTCGGGCCGCCCCGGCGCGGGGACGCGCAGCTCCCACGCACCCATCGTCGCCCCGTCCGCGAGCCGCGTCAGCGCCGGCGTGCGCGCGGCGTCCGCGTCCTCGAGGTCGGCGACCAGCATCTCGTCGCCCGTCATGCCGAGCCGGCGCGACTTCGCGAGCAGCAGCGGGCCGTGCCACACCGTCAGGGCGGGCGTCTTGCGGTAGGCGTCGCGGATGTACCGGTTCACGTCGTCCTGCCAGGCGACGCCGTAGCGGTTCAGCGCCCACCTGTCGGTCGCCGCAAGCGCCTCGCCCGTCTGCGGGTTGGGCACCTGCGCGACGCGCACGAAGCGCGGGCTCATGTCGAACGCCAGCTCGTAGACGGAGCCGTTCCGCACGACGTCCAGCCGCCGGCACCAGGCCGGGCGGCGGAACGCGACCTTCGCGGGCGCGCCCGTCACCGCGACCGTGACCTTCCCGTTCACCGGGTAGCCGCCCCGGATCTCGAACCGCACGCCGTCCAGCGTCACGGTCGCGTCCTGGTACTGGTTGACGCGGAAGGTCCCGTCGCGCCCGGCCGTGACGACGCAGGCGGCGAAGTCCATGAACGTGCGCGGCACGTTGTTGACGCAGCACTGGTTGTGGGCGTAGCCGCACTGCGGCTGGTGCTCGTGGCACTGCATCGCCCGGACCATGAACGAGCCATCGCGCCCGTCGCGGTCGACGCCCGCGAAGAAGTTGTTGTAGTAGCAGACCTCGACCGCGTCCATGTACCGGTCTTCCCCCGTCATCAGGAACAGGTCGAGGTTGAGCCGGATCCAGTGGATCGCGTCGCAGACCTCCGAGAGCCCGTTCGGGCGCGAGGCCGCGCCGACGAACTTGTCTCCGAACCCCACGCCGCCGAGCGGGTTGGCCTCGTATTCCGCGAGGCGGTCGCGAATCGCGGCGACCGTCGCGAGGCTGCGGGCGTCCCCCGTCACGCGCGCGTATTCAAGCAGGCCGTCCAGACAGCTCATGAGCTCGTAGCTCTTGGCCCACCGCTCCGGCGTCGGATACCACATGTGCAGGGCCTTGCCTGTCGCCGCGTTGCGGAAGAAGTTCGGAGCCACGTCGTCCGCACGGTCCCACAGCGGCACGATCTCCTTCGCGTAGTCGAGGTACTTGCCCTTCCCGGTCTCCTCGTAGAGCATCAGGAGCGGCTTCAGGACGGACATGGACGGCATGCCGTCCATGCCGCCTGCGCCCGTCTCCGCGAGCGACAGGCCAAGCCCGTGCATCATGTCGATCCACTGGTCCATCTGCGCCTCGACCGAGGCGAGGATCGCGCGGTCGCCCGTCGCCCGGTAGGCCATGAGCATGCCCCAGATGCAGTACTTGCGGTTCCAGAGGTTCCAGTTCGGCAACCAGCCGAACTTCGCCTGGCACGCCGCGACGTCGCGCACCTTCACGAACGTCCTGTCGGCGTAGCTGCCGAGGTAGCCGTCCGGGTCCTGGAACGCCATCAGCCGATGGCACTCCTCCCGAAGGAAGCCCAGAAACGCCGGATCGCGCAGACTGTCCGCCACGCGCGCCGAGGACAGCATCTGCTTGCCCCAGAACTCGCCGCGCCACCTGCCGCCGACCTTCGACTCGTCGTCGTCGCGCCGGGCGAACGCCTGCCGCGCCTCGTCGAAGATCTCCTGGCGCTGGAACGGGTCCGTCAGCCGCTGAGCGACGAACCGGTCGGCCTTCGCGCCGAGCCAGCCCTCCAGCCGCACGTCCCCCGGGGACGGCGTGCGCATCACGTCCGGCATCGCGAGCCTCACCGCCGACGCCACCACCACACAGGTCAACACGTTCATTTCTTCTCCTTTGAATGCCGTTGGAATAAGGACACTAAATTTTAAATTCCGTGGAAATTGGAAGGCCGCTGCCGCCGAAAGGATCACAAGGGGCGACTTCAACATAGAAGTCCCTGATCTTGGCGGGGAACTCCTCGCGGGCAAAGACACAGCGCCCCGGCCCCGCATCTCGAACGGAGGCATCAAACGCCCGTGGCGAATAGACCCGATGCGTCACCGGCGTTGCCGCGCCGCCAAATTGCACGGCAACGACCGTCACCGCATAGTCAAAGGCCCGCGGCGTCGTCTGCGTAGGCTGCGCCAGCGGGAACTCGACGACGATCCGACTCCGCTCCGTGCCGTCCTTGCCTTTCGAGGCGACGACCTTCGCCCGAACGTTCGAGCCTTTCGGGAACTGCGGCGCGACCGAAGTCCGGCGACGCGCCGAAGTCTCGTACGGACGCCGTGCGGAATCGAGCGGGATCACCCAGTCCGGGCCGAGGGAGGCTTGCGCGCCGAAATCAAGGCGTCCGATGACGATCTCCCGGTCGTAGACGTCCATCACCAGACCCTGCAACGCCTCATACACGTTCAGCTTGCCCATCTGAGCAGGAATGCCGGCCTTCTTGCGCAGAGCCGAGACATCCATGTTCTCATGGTCGCCGGGGAAGCTGACATACCGCAACGACGGCGCCTCAACGGCCGAGAACGCCCCCTGCCAGATTGCGCGTTCGTCCGTCGCCGAAAGATGCCCGTGTCCGCAGAAAGCCACACAATTCGGATAACGAGACAGAAGGCCTCCAGTCGTGCCGTCATCCTGCCCCCAGGCCGCCGGACCGCCAGCCGTCCGACGGTAGACTCGATGCTGGGAATGGAAAAAGGGCTTGCCCGATGCGGGCGTGAACGTCTCGTAGAACCGGTCAAGCCCTGGCGTCCTGTTGCCGCCCGAAGAGTTCTCAAACGTGAAGTTCGTCAAGACGAAGTCATATCCCTTCACGGTCTTGTGGACAATGGGACTCCATTTCTCGCCAAATGCCGCTTCCCATGCCTCTGCCGGCTTTGTCCGGATCGCCCACGAGCACAGTTCCTCGTAGCCGACGCCGTATCTCTCCATCAGCCTGTCACCTGAATGGAAGAACTCGCGCGTGTGCGCATAACCGCCCGTGTCATGGTCTCCGTAGAGAAAGAGCCGCTCGACGCGCGCACCATTCGGCAGCCGACCCTGCGGGAAGACCTTGTTCCAGGACTCGGCCAGCCGCTGCAGTTCGGGGAGAATACCGTGATCCGTCAGGTCTCCGCAGACGAGGACTCCGTCCACGCGGAGATCCCGGAAATGCGCAAGCGCCTTTTCGAATTTCCCTGCGCTTTCCTCTCCATCCAGATGAATGTCCGAAAGGACGCCAATGCGCAGGCGGGGCTCGTCCCGGCGAGCCGCCGCCGCAAAAGCCGTCGAACCGCCGGCGATCGCGCCCGCCGCGCACATTCCCTTTAGAAAACCGCGTCTGTCCATGATTTCTCTCCCGTTCTCGTCAGCGGATGATCAGCAGTGAGCCGCCGAGGCTCTGTCGGCGCAAGAACTCGCGCGGCGCCAACGCACGCCGAGTGACGCGAATCTCATCCACGTTGCCCGTGAGCGCATTCGAAAGCCAGAGCGTCGCCTCGGTCAGGTTGTCACGAAGGTGACCTTTCTGCTTCGTCAGTTCCGAGACGACCTGCTTGTAGCCATAGTACCCGGCAATCCTCACGTAGTCGCCCTCGTTTTGGAAGACGACGGCGACATGGTGCCAGACACCGTCCGTCGCGACAGGCGGCGACGTCGGATCCGTTGGATTCCCGATGGTCAGCGCGTTGTTCTCGCTCGCGGTCGCCTGGGCGATACAAGCCCTGAAGTTCTTTCCGTTGTTCGACCCCTCCACCGCCGCGACACCGGCGTTCACCTTGTCCGGCAGAGACGCGCTTGTCCCATACAGGTTCACGAGTCCCGCATAGGGCGTACAGTCCGTCCCCTTTGCAAAGAACTCGATCGTCAGGGCTTCCCAGCTCTTCCCGCAGAAATACTGGTCTGTCCAGCGGATGCCGGTCGATGACGTCACGCAAAGCGAATTCGTGTTCCCTTTCCGCACGGTGACGCCAGAAGCCTTCAGGGCTTCTCCGCCAACCGTTTCGCCGGAGATCGCGTACGTCCCCGTCTGCGACGTCGGCTTGCGCGACCACGGATAAGGCCAGACGCCGAGATCGCCGCCCTCAAAGGAAATCCACGCCAGCGTGTCCTGGTCGTCGACAATCTTCTCGACGCACAGGAACTCCGAACGGTCAAGGACTCGTCCCGTCATGCGGACGTTGTCCACATATCCGTTGTTCATCTGATAGGAATGCCCAGGCGAATACCCCGTGCCAATCATCAGGTTCTCGTTGTACGAGCCATGCGGCTGCTGCACGGCCGGCACGGCCTCAACTGTGCCCACCTGCTGATAGTCGACGTAATAGGCCGTCTGGGACTTTTCGCGATCAACCGTAACCGCGACATGATGCCAACGGTCGTCAACCACGTTGCCCGCCGTCAGACGCTTCGTCACCGGATCGTCGACCGTTTGATCCGTTTCGTTCCAAGTGCCCGACGCAACCTGCAGCGCCAGCTTGCCGTCCGTGTTCATGTAAAGCAAGAGATTGCCGGACTTGCCGTGCTCGGCAAGCACATACGAAATGCCTGACGGCGACTCCCGCCACCGCATAAACGCCTCGAACGTGAAACTGCCACCTGTCGCGGCACGGTCTGCGTCCGCAATCAGGATGGAGCCCGAACGCTGGGCCACGGCATTCGTCTGAAAGTGCAGGCATCCCCGATCCTCCGCTTCGCGCGTCGCAAGATAACCGCCGCGAATCTTGCCACCATCGCCGGGAATCGATTCGCCTTCGCACGCGACAGAGCCCTTGTCGATGAACAGAGTCGCCTCTTTTGCCCTTGATCCGAATGCATAGTTGTCCAGTCGCATCCCATTGGACGGTTCTCCGTCGTCAAGCGGCAAGTAGACGATGGTATCTTCGTCCACGACGCCTGCCGCCTTGAAGGCTTCGAGCCGTGCGCTTTCCACGGAAGCCTGTACCACGGACATCATTGACGCCGCGACTACGCACATAATAACTTGTGACTTCATTTTGTTGTTTCCGTTCTCTCGTTTTGTGCTTGATTTTGTGTTTTGCCTGACTTAACGCCCGAAAATGACGCGCCTCCACCTTGATCAGCGACGCAAGCCCTCCTTGAGCGCCCGCAGACGAGGGTTGTCGGAAGACGGCGCGAACTTCTCGCGTCCGGCAGCATCGCGGCTCCACGTATGCTCAACCGACCATCCGTTCCACTCGCGAAAGGCATGGTACGACCAATCCCAGCCGTACTCGTTGAATATCTCAATGGAGTCGCGGATGTAGTCTTCTGCGCCCGGCGCCCAGATGATCGCCGAGAACTCGCCCACGTAGATCTTGGCCCGGTGGCGCAAGGCGAACTGGCGGACCGGCTCTAGCGCCTTGCGGATGAAATCCTTGTTCCACCCCTCGGCCTCGTTCGGATAGGGCTTAAGGGTTCCGCTCTTCCGAGGCCCGACGTTCTGGTGCGTGAACGCCATCGGCAGATAGCTGTGAACCTCATAGATCACGTTGTCCATGGCCAGTGGAGACAGATAGCCGAACGCCATCGGACTGTCGTATTCGTTCGCCTCGACGATGATCGGCGTCTTGGCGTCAACTTCGCGGATTGCGCGAGCCGCGTCAAGCTGCACATGAAGATACGAATAGGGCGCAGGGGTCGTCTGGCAGGGCTCGTTGACAAGGTCATAGCCGTAGAGCCGAGGATCCTCTGTCAGGCGCGAGGCGATTCGTCGCCACGTCGCCACGAAATGATCCCGGTACTTCCTCTCGAAGAACATGCGCAGCTCCGTCCCTGGGGCGATGCGTGCGCCCGGAACCGCATGAAGGTCAATGCAGACCTTGATGCCGTACTTGCCCGCCCACGGCAGAATGCGCTTTTCAAGGGCGTCCAGCTCGCCATCCACGTAACGGTCATACTCGGAACAGTCCAGCCAGGCGCCCACACGATCCCATCCACGCGAAAACTGAAAGCGCACCAAGGTCGCGCCCCATTCTTCCAGCGTGACGAAATGGTCTTCCGTGATCTCGCGTGCGCTTCCCGGCAGCATCACGCCACGTAGCGGCCGACGACCGGCAACGGATTCCGGGTATCGCACCTGAAAGTCCCGATTGACGAGCTTGAACAGTTCGCCTTCATCCCAGATCTTCAGGGACGACAGATCGTACTCCATGCGTCCGGTCGATGACTGGATGCCAAGTTCCAGGCTTGCGCGTCTAATGGGCTGTCTGCGGAGCAGCGCCCGAAACGACTGCTCTGCCGTCCAGGAACCTTCGCCGCCCCCGGCGCCCGGCCATTCGCGCGTACCGTCGGCATACTCAACCGCCAACTGGAACTTGGAGCCCCAATAGGGCCGTTCAGGCTTTGCGACATCCTTGGCCGTTGTCGAGACCTCAAACCGGAGCGTATGTCCCGCATAGGACGTGACGTCAAGCTCCGCCCGCGCAACGGATGAACGGGCTCTCTGCGATGCAAGGAGGTCGACGACAAGCCGCGAACCTTCGATTCGCGCGAATTCTGGCAGTGTCCATTTCAGTTTTCCAATGGAAACCTTCTTAGGCACAGGAGCGCAAGCCGTCGAATCAAGTTCTTCGCCTGCAGGTGCGCCGCAGACGACCTCGCCCTTCACGCCGAGCGCCGTCTCGAACGGCCGCACGGTCTTCATCTTCCCTTCGAGATGAGATGCCAGCCCCGCCCCAGCCAGCAACGCACACGAAAGGGAAAAGACGGCTTTAACTATATTTCGGGTGTTCATGGCGGACATTATATCACAAAACTCCCCACTGTGGAGCAAAAGACATATCAACTTTTTTCAAAAATCTTTTCTGTGTAGAGTAGAGACCCACGCCTCGGCGTTGCCGCCGATGCGACTTCCCCCTCGTCAAACCGTACGTGCGGATTTCCCGCATACGGCTTTCCATCGAAAGCTTTTCCAGTTGCCATGGATTCTTCCCTTTC
>CAKTZA010000073.1 GCA_934635045.1 uncultured Kiritimatiellota bacterium | reverse complement strand
AGTCAAGCGCCCCTTCGCCGAGGGTAGTGCGGGACCCGCCCGCGCGAGAGTAGGGCGCCGCCGGCTTTTCTTGTTTTTTAGAGAGACACGATGGGACCATTCTTACTTTTCCTGACGACGTTCATCTGGGGAACGGCGTTTCTTGCGCAAAAGATTGGCGCGGATACGCTCGGCCCCTTCGCGATGACGGTTCTTCGGAACATCCTTGGCGGCGTGTTCCTGTTGGGCTTGATTCGCGTTCGCACAGCGCGTAAGCGTTGTTCCGATGTCCCGATTCCTTCTGCAACGTCATCTGTGCGCCATTCGATCTTGGCTGGCGTCTGCTGTGGCGTTCCGCTCTTCTTGGCGATGGTCACGCAGCAGATTGGCGTCGAGAATACGACGCCGGGCATCTGCGCGTTCCTGACGACAAACTACGTCCTGATGGTGCCGGTTGGCGCGGCGATTCTGACGCGCACGTTGCCGCGCCCCTTCATCTGGCTCGGTGTCGTGCTTGCCCTCGTGGGCACGTATTTCCTTTCCATCGACGGCGAAACGCTGTCGCTCGGACGTGGTGAGGCGTGGACGCTTCTCTGCGCGGTGCTCTTCTCCGCCCAGATGCTGTGCGTCGATCATTTCGCGAAGACGTCCGATCTCTTGGTGATGAGCGCGACGCAGCTCTTCACCTGCTCGCTTGTCGGCGCACCGTTCCTCTTTCTTGATTCTGAATCGTCCCGACTCCTTTCCTTCTTTGCGTCGCTCGTTTCGCGGCCGACGACAATCTTGCCTGTCTTCTACTGCGGTGTCTTCTCCAGCGGCATCGCCTACACGTTGCAGAACTTCGGTCAGGCCCGCACGCCGCCGGCGCTCGCGGCGATTCTCCTGTCGATGGAGTCTGTCTTTGGCGCGCTGTCCGGCTATGTCGTGTTGGGCGATACGCTGTCGCCGCGCCAGTTCCTGGGCTGTTCGCTCGTGTTTGCCGCCGCCGTCCTCACCTCGCTCCTCTCCTCGCTTCGTCGGGGCTGACCTTGGCGGAATCCGTGCGCCTCGTGCACACGTGGATGGGGTTTGGTATAATACGGGCCGTTGCATCGCAACAGGGATCTTCAAACAACAAGGAGGCAAATCAGATGCAGATCAGCAAGCGTGAATTCCTGAAAAAACTGGGGCTTCTCGGCGCGGCGGGCGCAACGGGGGCAGCGTTCGGCGACGAGTTCGTCGCGACGGCGAAGACGTTGCCGCCGGGCTCGGTGGGCGATCCGAAGAACGTCTGGTTCGGTCAGCGCATCTTCCCGATTCCGCACACGATCGAGGACGGGCCGAGCTGCTTCCTGAAGGACGGCAAGGTCATGATGCCGGCACGGGAGATCCCTCGCTTCCATGAGACGGATGTCGTGGTCGTGGGCGGCGGCCCGGCCGGATTTGCGGCGGCGGTCGCGTCGGCGCGCGCAGGCGCGAAGACGGCGCTTGTCGAGGCTTCGGGTTCGTTGGGCGGACTCTTCACGAACGGCATGGTACTGATTGTGCTCGCGACGGGCGTCCGTGCGGAGAGCGGCAAGTGGAATCTCGTCACGCGCGGCATCTGCGAGGAGTTCATGCGCCGCGCGCGGGCTGCGGGCCGCTGGATGTCGACGCAGGAGGATCCGGCGAACGACAGCCGCCACTGGCAGCCGACGATCGACCCGGAGGGCGCGAAGTACCTGATGGATCGCATGTGCGAAGAGGCGGGCGTCGAGACGTTTTTCCATGCGACGGGCATCGACGTCATTCAGGACGGCGAGAATGTCCTCGGCATCGTCTTCCAGTCCAAGCAGGGGCCGCAGGCGATTCTCGCGCGTGAGGTCGTGGACTGCACGGGCGACGGTGACGTCTTCTTCGCCGCCGGGTGCGGCTATCGCCAGATCACGCACGGCATCGGCTACACGACGCGACTCGGAAACATCGACCGCGTGACGGCGACGCAGCCGCCGAAGGATCCGGGCGTCGCCTATGACGGCGTGTCCTGTCCGTGGCCGATGCGGAGCAACGAGGGCAACGGAACGGTCTGGTGGAGCGGTCGCCTCGGGCCGCAGGGTGACGGACTGAGTGTCCGTGACCTTTCCAAGGCCGAAGTCCTGCATCGCAAGTTCTGGTGGGAGCATGTCGCGAAGATGCGTCGGACGCCTGGCTGGGAAGAGGTCTACATCGCCAACAACTGCTCGATGATCGGGCCGCGCGCGACGCGCCTCCTGGAGGCGGAACTGATCGTCGACCGGGCGGCCGAGGCGGCGAACGCGAACGCGCATGAAATCGTCGGCTGGTTCGGCAACTGCGGTGCACACAACGGCATGACCCTCAGCTACCGCTCGCTCGTGCCGAAGAAGGGCGAGCACGTGCTGGCGGCGGGACGCTGCCTGGGCGCGCCGGACACGGTGGACACGTTCCGCCTGATCGCGCCGTGCTTCGTGTCGGGACAGGCTGCGGGCATCGCGGCGGCGCTTGCGGCGAAGAAGGGCGTTGCGCCGCGCGCGTTGCCGTATGCCGCTCTGAAGCGCGAACTCGAAAACCAGAAGGTCTATCTCGGATGAGAATCGGCTTCGGCTACGATTCGCACCGCTTCGCGGAGGGACGGCGGCTCGTCCTCGGCGGCGTCGAGTTTCCCGGCGAGACGGGGCTGGCGGGCCACAGTGATGCAGATGTCCTCGTGCACGCGATCATCGACGCGCTGCTCGGCGCGGCGGCGCTCGGCGACATCGGCTCGCACTTCCCCGACACGGACGCGCGGTGGCAGGACGCCGACTCGACGGCCTTGCTCGCGGCGGTCGTGAAGGAGATTCGCGGCGCGGGCTACAAGATTGGGAACATCGATGCGACCGTCATCTGCGAACGCCCGAAGCTCCGTCCCGTCATCGACCTGATGCGCGCGCGCCTCGCGGCGGTGATGAACGTCGGCACGGGCCGCATTTCCATCAAGGGCAAGACGAACGAGAAACTCGACGACGTCGGCGCCGGCCTCGGCATCGAAGTCCATGCCGTCTGCCTGCTGGAGGAATGATGGACAAGTTTGCGCCAGAGGTTCGGTCAAAGATCATGCGGGCGATCCGGTCGCGCGACACGCTGCCGGAAGTCGTCGTGCGCAAGTGGCTCTTTGCGCAGGGCTATCGCTTCCGCGTCTGCGACAAGAAGGTCGTCGGGCATCCCGATGTCGTCCTGCCGCGCCTGAAGACGCTGATCGAGATTCGCGGCTGCTTCTGGCATCATCACGGCTGGACGTGGGACGGACGCAAGCTCGTGCAGACGGAGGCGTGTGCGCAGGCGACCGCGCCGAAGTCGAACCGCGCGTTCTGGAACGCGAAGTTCCGCCGGAACGTCTGCCGCGACCAGGAGCATGAGCGCCTGTGGGCCGAGCAGGGCTGGAACGTGATCGTCATCTGGGAATGCGGCCTCAAGACGCCCGCCGACCGCGAGGAGACCTTCACGAAAGTCGCCGGCTGGCTTGCCGAGATCGCCGAAGGGAAATAAGGAAACGCTTCTATGAAGACAATTGTGGTGATACCAACCTATGACGAACGCGACAACGTGAAGCCGATGGCGGAAGCCGTGCTGGCGACGGCGGGTGTCGACCTCCTGTTCGTCGACGACAACTCGCCGGACGGGACAGGCGAGGTGCTGGACGCGCTCGCGGCGGCGAATCCGCGCGTCCATGTCCTGCACCGTGCGCAGAAGGAAGGGCTGGGCCGCGCCTACGTCGCGGGGTTCCGCCGCGCGCTGGAACTGGGCGCCGACCGCATCGTCCAGATGGACTGCGACTTCTCGCACGATCCGAAGGACGTGCCGCGCCTCTTGGCGGAAGACGCCGACCTCGTGATCGGCTCGCGCTACGTGCCGGGCGGCGCGACGCCGGGCTGGCCGTTCAAGCGGCGGCTCATCTCGCGCGCGGGCGGACTCTTCATCCGCACCGTGACGGGGATGCCGCTCCGCGACCCGACCGGCGGCTTCAAGTGCTGGAAGGCCGCGACGCTGCGGAAGATCGACTTCGAGACGGTCGCCTCGAAGGGCTACTCGTTTCAGCTGGAGATGAACCACCGTACGTGGCGGGCGGGCTGCTCGATTCGGGAGATCCCGATCGTCTTCACCGACCGCGTGCAGGGCTACTCGAAGATCACCCCCGGCATCGCGACCGAGTCAGTCAAGATCGCGTTGCGGCTTCGCTTTGGGAAGAAAGGAAACTGACAAAATGAAAAACGACTGCATATTCTGCGCCATCGCGGCGAACGAAATTCCGAGCTTCAAGGTCTACGAAGACGAGCTCGTCGTCGCCTATCTCGACATCAATCCCTTCACGAAGGGCCATACGCTCGTCATCCCGAAGACCCACTCGCAGGGACTGCTCGACACGCCGGACGAGACGCTTGCTGCCATCATCGCGCGCGTGAAAAAAGTCGCCGCGCACCTCAAGGCGGCGCTCCCCTGCGACGGCTTCAACATTCTCCAGAACAATGGCGAGGCCGCCGGACAGACCGTCCACCACGTCCATTTCCACATCGTGCCGCGTTACGGCAAGGAGCCGATCGTCTTCGAGAACCATGCGGGGAACATGGACGAGCTGAAAGCCCTCGCCGCGCGCATTCGCTTGTGACGGACGCGCATTGCCATGTCAGCGGCGGCGATCCGTCCGTTCGCGAGTTTCTGATTGGCCGCGACTTCGTCGGCATCCATCCGTGGATGTCCTGTGCGCCGGACGCTCGTCCGGCGGCGGACGTCTCGGCGTGGCTGCGCGAACAGCTCGCGGCGAACTCGCGCTTGGGTGTCGGTGAAATCGGGCTCGACCGCCTGAAGACGCGCGACATCTCGCCGTCAATGCGCGCCGTGTTCGAGGCGCAGTTGCGGGTCGCCCTGGAATTCGGCCGCCCGGTCGTCCTGCACGGGGCCAAGTGCTGGGGGCAGGTCGTCAGGGGAATAATCGAATTATCGAATAATCGAATGATCGAATTGGCGGGGCGCTCGGCTTCGAGTCGCCCCTCTCCCTCCCGTCCTTCAAGTCCCTTAGGCCCGTTCCTCTTCCACGGCTTTTCGCGGAGCGACGGACTGTTGCCGGACATCGTGGCGCTGAACGGCTACGTTTCCGTCGGCCCGGCGGTTCTGAACGACCACGCCGTCAACTACCGTGCGCTCGTGAAGAAGATTCCGATTGACCGTCTGCTCGTCGAGACGGATCGCGATTGCGAACCTGCGGTGCTGCTCAATCCGCTGACGGGCGCGCCGCTCTCCGTCCGCGACGTGCTCGCGAAAACGGCCGAGCTGCGGGGCCTGTCCCCAGCGGAACTGGAGGCAATCACCGACGCGAACGCCACGCGCTTCCGCTCCCAATCAGCTGGCACGATCTGATGGGGAGGGTTTTCTATCCTATCTTATGTACATAAATCATCATAAAGACGCGAGAGGAGAATGATATGCACATGGCTTTAATATTTCTTGTGCCGGGACTGTTCATCGTCATGGGATGGCTGTGGCGGCATGGCCATTATCCGCGCAGCCGCAATGCCGTGTTCGGCTATCGCACGGCGTTGTCCATGCAGAGCGATGAGGCGTGGAAGTACGCACAGGCGTATTTCGGTCAGGTGTCTTGGTGGGTCGGATGGTCATGCCGTACACAAGTAGCCGTTGCTGAGGACAAAAGACATGCCCAATGTGGATATTTTGATTGAACGGGCGCGGATCGTTCGGGCGATTCGCGCGTTTTTTGATGCGCGCGGCTTCGTTGAGGTCGAGACGGCGGTGCGGATTCCCGCGCCGGCGCCGGAAGAGCACATTGACTGTCCGCCCTGTCGGGACGGCGGCTATCTGCGCGCCTCGCCGGAACTTCAGATGAAGAAGCTGCTGGCGGCGGGGATGGATCGTCTCTACCAGATCGGCCCGTGCTTCCGCGAGGGTGAGCGGGGCTCGCGCCACAATCCCGAATTCACGATGATCGAGTGGTACCGCAAGAATGCGACCTACCTCGACATCGCGGCGGACTTGGAAGCCCTGCTCGGAGACCTTGGCTTGGGGCAATCCGCCGCATCGGCGGGGGCCTGTCCCCAGAATTCGGGGGCCTGTCCCCCGGCACGTGGGGTCTGTCCCCAGCGGCTGACGGTGCGGGAAGCCTATTTGAAATACGCCGGATGGGATCCGTGGACGGACTGGAATCAGGATCGCTTTGACTTCGACATGGCGACGAAGATCGAGCCCGCCATCAAAGCCCTCGGCGGCGGCGTGTTCCTGATGGACTATCCGCCGCAAGCCGCTTCTTTGGCGAAATTGTCGAAAATCAGTGATTTTCAATCGATTTCAGAAGACGCATTCGGGGGTCTGTCCCCCCAGGAACGGGGGCTGTCCCCAGCGATTTCGGGGGGTCTGTCCCCACGTGAGCGGGGTCTGTCCCCAGGGGTTTGTGCCGAGCGGTGGGAGTTTTACTGGGACGGGATGGAGCTCGCGAACTGCTTTACGGAACTGTGCGACGCGGCGGAGCAGCGCGCACGGTTCGTGGCGGCGAAGGCGAACCGGAAGGTTCTGGGCGAGTCCGACTATCCCCTCGACGAGGACTTCCTGGCGACGCTGCCGCGCATCGGGTCGGCGGCAGGCGTCGCGCTGGGTGTCGATCGCCTCGTGATGGTTCTGACGGGCGCGAAGGAAATTTCGGCTGTGCGCGCACCTGTGTGAGGAAATTTGGTACAATAGCGGCATGACGATTGTCACGAAGAGCGTTCGAGAGGGGGCGGCTCCGCCGAATCGCGGTGGTGCCGCCATCGCCATCGTGGGCATGTCCTGCCGCTTCGCCGGCTGTGCCACGCCGGTGTCACTGTGGGAGGCGGTCATGTCCCGCAAGGTCCTGCTGACGCCGCCCGGCCCGGAGGCCGAACTGCCGTTCGGGCAGAAGAACGTCTTTGCGCGGCCCTATCCGACGCGCCTCGGCCAACTTGGCGACCTCTACGCCTGCGTGCCCTCGATGCAGAACTTTCCGCGTCAGGTGAACGCGGGCGAGAACCAGGATCTTTACTTCGCGACGCAGCTCGCGTTCGACGCGCTCGCCGACGCGGCGATGAAACCGCACGCGAACCCGCCCGTGCGCGGCACGGTGCGCTTCGGCTATGCGCCGCCGTTCAACGCCTCGACGGTGAACTGGCTACAGCACACGTCGTTTCTCGACCAGACGCTCGACGTCGTGCGCCGCTTCTTCCCCCATGCGCCGGAGGAGGCGCTGGAGGCCGTCAAGGCCAAGCTGCTCGAGTCCCTGCCGCCGCCGGACGCGGCCTCGTTCCTGATGGGCGCGGGCTACCGCCTCGCCTCGTGGATTGCGCGCGAATGCGGCTTCGACGGCGCGGCGACGATCATGGACGCGGGCCTCCTGACGGGCGCCGCGACGCTCGCGAACGCGGTGGACGACCTGGCGACGGGCCGCGCCGATGTCGCCCTCGCGGGCGCGCTCACGCCGCCGCTCTCCCGCGCCTATCTCGAAGGGCTCTCCGGCGAGACGGCGTTCTCGACGCGCGCCGAGCTGCATCCCTTCGCCCAGGAGCAGGACGGCACGATTCCCGGCGAAGGCGGCGCGTTCTTCGTCCTGAAGCGGCGGGCGGACGCCCTGCGCGACCATGACCGGATCTACGCGCTCGTGCGCGGCATCGCGATCGGGCACAGTCCCGCGAACGACCCTTCGGCCGTCTTCGCCGAGGCTGCCGCGCGCGCCGAGGTGCCCGTCACGTCCATCGGCCTCGTCGAGGCGGACGGTTCGGGCCTGAAGGAGGCCGAGGCGCGCGAGCTGGAGGCGATCCGTCGCCTTTGGGGGGCGCATACGCCGGGGTCGCCGCTCGTGGGCGTCGGCTCCGTGAAGGGCAACATCGGCCACACCCTGCGCGCGGCGATGGCGGCGGGTCTCGTGAAGACGGCGCTCGCCCTGCATCGGAAGGTCCTGCCGCCGCAGATTCCGGCGGAGCGTCCCGTCGACTCGATTTCCGACCTCGCGTCGAGCGCCTATCTCCTGTCCGAGGCGCGTCCGTGGATCTCCGGCGACACGTCGTCGCCGCGCCGCGCCGTCGTGCTGGGCGCGAACTTCGACCCGGTGAACCCGATCGGCACGGCGTCGTCGACCGGCCGCACAGCCGCCATCGTCCTTGAAGAGGAGCCGGAGGATCGCGCATGACCGAACTCGTCCTTGTCCGCGCCGCCGACGAGACGGCGCTCGTCGCCGAGCTGACGCGGCTCGTCGCGTTCCTCGACCGCGTGCCCGAAGTCGCGCTCGCCGACGTCGCCTACACCTGCTCGCTGAAGGCGGGCGCGTGCGTGCTCGCCGTGATTGCGGACGACGTGCCGTCGCTGCGCGCGCGTCTCGCCTCCGCCAAGGGCCGCCTCGAAGGCGGCTCGGCGAAGCGCATCCGCGACAAGAGCGGCACGTACTACGCGCGCGAGCACCTGCTGGGGCCGGGGCTCGGGAAGCTCGCGTTCGTCTACCCCGGCGTGCCGGGCTTCTATCCCGACATGCTGCGCGACCTCGCGGTCGCCTATCCGCCCTGCCGGTCGGCGTTCGACGAGCTGGAGGAGGCGCTGAAGGACGATCCGTCGTTCACGCCGTCGTCGTTCATCTTCCCTCCCGCGCCGTACTACCGGCACGATGCGGACATCTTCTCGTCCGGCGCCTACGCCGAGGCGCTCGTCGCGACCTACACGGGCTGCGTCGCGCTGACGCGGCTCCTGAAGTCCGTCGGCTTGGGCCCCGACGGCGTCGTCGGCTTCGCGGGCGGCGACCTCGCGGCGATGATGCAGTCGGGCGCGGCGGGCGAGAACCTGGAGCGTCCGAAGCGCATCCGCGCCATCTCCGAGATCTACCGCATCGTCCACAAGGCCGTGAACCACGGCGGGCTTCGGCAGGTCGCGGTGCTGTCGGTCCTCCTGCGCCATCCGGGCGAGATTGACGCGCTCGTGGCGTCGCTGCCGGACGACAAGGTCTTCCTCGCGGTCGACTTCTCGCCGCGCCAGAAGACGTTCGTCGTCGCCGCCGAGTGGGAGGGGCCCGTCACGGAGATGTTCGTCACGGCGGGCGTGCGCGTGAAGAAGCTCGCGCTCGACCGTCCGTTCAACACGCCGCTGTGCGAATCGCTCGTCCCCGTCGTCCGCAAGTTCGCGGACGCCTGGATGAAGCGCGAAAGCGTCTGCGACGTCTATTCCTGCCTCACGGCGGCGCGGCTGCCGTCCGGCAAGCGCGCGGCCCGCAAGGAGGCCGCCGAGCGCTGGGCGCGCCCCGTGCGCTTCCGCGAGACGGTGCGCCGGATGTTCGACGACGGCTACCGCGTGTTCCTGGAGGTCGGCCCGCGCGGCCTCCTGACGGCGGCGGTCGCGGACACGCTGCGCGGCGAGGCGCACGCGGTGATCGCGCTCAACTCGATCCACCGCAGCGGACGCCTCCAGCTGCTGCACGCGCTCGGCCAGCTCGCCGCGCAGGGCGCGCCGGTGGACATCGCGTCCGCCTACGTGCGGCGCGGCGCGCGGGCGCTCGACTTCGACGCGGCGATCGCGCTTGAGGTGCGCAAGGACGCCGAGATGAAGCTGTCGCGCGCGTTTCCCCGGCTGACGCTGCTCTCCGCCGCGACGCCGCTTTCGGGCGCGACGTTCCTCGCCGAGCCGAAGGGGCGCGGCGCGAAGGCGGCGGCGCGCGCCGCCGCGCTCGCCCAGCAGTCGCGCCGCCAGCGCCAGTTCGACTTCGGCGCGCTCAATCCGCTCGTCTCCGACGCGGACACGCTGGAGGCGACGCCGGGCGTCTCCGTCGAAATCGTCAAGGAGTTCCGCCTGCTGGACCTGCCGTTCCTCGGCGACTACGCGCTCGGCACGAGCCAGATGAGCTATTCCGACCCGAACCTGCGCGGACTCATCCCGCTCATGCCGTCCGTCGGCGCCGAGCTGATGGCCGAGACGGCCCAGCTCGTGATGCCGAACCGCACGCTGCTGCGGATCGAGGATCTCGTCTGCCGCCGCATGACGTCGTTCGAGAAGGGGCGGCTCAAGCTGACGGTCAAGGCCGAGCGCGTGCCGGCCGCCGCGCCGGACGAGTCGGCGTTCAAGGTGCAGATCCGCGACGACCGCCCGAACGCGACGTTCACCTGGGCGGCGATGGAGGCGACGGTCGTCCTCGCGGCGTCGCTGCCGCCGTCCCCGCCGGTCGCGGTCGATCCGCTCTCGAAGCCGCGCAGCGTCCACTGGTCGGGCCGCGACGTCTACCCCGCGCGCCTGAGCGCCGGGCAGCGGCTGCGCAACATCACGTTCGTCGAGTCGTGGAGCGAGAACGGCATCGACTACGAGGTGACCGTGCCGCCGCTCGCCGGCAACGTCGCGTTCACGCGCTTTCCGCTCTGGGCGGTCAACCCGCTGCTCCTGGAGTCGGTCGTCGACGGCTTTCCGCTCTGGCGCAGCCACGAGCGCTTCGCGGGCGCGTTCTCGTTCCCGTTCCGCGTGCGGCGCATCGCCCTCGGCGGCGTCGCGCCGAGCGAGGGCGACCGCCTGAAGTGCTACATGCGCCTGACGGGCGTGACGCCGCGCAGCCACCTCTGCGACATCACGGCGACGGACGGCAACGGCAAGGTGCTCGTCTCGGTCTCCGGCTGGGAGGAGCTGACCGAGCGCGTGCCGGTCGGCTACCGCGCGCTCATCCTGCAGCCGGCGACGACGTTCCTCACCGAGCCGCTCGGCGGCGACCTCGTCGGGAACCCCTCGACGGACGTCGCGACGGCGTTCGTGACGGACATCCCCTACCCGATCTTCGAGCGCAACGAGGAGATGTGGCTCAAGACGCTTTCGCACGTCATCCTCGACGCCTCCGAGCGGCGCGAGTTCGCCGAGATGACGGGCTCGGCCTCGCGGCGGACGGAATGGCTCTTCGGGCGCGTCGCGGCGAAGGAGGCCGTGCGCCGGTTCCTCAAGGACTTCTACCAGGCCCGGTGGAGCGACGCGGACATCCGCATCTGGCCGGACGACTCCGGCAAGCCGCACGCGCTCGGCGCGTGGAACGACTACCTCGCGACGAAGCTCGACATCGCCATCGCGCACACGGCGCAGTTCGTCGTCGCGATCGCGGCGGCGAACGCGCGCGTCGGCGTGGACGTCGAATCGACGGCGCGCGACCTCTCGGAGGAGTTCGCCGCCGGCGTCTTCACGCCGGAGGAGCTGGACCTCGCCGCGCAGGCGGCGAACGCCGCGCAGGCCGTCATCAAGTTCTGGTGCGCGAAGGAGGCCGTCTCGAAAGCGCTGGGCACGGGCATCCGCTACTCGCCGAAGGAGATGGTCGTCACGGGGTTCCTTGCGGACTCCGGCGCGCTCACGATGCGGCTCGAAGGCGGCTGGGTCGAGGCGTTCAAGGCGTTCAAGGGCCGCGACATCGGCGTGACGGTGCGCACGTTCCGCGACCACGCGCTCGCCTCCTGCTTCATCCCCGCGACGCTGTTCAGCGACGATTAGCCATGCCGTCCCTGACGCTGAAAATGGTATAATACCCGAAATCGGGCCGTCGCCCGAACTGTGAAACCCGATAGGAAACCATGATTGAACTGCTGACAACCGCCTTTTACATCGTCCTCTGCGTGCTGCTTTTCGCGCTCGCGATTCTCATCCACGAGTTCGGACACTTCATCGTCGCCCTGAAGCTGGGGTTGCGCGTCGAGGCGTTCTCGATCGGCTTTGGCCAGGCGCTCTGGAAGAAGAAGGTCAACGGCGTCGAATACCGCCTCGGCTGGATTCCGCTCGGCGGCTACGTCTCGATTCCCGATGTCGATCCCGAAGGGACGAAGGCGCTGGAAGGGGAAATGGGAAGAAGGGAGAAGGAAGAAGGAAAAAGGAAGAAGGAAAAAGGAAGTGGAAAAAAGGAAGAGGGAAGAGGGGAGCGGGAAGAGGGAAGAAGCGGGGAGAGCCCAAAGCCGGTGCGCATTCCGGCGTGGAAGGAGATTCTCGTCTCGGTCGCGGGCCCGGCGATGAACCTCGTCCTTGCGGTCGTGTTGGCGGTCGGGCTCTCCCTCGTGCCGGGCGCGAAGTTCGGCACGCTCGCGGCGAAGATCGGGAGCGTCGTGGCGAACGGCCCGGCGGCGGAGGCGGGGCTTCAGGCCGGCGACGTCGTGAAGTCCGTCGGCGGGCGCCCGGTCGCGACGTGGTCGGAGATGCAGACGGAGGTGCAGATCGCGGGCGGCAAGCCCGTCGCGTTCGTCGTCGCGCGCGGCGGCGAACAGCCGACGGACGTGTCTCTCATGGTCACGCCGAAGCGCGACGCGGTGTCGGGCGCGTGGTACATTCTCGCGCTGAGCGAGACGAACACGACGGGCGCCGTCGCGTGGATGCCCGCGCGCAGTCCGTGGAAGCAGCTCGCGTGGGACGCGGGGTCGATCTTCCGTGTGCTGAAGGGCCTCGTCACGCCGAAGGAAGCGAAGGCGACGGCGGGCGCGCTCGGCGGGCCCGTGATGATCGCCGAGGGCCTGTATCGGCAGGTGCGCCGCGACAAGTGGGATGGCCTCGGCTTCCTGCGTTTCCTGAACGTGAACCTCGCCGTCCTCAACCTGCTGCCGATTCCCGTCTTGGACGGCGGGCTCATCCTCTTCTCCCTCATTGCGCTCGTCTTCCGGCGGCGGCTGCCGGACTGGTTCGTCGCGAAGGTCTCGATGGCGTTCATGTTCCTGCTGATCGGCCTCATGGGCGCGCTCCTTCTGAAGGACAGCTGGCGCAGCTACAAGATTCACACCTTCAAGCCCGACAACGCGGAGACGAATGTCCTTGAGAAAGCAGACTCGCAGCCTTAAGGTCGGGAACGTCCCGGTCGGCGGCGGCGCGCCCGTGAGCGTGCAGACGATGGGCAACGCCGATCCGCATGACGCGGCGGCGTGCCGACGCCAGCTGCTCGCCTGTGCGGCGCGCGGCTGCGACATCTTTCGCCTGACCGTGCCGGACCTGGAGGCGGCGCGCGTCCTCGGCGAGGTACGGAAGTCTTCGCCGATCCCGATTGTCGCCGACATCCACTTCGACTACCGCTGCGCGCTCGCCGCGCTGGAGGCGGGGGCGGACGCCCTGCGGCTCAATCCGGGGAACATCGGCTCGCGCGACCGCGTGCAGGCCGTCGCCCGCGCGGCGAAGGCGAAGGGCGTGCCGATCCGCATCGGCGTGAACGGCGGCAGTCTGGAGAGGGGCGAGACGCTCGTGTCGTCCGCCCTGAAGCACCTGAAGATTCTGGAGGACGAGGGCTTTTTCGACGTCGTCATCTCCGCAAAGGCGTCGAACGTCGCCGAGACGCTTGCGACCTACCGGGAGCTTGCGGAGAAGACGGACTGTCCGCTGCACCTCGGCGTGACGGAGGCCGGGACGCTCATTCCTGGCGCGGTGCGCAGTTCCGTCGCGCTGGGGATTCTGCTGTCGGAGGGGATCGGCGACACGATTCGCGTGTCGCTCACGAACAAGCCGGAGAAGGAAGTCAAGGTCGGCCTGGAGATTCTGCGCGCGCTCGGCTTGCGCGCACCGGGGCCGGCGATCACGAGCTGCCCGACGTGCGGGCGCACGAAGGTCGATCTCATGAGCGTCGCCGCGCAGGTCGAGGATGCGCTGGACGTCCTGTACAGGGACTGGAAGCACAATCGAATCGCCGAATGTCCGAATGACCGAACAGGCGAAGAGTCGAATCGGAATTCGAAAATTCGTGATTCGGAGATTCGAAAATTTCCCAAGGTCGCCGTGATGGGCTGTGCGGTGAACGGGCCGGGCGAGGCGAAGGGGGCGGACATCGCGCTCTGCGGCGGCGCGGGCGAGTTCCTGCTGTACGTGCGCGGCGCGTTCGTCGAGAAGGTCCCGGAATCGGAGGCTGTCAGAAAGGTGGTGGAGCATGTCGTTTCTTTTGAATAATTTCGCGCCGTTTGCGGTTGCGGCGGTTTCGTCGGTTGTGGTCTGGATGTTCGGCGGCACGCGCGGCGGGCTGCTGGTTCCCGTCGTGCCGTGGCTGTTCGCGCTGCTGATCGAGGTCTTGTTCTGCTTTCCCCAGCGGCGTCCGAACGAGACGACGTACGAGGCGCGCGAACGGGTCTGGTACGCATTGAAAAAAGATCCGATCACATGGATCGCCCTCGGCTTCTTTGTCCTTCTGCTGATTCCGTTCGTCAACAATGGGCTGTGTCCCGTCTGTGACGTGAAGGCGATTGCGGAAGGGCATGAGATGGCGCCGCCTGTGCCGGTCCTTCCGTTCTGCGCGAATCGCATCGACCACCTGAACGTCGTCCTCTGGTTCGCGCTCGCGCTGCCGTCGCTCCTCGTCGTGCGCCACGCGCTCACGCGCCACGGCAAGCGGCTGGTGCTGGAGCTGATCGTCTGGAACGGCACGGCGCTCGCGGCGCTTGGGTTCCTCCAGAGCGCGCTCGGCGCGCCGGGGCCGCTGTGGAGCACGGCGAGCGGAACCGGCCGCGCGGAGGTGGGCGACTTCTTCGCGACGTTCGGCTATCCGAACATGGCGGGCGACTACTTCACGACGCTGTTCGGCCTCGCGCTCGCGCTCTGGCGGCAGAACCTGAACGACCTGCGCGACGCGCACCGCACGAAGGACATCTCGTCTGCCGCCGCGCCGCGTCCGCGCATGTTCTGGACAAAGCACTATTTCCTCATTCCGGCGGTCATCTTCTTCTATGCGGCCCTGAACACGCTCTCGCGCGCGGCGATCCTGCTCGTCACGCTCTCGGCGGTCGTCTTCTTCGTCCATTCGTTCATCTCGTTCGTCGCGCGCAAGAGCAAGGCCGAGCGTGTGCGCGCCGGGGCGTGGACGCTGCTCGGACTCGGCATCGTCATCTACCTTGCCTGCCTGTTCGCGCCGAAGGGGCTGCAGCAGGAGGTCAATACGCTCGGCACGACGGAAGTGCTCGATCGCGTGACGGGGCGCGGACAATACCACGTGCGCGTCGCGACGGAGATCTGGAAGGATCATGTCCTTTTTGGCTGCGGCGGCTGGGGCTACATCCACTTCTGCATTCCGAAGATGACGCCGGAGGAACTCAAGCAGATGCAGGTCGTCGGCGGCATCAACGTCCACAACGACCACCTCCAGTTCCTCGCCGAGCACGGGCTCGTCGGCTTCGGGGCGCTCGTCGCGATCGTCATCCTGCTGCTGTGGCCGGTCGGACGGGCTTGGCGGCTCCTTGCGCGGGAGGCGCGGTTCAAGACGGGGCGTGACGCGCCGCCGAAGCCCGTGCAGGTCTTCGCGCTGCCGGCGCCGGCGTTCTTCGTGCTCGTCACGGTCGTCTGTACGCTCATCCATGCGTTCGGGGACTGTCCCCTGCGTTCGCCGGCGGTGCTGACGCTCTTTTTCGTCTCGCTCGCGGCGCTTCCGGGCTTCCTGCCGCGCGAAAACCGCTGAAGTTGGGGCCTGTCCCTCCTTTTCGGGGGGCCTGTCCCCAGCCTGTCGGGCCGTCTCCCGCCTTCGGTCGGGCCGTTTTCCCTCTTCTGTGCGCTTCGGAAACGCGCGCTTTCCGCGCGTTTTGCGCGGTTATGGCGGTTTCTCCGAAAAAGTTGCGGGACCCCCTTGCGCGCCCCACGGCTTTTTTGCTATACTATGCACCCGTTGCGCCGAACAGCGCGACATCGCTCTTTGAAAGTCGGCAGTCGAGAAAACAGCAAGTAATGTTTGTGTGGAGCGGAACTCGAAAACTTTTTTTCTGAGAGTTTGATTCTGGCTCAGAACGAACGCTGGTAGCGT
>CAKTZA010000072.1 GCA_934635045.1 uncultured Kiritimatiellota bacterium | reverse complement strand
CGGTCTCATGCTCGTCTTCATGTTCTTCTTCGGATTGTTGTTTTCTTTTGCTTCAATCAAGGGAAGACCTCTTCGAGGCGCACGAGGTCGCGGCCCCGGAACTCGTAGCAGATGAAGTGCACCGGCGTCCCGCCTGCGAGCGCGGCGAGGTTCGGGTCCGCCGCGTACGCCTTCAGCTGCGCCAGCGCCTCCGCGTGCTTCGCCGCGACCTCCGCGTCCGTCGCGTCCGCCTTCGAGTGTTTCATCTCGATGAGGTAGCTCTGCTCCGGCACGCACCCCTCGGGGAGCGTCCGGTCCGGGAACAGCGCGTAGTCCGAGTAGCCGCACGGGTGCGACAGCTCCGGCTTCACCATGAACGCGCTCTTCATCGTCAGGTACGCCCGCAGGTAGCCGTTGATCCGCGCCTCGCCGTGGAGGCCGTCGCGCGGCGAGCCGTTGTCGCGGTACTTCTCCGCGAGGTACGTCAGGAACTCCCGCCACTCGCCGTCCCACGCGAACGCGTCGAACTTCGCCGTGAACTCCGACGTGTCCACCGCGTTCGGGCGCTTCGCGTACTCCCCGCGCATGTAGTCGAAGATCTGGCGGCGCACGCACTCGTTCGGGATGCGGAACTGCAGGTTGCCGCGCCAGATCCGCGACATCGTGACGATGCCGTAGTAGTAGTAGAGCGACTTGAAGTTCTCCTCCTTGAGGATCCCCTCGACGGGGAAGGACTCGACGAGCGGGAACGAGACCTCGCCTTTGTCCGCCAGCTCCTCCGTGAGCGGCAGCACGCCCTCGTACGTCTCGGCGTGGCGCTGCGCGGCGAGGATCGCGCGGAGCTTGTTCCAGTCGCTGCGGATGTTCGCGTCGATCAGGTTCTCCGGCGGGCGGCCGGAGGCCACGAGCTTGCCGAGGTAGTAGAGCGCCATGTCGCAGTTGTAGAGCGTCTCGCGCCCCGCGCACGGCTTCGCGAAGCAGTAGCTGTCGTACCACGCCTTGACGGTCCTGAGGTGGCGCTCGGCGTCGTCCGCGAACTTCCCCGTCCCCCGGAAGTCCTCGAAGAGCCGCCGCGTCTCGTCCGCCGTGAAGCCGACCATCGCGTTGAACTCCTCCTCCTGCGTGATGTTCGTCGCGATGTTGAAGCCGCTCGTCAGGTCGTCCATCGTCACGGGCGAGACGCCCGTCATGAAGATGCGGTCGCACGTGCCCTTGAACTTCTTGAACCAGCCCCGGTAGAACCCCGTGCCGTGCGTGATCTCCTTGTAGGGCACCTTCCCCGCCGTCGAGACGATCTCGTTCGTGAAGTTGTCGTACTCGTCCACGATCACGTAAAGGCCCAAGCCAAGGCGCTTGATCAGCGGCACCAGCACGTCAAACTTGTCTCCGGCACCCGGCAATGCGATCAATTCGTCGACGTCCGCAACCGACGACAATTCCTCGCGGTGACCGTCGATGAGATTACGGAGCGAATTGTTGAGATAGTTCTCGAATTTCGCGCACCAAGTCTCTCCACGCGAGGCATTGACCTGTGAGAAGTCAAGCGTGAGGACAAAATACCGATTCGCGTTCGGCGTCGGGTCCTTCCCGATGTCGAGTCCGCCGAAGAGGCGGTTGAAGCTCTCCTTCTCCGCGACGTCGTAGTAGCAGCGCAGCGTCTCGCAGAGGAGCGACTTCCCAAACCGGCGCGGCCGCACGAAGAAGAGGAAGTTCGCCCGTTCCTCCATCTTGCGGATGAACGCGGTCTTGTCGACGTAGTAGAAGTCCTCCAGGCGGATGCGCTTGAAGTCCTTCACGCCATAAGGTATCTGCGCAGGTCTCATGATGAGGTAGTATACCAAATTCCCCGTCCTATGTGTTCTCCCTTGCTCAAAGAAATTCACGCGCCAATGGATCGGCCACCTGCACCTCGCCGGCAACCGTTCGATTCCCTTCGATCTTGAGTCCCGTGCAGTTCTCCGGGTCGTAGGTGACGCCCGGTGCGGCGACGAACGGGGATGGACGATAGACATTGTTGAGGATTTGCACATTCGTCGCCTGCAGAAGGTGAAACTGCGCCCGGAACGGCAAATTCTGGTGGCGCGGCACACGATCCTCCAGCAGGTTGTCGCGCACGGTCACGTCGTGGACGCTCGACAGGTAGGCCGCCACGCCGAAGCTGTCGCGGAAAACATTCCGCTCGATCAGGATGTCCCGCAGGATCGGATAGTCCGTCGTGGCATCCGACGGATCCGTCTTCAGGTAGATGCCCGCGTAGATCGTGGGCCGGCGATGCCGCGCCCCAGCCCCCGTCGGGTTCGCGTTGTCGAACAGGTTGCCCCGGATGACGACATTGGACACGCCGTATCCTTCGCTCCAGAGATTGAACGTGTAGCCTGTCGCGAGGTTGATCGCACCCGACGCCGTATGGCGAAAGACGTTGTTCTCGATCGTCACGTCCCGCGCCAGCACGAGGATGCCGCGCGAGCGGTTGTCGCGGAACAGGCAGTTGCGAATGATGACGTTGCGCGTGTCGCGCGCCGTGTCGAACAGCACGAAGCCGTCCTTCGTCTCCGGCGGCACGTCCTCCTCGAACGCGATGTCGAAGCCCCTCTCCCCGGCCGGGGCGCGCTTCACCTCGGCAACCGTGCCGGTGAACCCCGTCGGCGAATAGTCCCCGTTGCGCACCTCGACCCGCGCGCCCTTCGGCAGATGTCCGTAGCCCGTCGCCCGCAGAACCTTTTGGGATCGGCGGCGCGCAAAGGTCGTGTTGTCGTGCACGTTCACGAAGTCGTCCTCGCCGAGGGCGAACTCACAGTCCTCCATCTTGATGAAGCCCCGGCTGGACGCGACATGAAAGTGGTCGGCCGTGCAGGTGATGACGCGGCGCGGATCGTCCTTCGGCGCGACGATGTTCACGCGGCTGAAGAGCGTGTGGTGCTGCGTCCCCCGCATGTGGAAGGCGTGTCCCGGGGTCGATTTCACGGTGATGTCCTCGAAGCGCAGATGTTCGTTGGAGTCCATCGCGAAGCCGCCCATGTGGTAGTAGTAGTGCTGTAGACGGTAGAGCTGTCCCGGCGCCATCGCCCACGGACGATCAAAGACGCGAACCGTCCGCCCGTCCAGCCACGTCCGCTTCACCGAAGCACTGCACTCGCGACCGCAGGCGCCCTCGACAAAGCCCGGCGCACGCGCCTCGACTTCCCTCGGGATGAAGTGCAGGAGTTCGCGCATCGCATCCCTGCACGGGAAGTCCGCGTAGTCGGCAAACTCAAAATCGAAGAAGTCCTTTCCGCTGCGGACGACCCGCACGAGGGAGGCGAGCGGCTCCCTCTCCCAGTCCCAGTCAAGCGTGAAGCCGACGAGGCGCACGCGGACGCAGCGCGCGAGGTGCATGAACGCCCCCTCGCGCCGATGGGTGAGGAACGTCACGCCGCGCGCATCAAAGGTGAAGTCGCGGAAGCCCTCCAGCGTCAGCGGCGCATCGCCCGTCAGGCGATAGACGCCCGGCGCGAGCGTGAGCTTCGCCGCGCCGCGCGCCTTCGCCTCGGCGAACGCCGTCCGCAACGCCGCCGTGTTGTCGGCGGACGCGACGCTGACGCCGTAGTCCGCCGCGTCGAGGACGAGCGTCGAAGCCGGGCGCGGCAAATCGACATCAAACTCCCGCGCGCCGCGCGGCAGGTTCGGCCGCGCGGTCGCGGCGACGGGGCCTTTGGCGGAGGCGGGCACGAACGCCAGCGACGGACGCGCCTCGACAGTTACGTCCCTGATTTCGGCCCGAATCCGATTCCACGAGTTGAACATCAGCCGGTAGTCCGTTGCGTCCTCCGTCTCGAACGGAATCGCGAACGTCCGCCATTCGCCGTCCGTCGGACGGACGACCTGCGACAGCACGTCCTTCCTGTCGTCGTTGCGGGAGAGCGGACGGACAAGCACCAGCAGCCGCGCGTCCCTGCCGCCGCCCGCGACGCGGCAGGCGAAGCGGACGCGATACCGCCGGTTCGGCTGGAACTGGGCGGTGTTCGCGTTGAGCGTGTAGCGCCGCCAGCCGAACTCCGCCGGATCCGACAGGCTGTCGATGACGACTGTGCCGTCCGGCGACTGCGAGACGGCGTTGCCCACCTCCAGCGCAACGGGCTGTCTCGGCGCGGCCGGGAGCGCGAGTCCCGGCAAGGCCATCCACGCAACAAGACAGAATCGGAGAAGACCGTTCATCGCCTTTACCTCAGAATGATCGCCATCCCGCGTTCAGGGCCGAAACGCAAGACATTCTTCCGCACGGTGACCTTCCAGCCCTTCGCCGTCCCGTCCAGGCTCATCGCGGGAACCGCGCCCGTGAAGCCGTCCGTCGCCTTGAGGAAGGGGCGCGCCCGCTCCTGCGCGTACTTGGGCAGGTTCTCCGGGTCGGTCACGCGCACGACAACGCCCTCGGCGAAGTCCACCGCCGCCGCGACCGTCAGCGGGCCCGACGCGGCGAAGAGTTCGTCGGCCGTAATCTCCAACGCCTCGCTCACGGACACCGCCGCGCAGTCCGTCACCGTGCCGCCCGCACCGCCCAGCACGGAAACGGCCAGCGCACGGCCCTTGTTCTTGAACACGGCACCGTCCATGACCTTGAGCGGCGTGTTCGCCGGGAATGAGTTCTCGCCTGTCATGACGAGCGTACCCGATTCCACGACCGTGCCGCCCGTGTAGGTGTTCGCGGCATACAGGGCGAGCGTCCCCGCGCCGCGCTTCGTCAGCCGTCCGCCGGCGCGCGCGCCCGTGAGCGTGTAGGCGCATTCATGCCGTCCCGTCGCCGCCGCCGACCGCACATAGACGCGCGTCGTCTCGTCATAGCCGCTGCCGGGCGCAACCACGACGATGCGCGTCAGCTTTCGCGTCGCAGGATCGAACGCCGCCACCGCCGCCGCACCGTGGCTGCCCGCCGGGCCTTCGATCTCCACGAACACCGGCCCGCGATACTTCTCCGCCGCAAATTCCGCGTCTTCGGTGGGCAGCGCAATTTCCGCAATCCCGCGTCCCGTCGCGTCGGAGAACGCATGCGCCCAATCCGAGTCATAGGCCGTCGTGCCGAGTTCGGACGTGTCGATGACCATGCCGCGCGGCCCGATCGTCCAGAAGTCGGGACGGCGCGTGGCATCCGTCGCGTCCGTCGCCGTCCAGCCCCACGCGAACGTCGGCATGACCGTGCCGCCGTCCACGTACACCTCGTTCAGCGCCGCCGCCGCGACGGTCGAGGCGCGGTAGAGGCGGCGCGCCTTGAGCGCACCGCCATCCGTGACGGCGACAAGGTTCGTGGACGCGATACCGTTCGCACCCATGATCAGCGCCTCCGTGTCGAGAACCGAACCGACGCCGGACACGGCGAGCGTCGCCACGCCGTCGGCCTTGCTGCCCAGACGAAGACGTCCACTGTCTCCGTTCTGCGCGTTGCGCGTGTCGTTGGTCGCGCCGTCAAAGACGCCGAGGAATCCGCGTCCGCCCTGTCCGAGAAGGACAGTGCCATTCCCTCGCGTCCGAAATGTGCCGCCGCTCTGCCAGACGAGGCCTTCCGCACCCGTCCCCGTCGTGATGTTGACGGCATTGCTGAAGGTCGCCGTGCCACCCGTCATCAGATAGGCCCCGTACGAATTGACGCCCGACTCGCCCACGCAGGTTCCGTACTCGTTGTCGCGCAGCACGAGCGCACCGCCCGACTGCACGAGCGTATTGCGCTTGCCGCTGTTGCCAAGCCGCATCCAGTCCACGTCCAAGAGGCCGTCCGACAGCTCCAGACGCGCATCCGTCTCGTTGAGTTTGAGGGCCTTGATCCGCCGCGTCACGTTTGAAGAGCAGACGTGAAGGCCGCCGCCCTTTCCCTCGAACTTGTCCAGGGTGAGCGGCCCGTTCAGGTAGAGGTCGCCCCAACTCCATCGGGTGACCGAACCCGCCGTCACCGAGCCGAGCAACTCAAGCGCGCCGCCCTCGATGACCAACGAACCTGGAAATGCCGTCATCGGCGAACCGCTCAGAATCGCATGCCCCCATCCCTTCTTGGTGAGCGTATTCACGGTGTCAGGCAGGACATCCGGGTAGACGACTCGCTCGCCGCCGGCGACATCCAGCGTCAGCGTGCCGTTTACGACGGACGGGAAGTCAGCGGCTATTACCCCCCCCCCCCCCCCCCCCATGAGGGCGACGGCAAACGCAGCGGCGAGACGGCTCGCCGACCGACGCGCAAACGGACGGTTCGGTTGTTGTTTCTTCTTTTGCATGGCTTGTTTTCCTTTTCTTGTTTGGACTATTACCAGCTTGTGCGCGTATTAAACCATAAAACCCCAAAGTCTGTCAACCAGAATGAGGACTTATGTCGTGTAGATTTCAAAACCGGAAAAGTTGTAGCGAGCAAAACCGGAATGGCGGACGTCCGGCTCCGACGGGCTTTGGCGCGTCCCCTTCCCTCGGCGCCGCCGAGGGGAACCCCGCGCCAATCGGCTCCGCCGACCGCCCTCCGTCCGCTTCGCGGGCTATGAACGCCTCGCTGTCCGCGGCGCGAGGTCCGGCACCAGGGCGACGGGCGCCCTGACCTTCGGGTTGTTCGAGAACACGACCTTCGGGCGGACACCCCTCTCCGGCCTGTTCAGCACCAGCGAGACCGTCCCGTCGAGGTGCAGGCAGCTCCACGCCCTCGTCCCGCTCGCGCACTCGGTCGTGCAGGGCGTGTCCCCGACGAGAAGCCGCCCGCGGCGCCCGATCACCACGCCCTTCCACTCCGCCCAGAGCAGCTCCCACCACCCGTCCCTCGGCGGCTGGCGGATCTTGCACCTCCCCTCCGCGACCGCGCGCTCCCAGGCGTCGAGCGGCGTGGAGCGGAGGTCGCGGTGCGTCTCGAACCCGTTGCGGTAGTCGACAAGGCACGCGAGGTGGTCGTTGACGTCCTCAAGCGGGGTCGCGCCCGTGATGCCCTCGTGCGCGGCGTACGCGGGAAGCCTCTCCTGCCACACCTGGTGGAGCCGCTCGACCTTCCCCTTCGCCTCCGGGGAGTTCGCGAAGACGAAGGACACGTCGAGGAACTTCAGCCTCCTGCCGAGCTGGGTCAGCGTCCCGTCGTCCTTCCTGAAGAAGGAGGCCCTGTCCACGTAGATCTCCAGGGGAAGCCCGTACCGGCCGAACGCCCAGTAGAAGAGGTCGAGGTAGGAGGCGACCGTCTCCCGCGCGTAGAGGCGCCCCCCGACCTGCATCCGCGAGCAGTCGTCGAGCATGTCGATGAGCGTCAGGGGCGGGTTCGACCTCCCGAGGAAGTAGTCCGGCGTCGCGTCCAGCTGCCAGAGCTCCCCGACCGACTTGCGCTGCCAGCGCCGGACGTGCGCCGGAGGGCGGCGCTCGCGGGAGTCCGGGAGCCCGAGCCCATGCCCGATCGCCCAGTGGCGGACCTGCGACCGTCCGACGGGGAACCCGAACCTGCGACCGGCCTCGCTCGCGGCGAACGCGTACGTGTGCCGCTTCGCGCCGCCGGCGGGCGAGAGGGCTCTCCTCAGGAACGACTGCACCCTGTCCGGCCATGCCGGCATGTGGTTGCCGCCGGACGCCCCGGGCGCCCACCCGTCGCCCCGCCCTGCGGCCCTGGCCGCAAGGTACGACGTGCGCAGCGCGTAGAGCTGCGACTGCCCGACCTGCAGCGACTCCATCGCCTGCTGACGGGTGATCGCGCCCGTCACGAACTGCATCATCGTGTCGCGGACGTGCGCGACACCCAACCGGCTTGCTATCTGCTTTCTCATGGGGCGATTATACCCCAGATTCCGGTTTTGCTCGCTACGCCCAGACGGTCGCCACGCCGCAGGGACGCAGCGCCCCCTATCTTCCCGTATTCGCCGAGAAAAGGGCGTAATCACACGCCGAAGCCCGTCTTGCAAGCCCATTCCCGCCATTCCGGTTTTGCTCGCTACGGCATTCCGGTTTTGCTTTCACCTCGACATATCCGCCGACAGGAGTGTGCAAATTTTGAGCCAAAATCTTCGCCGGTTTTGCGCAACGACTGCTTGTAATACAATACGCCGTCTATGCTACGCCTTGACTTTTCCGCCGCCGACCTCTGCCTCGGCAAAATCGGACATGGCTTCGTTCAGTAAAGGAGGCCGAACAGCCACAGCGGAATCTTGTTGCCGAGACCGCGCTCGACGTCATCGTTGACGACAAAGCTGTTCGGCACGTCCCTGATCTGCCCGAAGCCCTTGCCGCTGCCGCCGATCTCGAAGTGCCACGTGCCGTCCACCAGAAAATCCCCAAGGCCGGAGAACACAGCCGCGTGATCCTTGCGGACCTGGTTGAAGAAGAACGTCTCGCGTGCCGTTCCCCTGTCCGCACGCGGCGTCAGCGCATACATCAGGTTGGTGTTGTCGCAGTAGATCTTCTCCGGCTTGGAAAGGTTCTTCAGGCTCTCGCCCTTGGACGGAACGAGCGCAAGCAGTCCGCCGCGATCCAGCGCGCCCAGAATCTTCAGCCCGGTGTTGCGCTCCGTCTCAAGCTCGTGATAAAGTCTGGACATGTTCGGCTGCTGAGGAACGCTCGCCGCCAGCACCATCAGCATCTTCTTCGCCTTTCGGACAGTCTCGACCGAGACGTCCTCCACGGCCGGCCAGTCCGACTCCAGCACCTTGTTGACGACCTCGCAGATCCGTTGGGCGTAAAGTCCGCCCGGTTCACGATAGAAGGGATAGAACCCCTCCCGGACATACCGCTCGAACAGCGGCAGCACCTTGACGGAGGAAACGACGTCCGCCGCAATCGTCCGATGGTCGGACAGAACGTCCTCCAGCCTGACCGCCGCAAGTCGTGCAACGCCCTCGAACGCAAGGAACTCGCGGAACGAGAGCCCCTTCAGCGTATACACGCCCTGCCGACGGGACAGGTCGCCGCGCGCATTCTCGATCCGCAGAATCGACGATCCGTTATAAACGAAATTCAAGTCCGGGAACTGGTCGTAGAGGTTCTTGACCAGCAACGCCCAGTCTTTGCCGAAATGATGCACCTCATCGACAAAGACGTGCGTATAGCCATGCGTGTGAAAGTATTCAACCGCGTCCCGGACGCGATGGTTCGAGAACCAGAGGTCGTCAAGGCTGATGTAGACGGCCTTTCCGCCGATGCCGAACGCCTCTCGGATGCGCTGCAGCATCAGCGTCGTCTTTCCAGTCCCTCGCGCTCCCTTGATGCAGATCAAGCGACCGCGCCAGTCAATCTCCTCGCTCAAGTAGCGGTGGAAATCCGTCGACACCGCCGAAACAAGGCGATCCGACGTGTCCAAGACTTCCAGCATCTCTTCCGTGCCAATCATTTTTCCCTCCCTGTTTCGTTTTCGCAACAACTAAACTTCTGCGCGATTTAGTTATTGCAACAACGAAACTTGCATCATTTTTAGATGTTTGAATAACGAACGAGATTATAGCAAAATCACTTGTCCGCCGTCAACGCCAGCCTCGCTCCTTTTCATTTCACATCACCAAAATCCTGTCACAGACTTAAACATCTTTGGTCAGAATTTTCCGCAGTAAATTCTCATTTCAAACATATCCGCGCAAAACGACCGTTTCCACGCGTTTTTCGAGCACAAATTGTGGGGACAGACCCCACCGAACGAGGGGCCTGTCCCCACAAGATTGGGGGCCTGTCCCCAGATTCACCGCCCCCTCTGAATTCAATCTCAGTCAGTTGTCCCCGACAAAGACCAGTTCGCCGCCGTCCCGGAGCTCCGCATGGCGGAGCAGACGGCTCTCCACCGGGCATCCGTCGAGCGTCACGCGGCGCACCCCCTTGCCCACGTCGCCCCTGGTCCGGATGCGCAGGGGCCGCTTTGCGCCCGACAGGTTCAGGACGACGTGCGGCTCGCCCGGCGCGGACAGCACGTAGAGATCCGTCCCGGCGATCGGCATCAGCCCCATCGACAGGAACACGTACAGCGACCCCATCGCGCCCGAGTCGTCGTCCCCCGGCGTCCCGTCGGGCGGAAACGCCGCCCGCATCCGCGCGGCCCACTTCGCCGTCAGGTCGTGCCGCCCCGCGAACGCGAACAGGAACGGCGTGTAGAACGACGGCTCGTTGCCGAAGTCCACGAGCCCGTTTTCCAGCGCATATTCCAGCCGCCGCACGAACGTCTCGCGCCCGCCGCAGAGCGCCATCAGGCGCGGCAGGTCATGCCAGGCGTTGAACGAGTACTCCCAGCAGGTGCCCTCGTAGAACGAGCCGTTGTAGCCCCTGCGCGGGTCGGCGGGCTCCTCGGCGGGCGGCCACACGACCCGCGCCCCGAACGAACCGTCGGCGCGGCGTCCGCGCACGAAGCCCGAAAAGCCGGAGGGCGCGTCCGTCAGCGTGGCGTCCCAGACGTTCGTCCAGCTTCCGCTCCGCCGGCGCAGCCGCTCCGCCGCGTCGGCCTTGCCGAGCTTCGCGGCGACCCGCGACGCGCACCAGTCGTTGTAGGCGAACGCCAGTGTCGCGCTGCCGGAGCGAAGCCGCCAGCAGTAGTCGTGCGGGACGTCGGACGCCACGTAGCCCCTTTCGCGGTAGTCGGGCGTCCGGTCGTCCGCGTGCGCCGCCAGCACGCGCCACGCCCCGTCCCAGTCGATGCCGGGAATGTCCTTGGCCGCCGCGTCGGCGATCACGTTGTCCACGTCGTTTCCGCCCTGTCCCGTGCGCATCTCCTTCCCCTGCGTGAACGCCACCTCGCACCGTCCGCCGCGCGCCAGCCGGTCGGCGAACGAGTTCACGACGCCCGCCACCGCCTCCGGCTCCACGAGCGCCATCAGCGGGAACAGCGTCTTCCACGTGTCCCAGACCGTGTAGTGGTCGTCCCACGTCCCGTTTCGCCGCCGCGGCTGGACGAACGCATGGAAGAGGTGCGTATAGAGGCGCGTCCGCGCCGCCGCGTCCGAGTCCGGCAGGGCGACGGCCGACAGCCGCCGGTTCCAGGCGTCGCGCGCCGCTGCGGCAATCTCGTCCAGCGTCCGCCCGCGCAGCTCCGCGTCATGGAAGCGCCGCGCCTCGTCGACCGACGCGAACGAGACGGCGATGCGCAGCTCGCCCCCGCCCTTGGTCGCGTAAAACCAGCAGTCGTACGGCGTGAGGTTCCAGTTCCCGGAATACGTGCCGCCGCCGAACAGGGCCCCGCCCTCGGCCCTCATCCACGCGTTCGAGCTGGCGACGGCGCGGCCGATCTTGCAGCGGAAGTCGATCGTCGGGTCGCCCTTCGAGTAGGCGTAGATCGCCCCGTTCGCCGTCGCCGCCACGGAGACGTCCGTCCCCAAGTCGGTGAGCCGCGCGCGGAAGCGGTAGGGATGAGCCTCCAGGATCTCCATGTCCGAGGGCGCGCCGAAGACCACGCGGAAGAGCCCGTAGGACGGCACGCCGCCCGTCCCCTGCGCATGGAGCTGCGAGAAGCCAACGACTCTGTCACCGTACCAGAACCCGTTCGGCGGCGGGATCTTCCGCCCGGGCGACGGCCACACCGTGTCCGGGCTCGGATGGATGCTGCCGTGCGGGACGCATGGCCCCAGCAGGCACGAGCCGCGTCCGACGCGCGCGCCGATCCGCGTGTCGACGAGATCCGCCGGGGACGCGGCGGCCTCCGCCGCCACCGCCGTGCCGCACAGCGCAGCCACGGCGCCGACAAGAATTCCGCAGAAGGTTCTCATTCGGCCCTCCCGTAAAAGCTTCTCAGCTCATAGGGGCCGAGCGGCAGCTCGACGGCGCCCTTCTCGTAGCGGCGGCCTGAGACGGTGTCGCATATGGCGACAGGCGTCCTGAACGAGACCTTCGCGGGCTTCGCCTCGGTGTTGACCGCGTAGAACCAACGTCGCCCACCCTTTTCGAGCGTCCGCACCCGCACGTATTCGGGCGCGTCGCTCTCAAAGGGCCAGTCGGACATCTTCTCCGGCGGCAGGGCGCGGAACGCCTGCGCGAAGCGGGCCTCCAGCGGCTCGTAGCCGTAGTCGCAGATAAGGAAGCTTCCGCGCGTAAAGCCAAGGACATCCCCGTGGCGAAGCGGAACCGAGAAGTAGCGCACCCCATGCTCGCCCGCCGCGTTGACCGTCGAGCAGCGCCAGCCGACCTCCTTCAGCCAGCCGCCGCTCAGGGGCGTCCCCTGCGGATTCCGTCCGACGTCCGTCTCCATGAACTCGTCGCGGCAGGTGACGTGCGGGAACGCCCCCTTCAGGATCTCGCGGTAGTAGCCCTCGCCCGCCGGCATCCCGATGTAGCGGTCCATCTTCTCCTGCGTCAGCGCCCAGCTCCAGCGCTTGCGGTGGCGCTGCGGATGCACCGTCACGCCGAGGATCGCGTTCGGGATCGCCTTCGCCAGCATCTCGCCGTCGAAGCCCTTGTCCTTCAGCGTCCGGCTCGCGAAGTCCTCGCCGAAGTAGTCGGGGTTGCGGTCGAGCTCGCTGACCGCGTCGAAGAACGGGGCGGCGATGAACCAGAGCCGCAGGTCGTCTCGCGCGTCCGTCAGGATCTTCGCCATGCGCGCGTAGAACTCGGTGAACTTCTCGCACCGCCACCGAATCCAGCGGTCGCGGGCGTTCGCCATCAGCCACTCGTAGTAGGCCCTGCCGCGCATCGGGTCGGAACGGTCGCCGGGGACCCGGATCCCCGTGTCGCGCTCGAACGCCTCGATGCAGTAGTCGTTGTAGCCGCTCTCGATGTCGCCCCACCAGAGCGCGCTGTCGCGGTAGAGCTGAAGCGAGATCCCCTTGAACGCCGGATACCGCGCGCCCTCGCGCACGAGCGCACGAACCATCTTCTCGATCTCGGACTGCGTCAGCGGATGGAAGAAGTTCGTCAGGGGCGGCAGGACGGAGCCGCGCTTCTGGACGGGCAGGCCCGACGCCTGAATCGGATAGGGAGAGGCGTGCAGGAAGCCGTTCGTGACCATTGCAGGCGTCGGCTCGATGTCCGGCGGATTCGGAAGGAAGAAGAACTCGATGCTGGGCATCACGTAGAGGCCCTCGTGTCCGAACTTGGCGTAGTAGCCCTCAAGGTAGTGGCCGACGTGCGTGCCGGGGCGCGGGTCGTTCCCCAGCACGATCAGCCCCTTGTACCAGCCGCCGGGGTAGGACAGGACATTCTGTCCGCAGTAGCGCATGATCGCCGCGTAGCGGTCGATCTGCTCGCTGAAGGACTGCGGCGTCGCCATGTTGAAGCGCAGTGCGAGCGACACCGAGGGGTCTTCCCAGAACTGCCCGACCTGACGCCCCATCGGGTCGCCGACGCCCGACGTCCGAATCCGCGTCACCGGCAGGGCCGCGTCCGTCACCTCGTAGATCCGCAGCTCCGAGACGGCGGCGGGCGCGTTTGCCTGCCACGCCATCGCGACAAACGCGAGGTCTTCGCTCTTGCCCGTCCAGTAGAGGCAGCGGTGATGGCGCATCTTCTTGGTGTTCGGATACTCCCTCCCGGTCGAGATGCCCTGCGCGAACGAGTAGTCGCCGTTCATCCCCGAAACGCCTGTCGCGTGCGTCCCGTCGCCGCCCGCCGCCTGAATGAGAAAGTCCATCGTCCGGTACTTGTCGTCGGGATAGACGATATCGACGAGATAGAGCGGCACGTTCGTCGGCAGGCTGAAGCGGACGGCGAAACGGTCGAGGCGCTTGCGGCCGCCTTCGAGGTAGGTCTGGCCGTCCAGCTCGCCCATGCGGCACACACCGACCGCCCGGAAGTCGTTCGTCGTCAGCGTCGCGAGATCGGGCTTGACGACCTTCACGAGCTTCAGGTCCCGCGGCTCGCCCGGCGTCGCCGTCGGCGGCAGTTCGTAGGGGTTTTCCGCCCGCAGAACGGTGAAGTCGTCTCGCGCGAGGATTTCGCCACCCTTCGTCAGACGGTATTCGTATTTCCCCATCTTGAGCGCCGGGACCTTCAGCACAGCTCGCCGCGCCGCCGCGTCGCACGACACGGACGCCACCTCGCGCCCCTTCGCGTCCACGAGCGCGAGCCGCACGTCCTCAAGCCCCGCCGTGCGCGGCTCAAGGTCGACCGAAAACTCCGCCGGCTCGTCCGCCAGCGCGAAGTGCGGCGCGGACGCAATTACCGCGCGGCGGTCCCGCTCGAAAGCCGCCTTGACTTCGGCGGACGAGAACTGGCGATCGTAGATCTTCACCTCGTCAATCCAGCCCTCGACCGGGCGCATGCCCTTCGACTCCGAACTGCCGAGCAGGAAGTAGGCGGGCGGCGGCGCGTCCGGCTCGAACTTCGGCGCGTTCGCGACGAACCTCGGCAGGATGCGGTTGCCCTCCTCGTCGCTCACGTAGGGGAAGAACTCGCGCGTGCCGTCGCCGCCGCAGAAGGCCCGGAGCCCGCCACTGCGCACGCCCCACGTCACGATCCAGTGTTCCCAGACGCCCGTGCCGCGCGCGAGCGGCCCGAACTCCGGGTCGGCGGGCTTCCCGCCCACCGAATCGCGGATCGCGCGCATCCGGTTGGGCGTGCTGTTGAACGCGAAGGAGAAGCGTCCGAGTCCGGGACGATCACCCTTTTCGAGCTCGATCACCGACTTGACGCGCCGATTCGAGCCCTCCTCGCGCTTCAGCCAGAAGCTCATCGTGCCGCGCTTCCAGTCGAGGTTGCCTTTCGCCGCGTAGGCGAGCAGGCTCTTCGTCTTTTCCGTCAGCCGCACGGCCTGCCCGAAACGGCCGGGGCCGAAGGTCAGGCCCTCCGCGCGGACTGGCTTCGCGTCGCCTTTCGCGAACGCGGCCTCGGCCGTGCCGTCGTCGAACGTGAGGTGCAGCGTGAGGTCCGGCTCGGCGGCCGTCGCCGTCAGGACGGACACCGCCGCCGCAAGCGCGAGAATGGTCTTGCCCATGAATCGCTTCCTTTTCTTCTTCAGCGGATGATGACGCAGATGCCGCCCCGTTCGCGGCGCAGCTGCAGGAACTGGTCCGGACCCAGGACGCCGCGCGTGATGCGAATCTCGTCCAGAAGCCCATAGAACTTGTTGCCGCTCGCCCAGCGGGTGTCCGCGCAGACATTGAATGTCGCGCCTTGGGCCGGCTCATAGCACAGCCTCCCATCGGCGGTCGCGGAAGCGACGAGCCGGTAGTCGACATAGTACTGGAGGTCTGTCTTTCCGGGATCCGTGGCGTTCGGCTTGATCGTGTAGGCGATGTGATGCCACTTGTCGTCACCTACGTTCTGCGGGGCGATCACGTGCCCCGAATTGCACAGGCTCCCGTCTTCGGACAGGAGGACATGGCTGACCTTGAGTCCCGTGTTCACCTTTCCGCTGAGGGCGCTGTCAAAAAGGAAGGAGAAGACCGTCTGCCGGTCAGCTCGTCCGTTCTGGAGGTCGAATACGCACTGCCAGCGACTCTGCGCGCCGGCCTTGATGTAGAACTCAATGGTCATCGAATCGTAGCGCAGGAGATCGCCTGGATCAGACCATGTCAGCATGCCGCCGCCCACGCCCAGTGCCTTCTCGTTCGCCCGCAGGGTCGTCTCCCGATCGCCATGTTCTGTGAGACGCACGTTCCTGACCTCGTTCGTCAGCACGGCGCCCTTCTGCACGACCTTCGGTTCCGCGCTCAGCGTTCCCTTGCGGACGCGGCTCGTGAAACCGTTCTCGAAGGTGAGGTGCGCAATCGTGTCGTTCGCCGCGCGGCAGAGGTAGACGCGCTGCATCCCGTCCTCCTCCTCGACGCGAAACGACGTCTTCGGGTAGTCATAGTCTGCCGAGACGTCAACGTCCACAAAGTCCACCGCCGTCAGCGTCTTCACCGCCGTCGGCACTTTCAGGACGCAGACCTCATAGGCGTCATAGCCTCTTTCGTCCGTCTTGAGCTGGATTCCGATGGGCGTCGCGGAAATCGTGCAGGTGCTGTCGAGAACGAACGTGCCCGCCACGCCCTTCTCGTGGCGAACCACAAATCCGGCTCCCTCGCGGAGCGCATAGCCCGAAACCGCATATTCCGCTGCGGACGGCGACTTGAGCCAGACGGCCTCCGACAGCTCATTCGTGAGCGCCATGGCCGTCGCTGAACCCAGCACCACGCGTCCTTCGGAAACCCTGAAGGAAAACTTTTCCGCATCCGTCAGCGTAACGGGGCCGCTCAGGGTCAGCGTACCCCTGCCAAGCTTTTCGATTGCGAGTTCCCGACGACCGTTGGAACAGGTGCCGCTGGCCTTCACGGGGCCAAGGATCTCGACATCCGCCCCCTCTTCCAGGTCAAGGCCAAAGTAACGCGGATAAAGCGAACCTCCCGCGACGCCATTGAAGAAGACGCCGCGCGTCGCAGGAATCGTGCACGAGCCGACGGACGAACGGAAGACGAGCACGCCATTCCCCTTGGTCGAGATCTTGACGGCTTCGTCGTTCAGCGCAGACGGCGCGCCGCCGAGCGCCGTTGCCGAACCGATGACGTTCGTGATGTATGATCCCCTGCCAAGTTCAATCGATCCAAGATACTTGGAGTTGTCGCCTGAAAGCGCAATGATCTTGGAAGCGGTCCAGGTGTAGTCTTCACTGCCGAGGAGAACGCCTGCATCTTCCCCGCCCACTATGTCTGCCTCAAGCAGAACGCTGTTGACAGAGCCGCTGTTTCCGCCAAACAGAAAAGGACTCGCATTCGGCGAGAGAACCTCAATCGTGCCCGAGATCTGTGCCGCGTTCCCTTCGGGTCCCAGATGAAAATCCGAACCGCCGGCGCGTGTCGCCGTATATTGTCCGTTGACGACGGTCAGGCCTCCGAGATAGCAGATCGTGGCGCCATAGCACTTGTTGACAATCGTTCCCGGAGAGTCCACCGTTCCGACCGTCACATGTCCGTAAAACACATTTGAACTCGACGCGCCTGTTCGGGCGCTATAGTTGTTTGTGATGATGTATTCAAGCCCTGTGGCGTTGCTGTTGTTGACGGCGTAGGGGGCCTTTGCCGCCGTCCCTGTCGAATAGTCCGCCCAATAGGAAGCGTTGCCGAACGTGTTGGCTTGATTGTGCCCCTCCGCCGTCACGGCGTAAACGGGCGTCGCGACCGCCTCTTCCGCCCAAGTCGTCCCCGATAGGACAAGACAGGCGGCAAGGCTAACGGAGAAGGCTACCCCCCCCCCCCCCCCCCTGGAGGTAACGGTTGTTTTTGGTTTTCATGTTTTTGGTTTTGTAGAGTAGAGACCCACGCCTCGGCTTCGCCGATGCGACTTCCCCCTCATCAAACCGGACGTGCGGATTTCCC
>CAKTZA010000071.1 GCA_934635045.1 uncultured Kiritimatiellota bacterium | reverse complement strand
CATTCCTTCGTCGGGCTGGGCTTCTGCGCGTCGGTCGCCCTTCGTGCAGCCAGCCTTCCTGTCAGTATGCCATTATCTTTATTGAGTAGACTCCTTACATTCTACAAGTTCAGCCAAGCTTGCTTGGCGCACCATTTCCTTCTCCTTTCCTCCTCTTCCTCTCGCGCGCGCCCGGCATCCGGCGTCGCCGCTATCTGACAAGCAACAGCCATCCGGGCACCGAAAGACATTCCGCACAGCCGATGTCGGGCGACGCGCCCGAGCGGCGCGGACTCGCGTTGTTGCGCGTGACGACGACACCCACCTCCATCATCTGTCCGCGCACCGTAATCGTTGCCGCCGGCCTCTCCGTCCAGGTCCCGTCGCCCAGGTCCTGCGGCCCGCCTTTCTTTCCCGAGCCCATCCAGTCAAGGGCAAGCCCCGCGTCGCAGCAGACGCTTTGAAGCGCGATTCGCCAGTCGCCGCCCGCCGGGTCAAGGAAACGGGGACTGCCGCTGGCGCCCGTCAGGTTGTGATGGTCGACGGACGAATCGGCCGGAAAGCCTTCGCCGCCGTCGGAATAGCAATAGGCGGCGTTCGCGCAGACGCTGAATTTCGGATGAAGCCCGGGCTTGCCGCCGTTGCAGGAAAAAAGGCAGTTCGTGAAATGGAACGAGTGAATCTGCTTCAACTGGCCTGCCTCCGTCCACTGAATGCCCTCACACCCGACGACCGACTGCGCGACGCGGTTGGAGACGAACGTGCAGCTCTCGAACACATAGCGCCCGTCGGCACGGGAATCGGGACCGGCGATCAGGCACCCGCCGCCTTCGTTGCCGCCGAAAAAGCAGTTCTGGACGAGAAGCCCATCCCCTGCGGCAAGACAGCCCGCATGGATGGCGCACCCGTAGCCCGTAGACTCCGAACCCGACTTGTTCCGGACAAACCAGCAGTCGCGCAGAACGCTGCCGAACGGCATCGCCGCCGCGACGGCCGTTCCGGGGCCGTCCGCCGTCAGGGGCGCGTTCGCGTCGAAAACGCAATTCGAGACGGCCACAGACGACCCTGTGCGACCGCCAAGGTAAAGGCCCTGGCCCAGGCACCGCCAGCTGCTGCGGTTGCCCCGGAAGACGCACCCCGAGACGGAACCGCCGGAAAAGCGCGCACCGCCGCCGCGCGAATCCCAGTCGTCGTCCTTGCTGTCTATCACGTTGCCCTCGACCAGGCTGTCGCGCACGGCAGCGGCGTAGTTAGACTCCAATCCGATGCCCGCCCCAAACAGGACGCTGCGCAGCCGCCGGATGACGTTGCTCGCGACGGAACAGCCTGAAACGCGCGCCTTGTCTCCCGACAGGAAGACGCCGGCGTACGAACTGACGCTCTCGTTGGCGCTGATGCGCGAATTCGCGATCGAGCCGTCGAGAAGCGCCACGCCCGCGCCGTAGTTCACCGCCCCGCACGTCTCGGCCGGGTCGTCGCGCATTGCGTTGTGGTGGACGTAGCACCCCTCGGCCGACGACTCCCCGTGAAGCGTGAGGCCCGCGCCGTACATCCGGCCCGTTTTGTAGCTCAAGTCGGCGTGCTGGCCGTTGTAGCCCGTGCAGTCGCGGATCTCGACGCCCCTGACCAGGGACCTCTTGACGGCGCAGACGCCCCCGCCGTAGGATTCCGTCGTCCCCGCGCTGAGATGGAGATTCGTCGCCGCGCAGGACTCGACGAGCGAATCGACAAGCGTACTGCCGACCAGATAGACGCCGGACCCGCGAAGGGGCTGCTCCGAACCGACGTTCCGGCAGGCGCGCACGACGCAGTTCGAGACGAGCGTCCCGTCCGCCAGGGCCGCGATGCCGCCGGCGCACGGCGTCGTGCCCTCGACAAGGCCGATGGCGTTGCGGACCGTGAGGCCGCGGACCTCGCAGGACGTGGCGGCGGCCGTCACGACGACGGCGGCCGTCTCGTGGCCCGCGTCGATCACCGTCGCCTCCGGGTCGTCGGACGAGCCCGCGAGGCACACCATCGGCGTCGTCAGGCGCAGCGGCTCGGAAATCCTGTAGACGGCGGGCGCCGCCGCCGTGCCGGCCGTCAGGACGATGCGGTCGCACGCGAACGCGTTCCTGACGGCGCGCGCCAGCGCGGCGCCCGCCTCCTCGTCCGACGCATGGTCCGCCCGGCTGACGACGACCGGACGGAAGAAGGACGAATCGGTCGCGAACGTCGTCGGCCCGCAGTTCGGCCAGAACTTCTGCCCGACCGTGTCATAGATGCCCATCTGCTTCGCCCTGTCCGTCTCCTGCTCGTCGCGCGCCGGCAGGAACTCGTGGATCAGCGCGCCGGTCGCGTCGTAGGCCCGGAGGAAATAGAGGCGGCCTCGCAGGAAGCCCGTCAGGGAGCCGGCCTGCGTCCCTGCGTCCAGCGCGTCGCCCAGGGCGTGGCCCGCGCAAAGGGCCAGCGGGCTGCCCGCCGTGAACGTGACGTGCTCGCGCGTGTTCCACAGGGGGCCGTCGTTCACGCGCCATTTCCTGAGCGGATTGTTGACGTCGACCTCGTAGTCCGTCGCGAGGTCGAGGCAAAGCCCCGACTGCATCGCCCAGCCGCCCGTAAAGAGCTGGCATTCGCCGGGAACGTCCGACGCCAGGCCCGAATCCCCGCCAGACGCCACGTACAGGACATAAGGCCTGTCGTTCGCTTTCGTGCCGCGCGCGCAGCAGACGGTCTGCGACTCCCACCGCGCCGCCGACGTGATGCGGAACTTCACGACGAGGCGATGGTTCCACTCCGGCACGTAGTCCGTGCAGATCCACTGCCGGCCGCCCGGCGTCGTCTCGAGGTACGGCAGCTCCGCATAGCCCTCCGGCACGCCCGCCACGGCCGCAAGCGACGGATACGACAGGATCAGGAGCAAAATGCGTTTCATTCGACGATTTCCTTTCGGGTTGATGATGTCAAGGCCTGGGCTTTCGTTTACCGGACCGGGCTGCCCGGCCCGCCGTTCTTCCGCACCAGCATCTCGGCGTGTTCCTTCAGGGGCATCCCGAGAAGGAAGGAGAGGACGGCGTCGCCGTGGGCCATGTTCTCGTACCACGACGTGAAGCAGTACCTGTTGTGCGAGAAGATCACCTTCCCCGCGCCCAGCACGTTCTCCTGGACGACCATGAGCGCGTACTCGTTCTGGAGCTTGTCCACGTAAGGCGCGTACTGCTTCTCCACGTCCCATTTCGCGAACTTCCGGGACGAGCCGACGTTCTTGTTGTACCAGGTGCCGACGGCCGAGCAGAACGGATGGTTCGTCGGGACGCTCGGGGACCACACGGACGGCTCCTGGAAGCCCTCCTTGGTGCTTGGCCACGGATTGAAGACGCCGACCTCCGCCAGGAACCTGCAGGCGTTCGGGCCGGGCTTCGTCCGCGAGAAGAGGATGCCGCCGCCGCGCTTCAGAAGCGCCTTGAGCGACTCCTTGCAGTCGGCGAAGATCGCGTCGCAGTCGTCCGAATCCGTCTGGATGTGCACATACGCGGAGACGTCCGCCGCGCGGGCGAAGGCGGACGGCGTGTAGCACCTGACGCCCGCCGCGTTCCGGCGCAGCCAGTCCTCGACGTCGGCCCCCTTCGCCCGCTTGGCCACCGTCGCCTCGTCGGCGCAGAAGCGGTGGCGCACGAGCCCGGCCTTCTCGGAACGCTCGATAAGGGCGCCCGGCCCCGGCGTGACGAACTCGACGACGTGCCGCGGCTCGAACGCGGCGTCAGCCGTCTCCTTCGGCTTCTCGCCCGCCGGGAACGCGCTCGCCGCCGTCGCGCCCGTCCAGCCGGCCTCGCGGGCCACGGGAAGCGCCGTGAAGGCGTCGTCGCCGATCAGGTAGAAGCCGCACTGCCGCGGCCCGACCGCGATCTCGAATCCGTCCGCATACGGCCGGCGCGTGCCGCGGCGCACGTCCAGCACGAAAAGCGGCGCGCCCGCCTTCAGCCCGCGAAGCGTCACCTTGCCCGCCGACTCGGACTGCGCGCGGTTGTAGACGCCGAGGAAGCGCCCCTCGCCCGACTCCTGCAGGACGCCGTCGAGCGCGGCGTTCGAGATCGCCAGCGGGTCCTCGCCGCCGACGGCGGCGACCCAGCGCCGGATCTCGTCGCCCGCCTTCGCGTCCCGCCGGGTGACGCGGTCCGAGAGGACGTCGTCCACGCGCACGACCTTGCCCTTGCCGCACGGCGTCACCACGCCGTTCCGGAGCCCGAGCGCCCGGAGCGTCGCGCAGCTCTCGGCCGTCCCGCCCTCCAGGACGGCGCCGCCGCCGGCCCGGACGAACGCCAGCAGCTCCTTCGCCAGCGCGTCCGAGAAGACGTCGTCGTCGACGAGATAGACCGCCTTGTAGCGGCCGAGCGACCGCGCCGTGAAATGCGGGCTGATCGCCACGTCGACGCTGAGGCTCGGAAGGCGCGAGAGCGCCTTGACGCGCGTGTCGTGGACGGACGCGTCAAACCAGGCCTGCCGGCAGGTTCGCCGCTTGAAGAGGTCTTCCTCGAAGCAGCGCATGTCGCGCAGGACGGCCAGGTACTTCGCCGGGGCCATCTTCGCGGCCTTCGCCCCGAGCCGCGTGTGTTCGGCCAGGCGGTAGAAGTCGGCCTGGAACTGCGAGTTCTCCGGCTCGACGTTCTCGTAGGTCATCGCCTCGTTGGAGAAGGCGTTGATGCCGCAGATGAACGGAAGCTCGTTCTGGGAGATCCGGTTCGCGTAGTCGAGCTTCATGCAGTAGTAGTGCGCATGGACCGTCCGGCCCGCCTCGTTGTCGAAGTAGCCCCGCAGGCGCTTCGCGATGTGCTTGATCCTGTCGACGTCGCCGTCGGCGACGAACTCGCAGAAGAGCGTGTCGGTCGCGCCCGGATAATAGGACATGCACAGGTCGCGGCCGAGCTCGTCGTTGTCGGAGTTGAAGATCATGACGCGCGCCCGGGGGCTGACCCGATGCGAATGCTCACAGGCCTCCTTCAGGAACGCGCCGACCTCCTTGCGCAGGTCGAGGTAGAGGCCGGGGTTCTCCCACTTCCAGTACTCGCGCCCGTACTTGTTCCGCACCTCGTCCGGAAGCGGGGCCCCCTCGCCGCCGCCCATCTGGAGGAAGACGGAATCGACGCCGCACGCCGGATAGAGCGCCTGGAACTCGTTGCTCAGCTCCCAGAACTCCCTGTCGTGCGGATCGCTGAAGTAGTGCCCGTTGACGCCCGGCAGCGACCCGTGCCAGGTGCAGACGGCCATGCCCTTCGCGTGGGCGATCTCGCAGAGCCTGCGCAGGCGGTCGCCCCGGAAGTTCTTGCCGTCCCAGGCCGGCGGCTTCCAGTCCGGCTTGCGCTTCGCCATGAAGGCGCAGGTGCGGTCGTAGAGGTCGCGCGGCACCGGCAGCTCCGTCCAGTTGAAGTCCGTCAGCTGGCCGAGCAGCACGGCGCTGGCGCCGCGCGCGCGCAGGTGCGTGACGATGTTCGAGGCCCACTCGTCGCCCGGCAGGGGCGTGCCCGAGCGCCAGCCGCCGACGTTGTAGTTGGCGCAGAAGTCGTGGGCGAGGTCGCGCGGCTTCAGGACGTCCGCGCGGTACGGCTGGACGGCCGCGACGAACACGCGCGGCGGGCGCGTGAGCAGCTCGTGGACGTCCTCGACCGCCTTGTAGTCGCCGACGGTGACGACAAGCGCGCCGGAGCCGGACGCGCAGGCGCCTTTCGCCGGCCGGTGGCGGAAGCGCATCCGGGCCGTCTCGCCGCAGTGCGTCGCGCCGGCCAGGTAGGAGGGCCCGAGGAACGAGTCGCGGTCGAAGACCATCCCGACGACGTCGCGCGAGCGCCGGTCCGCGAACGCATACCATCCCTTGCCGAAATACGGGAACGACCACCGCTCCAGCGGGACCTGCTCGCAGTCCGTCACGTGGTCCAGCGCCGCGCGCTGGGTCAGCACCAGGCCCTTCAGCCCGGGATAGAAGAAGTCGTCATGCGCCGTGCCGCCGCCGCAGGCCCAGGACATCCCGATGGCGGCCGAGGTCAGCCCCTCCGCCAGGCGGTAGGCGTAGCAGACGTACGGCACGCCGGCGTAGAACGTGAAGTCGACGGACGCGCAGGCGTTCGTGAAGGAGACGGTCTTCTTGAGCGCGCTGTCGCACGTGACGATCGCCGGCGACCAGCCGCCTTCGGCGTCCGGCTTGTGGATCTGGGCGTCCAGCGCGTTGCCGGGGCGGACCTTGCCCCCGGCCGCCTTCCGCGGCTTCGTCTTCTCGGTCTCGAACGAGAACCCCTCCCACGCAAAGCCCGTCGTGCGCCACAGGAGCGACGGATGCGGCGAGACGTTGGCCTTCAGCGCGCGCAGGAAGCCGGACGTGCGGTGAAGGTTGTCGAAGACGGCCGTCACGCAGCCGTTGTCGACGAAGACCTCGTCCGCGTCGGCCTTCAGCGCGAAGGCGCCGCGCGTCCGGGCGGGCGGCGCGGACGGATTGTCCCAGTAGACGAAGAACGGGCGGTTCTCCTGCTCGCGCAGGGCCGCCAGGAAGACGAGGCGCAGGGCCGTCGGCGACGCGCCGTCGCGCGACGCGACGCACGGCACCTCCGTCTCCCACGGCGTCGTGACGCGAACCGAGGCGGGGTCGACCGCCTCGCCGACGTCGAACACGAAATCGACCGCCGCGCGGTCCGTCCGCACGGACGCCATGTTCGAGACGAGGATCGCCGCGCGCTTCCTCCACGCGGCATCCCACCACGGCCGCCCGTCCATGTCGGAAAGGTACGCCACGTTCGCGCACCCCGAGACGGGGACTTCATTGAGCGTCTTCGCGACGCCACGACCGGCAAGGGCCATTGCGACGGCGACGGCCAGCCCGACGCAAGGCCGAACGGCCATCCTATGGATATCGTGTGCCTTCCACGTTGTCATGGATTCATTCCTTTCGTTGAACAAAAACGCATTTCCACGCCTCCGCGCCTTCCTTGCCTCCGCGTTAAACGCCGCAGGACTTCTCCCTGCGCCGCTCCTCTCGCTTTCGCGAGGCACGGAGGGATTGGAGATTCGGAGGCACGGAGAATCGCGTCTGAAAAGGGGTACGTTCGCGAGGCCCGCAGACCTCGCGCCAGCGGCCTCTAAAGGTTCTCTAAGCCCTTGGCCGAAATGGGGGGGGGGGGTACTGGAACCGCGCGCAAACGCGCCTGCGCGGCTCCTGCCGCGCTTCGCGAGGGCCTTGAACCCCGCGTTCGTGAATGTCCGCTTCTGCATCACGGCGAGAATGATACCAAATTTCTCCGCCCCGCGCAATACCCCCTATCGCGGTTTTTCGGCCGCGCGGTCTCCCGCTCTACGCGGCAAAGACAGACACGGGAAGGCGCGACTGCGGCATCAGCGGAGGACGTAGCCGTCCGGGTCGCCGCCGGCGATGCGGCGTTCCGTCAGCTTCCCGTCCTTCCACGCGAGATCGACCGTGTAGCCCCCGCGCGCGCGGAGCCCCGTCACGCGCCCCTCCGGCCACGCCGACGGCCGCGCCGGCAGCAGCCGCAGCACGGCCTTCCCGTCCGCCGTCCGCTCGTGGCTCTGCAGCAGCATCTCCGCGATCACCGCCGTGCAGCCGAGGTTCCCGTCGACCTGGAGCGGCGCGAGGCGCGCACGGCACGAGGCGATCTCCGCGAGGGCCGCCGCGTCCTCCGCCTCCCTGCCGAGCGCATGCGCGGCGGCGGAGACCGCGTCGAAGAGGTCGCGCAGGATCTGCGCGTCCATCGACGCCCCGCGCGTCCACTTGACGCCGTTTCGCCCCTTGGGCGCGTTCTCCGGGGAGACGCCGGGGACGACCGCGAGGAACCCGGTCTTCGGGTCCTCGACGAGGACGTCGAGGAAGAACTCGGCCGCGCCCCGCATGACGGGATAGGCGCGCGCGAGGAATTCCCGGTCGCGCGTGAAGAGCCAGTGTTCCCAGAGCTGGGTTATACCCAAAAAGAGGCTACCCGTGGCATCGCAACGGATGGACGCCCCGTCCGCTCCTCGCGCAGCGGAAAGCCACCCACATGACGTCTGCGATCTTGAAGGTCAAGCGGTCCCGTTCAGACCTTCGTCCAGCGGCTGCCGGCCTTGGACGACTTCAGCGCCGCCGCGACGAACCGCATGGAGCGTACGCCCGCCTCCGCGCCGGGGAAGTCGCGGCACTTGCGAGAAAGAACGGCGGCGACGAACTCGTCGTAGATGTTCGCCAGGGCCTCGACGAAGCCCTCGTGGTGCCCCGCCGGGAAGCGCGAGGCGCGGACGGACGCCGGCGAACAGTCCGCCATGTACGGCGCCTTGCGGCGGAAGACCTGGTCGGGCTTCGTCGGATAGCGCACCGTCAGGTAGTTCGGCGCCTCCTGATCCCAGTGCAACGAGGCCTTCGCGCCGTAAACGCGCAAACGGACGCCGTTCTCCTCGCCCGTCGCGACCTTCGACGTGACAAGCGCGGCCTTCGCGCCGCCGTCGAGCCGCATCAGGATCGAGGCGTCGTCGTCCAGTCCCGCCGCGTTCGCGTAGGACGACAGGTCGGACAAGAGAGACTGCACGCGCAGGCCCGTCACGTATTCGAGCAGCGTGAACGCATGGACGCCAATGTCCGCGACGACGCAGCTCGGCCCCGCGACCTTTGGATCCATCTTCCAGCCGTTGCGGCGGTCGGGCTTGCGAAACGACCCCTGCACGTATTCGAGGTGAATCTTGTCGATCGGCCCCAGCTCGCCCTTCTTCACGAGATCGCGCGCGAGCTTGACCATCGGATAGCCCGTGTAGGTGAACGGAATGCCGAGGACGAGTCCCTTGCGCGCCGCGAGCCGGCCGAGCGTTTCCGCCTCCTTGACCGTCAGCGAGAGCGGCTTCTCGCAGAAGACATCGATCCCCGCCTCCAGCGCGGCCTTGGCAATCGCGAAGTGCGTCTCGTTCGTCGTGCAGACGACGAGAAAGTCGATCCGCCCCTTCTCGGCGGCGATCAGCTGCCGTCCGTCCGGATAGACGCGCGCAGGATCCAGCCTGAACGCCGCGCCGCTCGTGGCGTTCCGCTTCGCGTCACGTGAAAAGCTCCCCGCGACAAGATCCGCCAGATTGTCCATGCGGATCGCCATGCGGTGGATGGGGCCGATGAACGAGGCCTTCGCCCCGCCGACCATCGCATACTTCAGTCTCTTCGTCATGTCTTCGCGAATCCTCTCAACTTCTTAATCCCACAACTTCTCAACTCCACAACCTCTCAACTTCTCAACTTTCACAACCTCACGCCCCCTCACATCCGCCCGCTCAGCGCGTCAATCAGGTCGCAGAGCCGCTTGTAGCAGTGGCCGAGGTCGTCGTTCGTGACCTGGAACATGTATTCGCCCGCACGCGCCATCTCGCCCTCGGCGTTCGCGAGGCGCTTCTCGATGACCGCCGGCGCGTCGGTGCCGCGCCCCTCCAGCCGCTCGCGCAGCGCCTCCAGCGACGGCGGATTGACGAAGACGTCGACGTAGCCGATCTTCAGCGGATCGGTGTTCGGTAGGGCGCGCACGTAGTCGCGCACCTTCGCCGCGCCCTGCACGTCGATGTCGAGGATCATCGAGTTGCCCTCGGCCAAGACCTCCTCAATCGGCGCCTTCAGCGTGCCGTAGTAGTTGTCATGCACCTTCGCGTACTCGATGAAGGCGTTGTCGCGAATCAGCTCCTCGAAGCGCTCCTTCGTCTTGAAGTGGTAGTCGAGGCCGTCCTCCTCCTCGCCGCGCGGGGCGCGCGTCGTGCAGGAAATCGAATAGACGAAATCGGGGTACTCCTGCAAGAGCATGTCGATCAGCGTCGACTTGCCGCAGCCGGACGGCGCGGACATCACGAGAAAAAGGGGCTTTGTCTTCATGTCCGCATATTATATCACATCTTATCCTGCCGCTGAGGCCACATGCGCCCAGCCGGCTCAAGCGCATACCTAATAATGGCATTGCCACCCCGTCTCATGGGCGGCGCTCGCCGAGGTTGCCAGGATTGGGGCAGAGATTCGTCTTCATGTCCCATTCGAGGTTGCGGTCGAGCGGCGTCGGGTTGAGGTAGTAGAGGAACTCGACGCTGCAGCCACCATACCGCAACCGACACCCAATTTCAAAGTCCCCGTAGATTTTGCCATAGTAGCCACCGATGAGCTTGCCGCTTTCGTCGTATCTGGAGCGGATGCGAAAGTAGTAACAGCGATTCAGATTGCACTCCGTGTACACATCGTCCCAGATGTTGGGCGGCATGATCTTCATTCGATTTCCGCAACGGATAACGGATGCCCGTTCATAGTCCTCTTCAGGAGCGACACGCAATTTAATGCCGTCGGTCGCACAGGTCATCAACGAAACGACCCCGTTCCCTTCTCCCGGAAAAGACATCGTGTTGGTGAAATCATAGAAAACCATTGTCTGGAGATAGAGATTTGTTGAGAACAGGCTTGTCAAGCGAGACTCGACCACAAGGTCTGCAACCTTTCCTCGGCCATCCGGCGGCAGGTAGTCCCCGGCAATAAGGTCGTATCTGAAAAGCGTGTTGGTGCCGTCGACATGACCGATCTTGCTTCTGTTGATGTGGTCGCCAACGCGCTTGACGAAGAGCGGAATCGGATGCTCCACGCGCTGAAGCCGAATCGTCGCGACAAGGTTTTCGGGCTGCCAGATGCCAATGGGGCTTTTCCATTTAAAACGGAAATTCCGCCCCCCTCCTCCATAATAGCCATGCGGCGGTTCGTCAACCCAACACCCCGCACGGCCAATGTTGGTTTTTCCCTTAAGGCTGCATCTCCCATTTCTGTCGGTCGGCTCGCTGTCGTGGTTAATTGGCGCAGATTCAGTCCATGCCTTCCATCCATTGTCGTTGCTGAACGAAGCTTCGACAGGAACACCCTCAAGTGGAATGCCGCTTTCCGCATCGACAACCAATGCTCCAAATCTTGCCGTATCCGCAAACAATACCCAGGCAAAAGCCCACAGCAACACGATTATCAATGCCATTCTCTTTTTTCCCATGACGACCTCCTTCAGTCACTTTCAACGATGAGTTCAAATAAGCGATAGACATAGAAATAGGCAAGGTTCTTTATGTCCGAATGTTGCCAGACATTCCTTTTTCCGCCACCTTCGACGTCTTCTTGGCGTCCCTTCGGCCACACTGCCTCATTAGACATTAAACCGTGAAAACTGACATTGCCCGAAACGCCTCCAATCTCGTTTGCGCCCGCCGCGAAGGTCGTCGCCGGGATGCCGTCGGCGAGGATGCGCGGAAGGACGTCCGCCACCTGCGCCGCCGCCACCGCGTTTGTCGTGTGCAGCCACTTGTCCGCAAACGGGCTGAACGGAGGGGATGTCTTCATCTCGTCTGGCGTGAACTCCGTCTTAAGCAGATCGTCCTTCGACAGGGGCACGGTGTGCTGCTGGTTGAACCACCATCCGGCCTCGCTTGCGACACGCGGCATGAAGGCCAGAGTCCCCGTGCCTTTCAGCAGCTCCTGCGCCGACCACGCGCTGCCCAGTCCTGACGCCACGTTCGCGAGCACGTCCTCGGTCGGCGAATGGCAGTTCACGGCATTCGCAAGGTTCGCGTAGCGCCCTCGCCATGTCAACGCACAACGACCGTCGTCCGATTCGAACAGCTTATGCCAGTCGGACGAGCGAAAACCCTTCGGGTATCGCTTCCACGCGGTCGACGTCATGTTGCCGAACTCCGCCTGTCCCGCGTCATACGCCTCGGCCGGCACGGCGGCGTTGAGCATGAAATACCTTGAATACGAGAGCGCGTGGTACTTGCAGGCCTCCGACGTCAGCACGTTTCCAAGGGAATGGGCCAGCATGACCTTGCCGCCAGGCAATGCGTTCACCAGATCCGCCAGCGCCGGCGCCGTCTTGAGCGCATGGACGACATTGGCCCAGTAGTTCGGCGCGAAGCCTCCGACCTGGCTGTAGTCCCCGCGCCAGTCGACGGCGGTGAAGCGCGACCGCGAGCCCGCCCACCAGAGCCGCTTGAACATCGCGCGCGCCCAGAGGCGGGACGCCGCCGCACAGCCGTGAGGAGTCCGTCGTCTTTGCCTGTGGCGGGAAGCACTCACACAAAGTAGTCCACGTCGCGGTTGATGAAGCCAAGGTCGAGAATCTGAGGCAGCAGTTTCTCCCGCAGGGCCTCGTGCGCCGCCTTCAGCGCGGACAGCTCCTCCTCCGCCACGTTCGTGCCCTTGACCGACTGCACGATCTGGTAGAGACCCAGATCCCATGTCCTGACCCTATAGTCCACCCAGTTCGTATTGAGGATTTCCGAATAGAAGCAGCGATAGAGCAACTGCGCCGCATCCAGCACGGCCCTCGCCTCGGACGAAAGCGTTCGCCCCTTCAGCCAGCGGGCGAGGTAGCGGTCCTCGTCCCGTCCGGCGAACTGCGCCGCGATGTCCGAAAGGGGACAGCCCCATGCGCGAACTTCCCCGAACGGAAACGGGTAGAGGTTGTTGCGGATCTGGTAGGTCGTGCCCTTGTAGGAGACGTCCTTCAGCGAAACCGTGTAGTTGGATGGCGCAAAGGCGCTCCAGACCACGCAATCCGAGATGAATTCCCCTCCGAGCGCGGACTTGGGCGCATAAAAGGCGTCACGATCATTCGTCCAGGTCGCGACGGGAATCTTCTTCACCGCGTGCAAAACCATTGCCCGCTCAAAGTTCTCCGCCGTGACGGAGAACGCGCCGGCGTTGGCGTACGGGGTCGAAAGGATGAAGCAGGCGTTCGTGTTCTGGAAGTCGTCGCCCTTGCTGACCACCGAGAAAAGATACCCTTCCGCGATATGGTCGCGCTGATCCTTGTTCTCCAGTTGCTGGTTGAGCGCACTCGTGAACATCGGCATCACGCTGTGTCCGTCCCACTTGGGGCGCGGACACCACTTGTTGAGCATTTCCGTGCGGCTGACGCAGGGCACCGTCTTCGTGCCGACCTTCTCAAGTCCCGCATTGAACACGTCGAGCGTGATGGCCTGTTTGGAAAGGTGAATCTTCTGCGTGAGATTCCAGACGAGGAATCCGACGGGGAAGTTGCCCTTCGAGCCATGGAAGCACTTGATCGGGAAGATGAATCCGCGACAGTAGGCATACTGGAAGAACCCGTCACGGATCTTCTGGTCGTTGTTCGAGTTCAGGTACTTGAGCTTCGAGAACAGGCAAAGGTGCGCAGGCTTCCCGGCGAACTCCTTCGAGATGCGGAAGAGGAACTGCACGAACAACTCGCGGCTCGCCTCGCCGTAGCCCTCCCGCGTCATCCACGCGCGCAGGGGCGTCATCGAGACGCCGCCCTTCGACTCCTTGCCCGTCTCGGCCCCGGCGCTGTTTGCGGTGGCGAACGGAGGGTTGATGAAAACGATCCACTTCAACTTGGGGTTCTTGAGGTCCTCCACCAGCTTGGCGGGCATCTTGCGTGGCGAGCCGAAGTCGAGATTGCCCGCCAGCGTCGCGATGTCGTCCTCAAGATAGTTGTACTGGAAGCACGTCGCGGACGGGAATATCTTCTGGCAGTACTGGGCTTCAGTTTCCTCCAACGTGGAGATGTAGCAGTAGGGAAGCGCGGCGGACGGGAGTTCGAACTCCAGGTTGCCCGTGCCCGCCGCCATGTCCCACAGGCGGTATTCGCCCGACTTCCACCATGCGCGACCGAGTTCGCGCTCAAGGTAGTCGAGGCCCTTTGTGGCAAATTCGACGGGCGTGTAGAACTCGCCCGTAAAGCGGCGGCGGCAGTCTTCCGTCAGTCGGTCGTACTTCTGTCGGATCTGCATCACCCCACGCGCATCGATGCGTTCGTAGTTCTGCCAGAAATGCTCGTAGGTCTTGGGTGACACGTTCTTACGAATCCACATGTCATCCTCGATGTTGAAAAGCACTTCGCCAGACGGCGAAAAACGCGCCTTCCCGTTCTCGATGTCCGCGAGAAAGTACTCGGACGACTTGCGCCCGTTCTGCACGTACTTCCCGAAGAGGGAGTCCCAGTACTCGAACACGTCGATGAAGTTCTCCTCGGTGATCGACTTCCTGTCGAGGAGCGCGTCAAAGGTTGCCTGTGCGAGAATCCGACGGTTGCAGAGCTCGACGAACTGAGCCTCTTCCGCCTCCTTCGTCAGGTCATACACATAGACGGGGTGCTTTCCGAGGAACGCTGCGATGTCCGCAACGAGAACCGGGCAGGGCGTGGACGCGGCACGATCCCAATCATATTTCTGTGCCGTCGAGGCATAGAACCGCGCAAAGTCCTTCGTCTCGACGAAGAATGCCTCGTTTTTATCGACAACACAAATGAAGGGCGATAGGGGGTATTTCGTCAGGCTGTACTTCAGAAGCCGGGCATAGTACATCGTCTGGGCGAGGACGTGCGCGACATTCGCCGCGTTCCTGAAGTTCAGATCGTACTTGAACTCGAAGAGCGTGCCAGAGGTGTAGTGGTCGATGGCCTTGAGCGCGTTGATCTTCATCTTGAAGAACTTGCAGAACTCGGCCTTGACCTCTTCCTCCTTCTTGCACGAAACGAGCGATGCGTACAGACTTTTCATGGGGTATTATAGCAAATGCGATGGGACGGCGCGCTGTGTTACGGCAGACGGTAGGGCGGGCACTCGCCCTTGAAGCCGTTGTTCTTCCTGTCCCATTCGAGATTGCGGTCGAGTGAGGTGGGGTTTAGGTAGTAGACCATTTCAAATCCATTGAGCGGATAGCCGCCGCCGCCCAGCAACTTCGGGTTGCGGTAGATCTTGCCGTAGAACGCATCGACAATCTCGCCGCGTTCATTGCGTCGCGTGCGAATGCGGAACGCGAACGAGAGATTGTTGTCGTCGCTCGCATGACGCTTGAGCTTCGTGTCCATGTCCGCCCAGACAAGGTGTTGCGGACGAAACCCTGTCTCTGGCGCCGTGCGGATGCGCAGCGTTTCCGACGGATCGGAAACATACCCGACCAGTCCATTTCCCTCGCCCGTGAAACGGATTTCGACCTCATCGCGCCAGATTTTCTGAAGTTTGTCCCATTCGTAAAGGCGACCTTCTCCCCGCTCTGTTCGACGATGGACGAGTTCGATGTCAGCGCGCTCGCCCTTCCCCAGCGGCGGCAGCCAGTCGCCCTGCATGAGGTCGTAGGCGACCGTGTTCGTCCCGGCGGGATAGAGTCCGTTCTCATTCCACCTCTCGATCCATTTGGCACGGAGCGGTATTGGATTCCCAATCTTCCGCATGACCATGCGGACGTCGTTCGTCACGATCCACTTTTCCGGCACGAAGAGACGGATCATGCTGACCGCGACGCCCTTGCACTCGCCCTTGTCGCCTTGAAGACTTACTGGTTGGGCGTCGTAATACCCGGAAAAACTATTGACCGTGCAATCGACAATTCCGCAGTTCGTCTTGCCTCGAAATCGAACCATGCCATCGGCTGTCGTTTGGTCGACCTTGACGTCATATTTCGTTGGGTTATTCCATAGAAACGTGTTATGCTGGAACCAAGCTTTTACGACAACATTGCTGATTGGCAGCTGCGTGTCTGCGTCAACGACAATCGCCTTGAACGACAGTTCGCCAGCTCTCACAGACCATAACATAAGGGAACCTGCCAAGAGTGTTGTAATGTGCTTCATTGTTCCGTAGCCTCCTTGATGTGCTTGAAGAAATCCTGTACATAGCGGTAGTCGACATTCTTGATGTCAGAATGCCGCCATTTCTTATTTTTCTCATTCGGCCATCCGTGCTTGGCCTTTTCAAGATACTCATAGTTCGCAAAACCGTCAAGCGCATTTCGCCCCGCCGCGAAGGACTCGGCAGGAATGGCGTCACCCAACATCTTCGCCCGCAGCTCCTCATCGGCGAAGTCCAGCGCGTTCGTCGAGGCCATCCGCGAGTCGTCGAACGAGGTGAAGAGCGGCTGCGCAATCGCCTGTTCGCGCGTATAGCCCTCAAAGTAGCCGGCGCGAAACCCGACGCCCGGAATGTAGGCAAGCGGATTCGCGACGTAGCGCGCGTTGATCCCCCAGCCGCCCTCGACGGCGACGTTCTGGAGCAGGAGGTCTGTCCCGTAGAGGACGGTCGTCCCCTTCAGGATCTCCTGCGCGCCCCACGCTTCTCCGATGCCATCAGCCGATGGATTCGCCAACACGTCCTCCGTCGCCGAATAGCAGTTCTCCGTGCGCGGGATGACGCCGAAGCGCCCCTTCCACGTGAGACCGGCGCGGAAGTCGGGCGACGCGAACCACTTGTGCCACTGTGACGCACGGAACTGCGGCACGTCCGTCCAGGCGCCATCGACCATGTCGTCCGTCTGCGACTTGCCGTCATACGCCTCCATCGGCACGGCGGCGTTCAGCATGTGATACCGCTCGTAGCCGACGAGATTCCGGTCGACGATGGCGGACGAGACGAGCATGTTGCCGAGGGAGTGCGCAAGCAGCACCTTGCGCCCCGGCAGACCGTCGACGACCGCTCTGAACGGCGCGGCGGACACGAACGCGTGCTTCACGTTGCGGTAGTAGTTGAGCGAGTTCCCCCCGACGACGGGGACGCCCTTCCAGACCTGCGCGTAGTCCCCGAACCACGTCACCGCCGTGAACATGGACTGCGAACCGGCCAGCAGAAGCCTCTTGAACATCGCATCCGCCCAGACGCGGGCGTCGTCTGGGTTCACGTTGTAGCCGTGGACGAAGACGAAGTGCCGCCCGTCCGTCTCCTCGTCGGGAAGCCCGGACGGGACGCCTTCGCGCACGTCAATCCCGCGCGTGTCGCCGCAGAATCCCCGGACGCTGAAATACCTGTACATCTCCCGCACGGGGCGCAAGTCCATCGGGAGGCGGAACCGGCAGACCTCGGCACCGCCGACGGACACGGACACCACGGGGGACGTCCAGTAGCCGACGCGGGAGCGCGCCGTCAGCGCCATGACGGCGCCGGAGCGCAGGCGGCTGACGTCAAGCTCCCCGTCGGTGAACGGCGAAAGCGGGGCGTCGGCAAGCGCGGCGCCGTCCGCCGCCTGCACGTCGTCCGCCCAAACGGCGGACGCGCGTTCGGCCGTCACGCCGTCCAAAAGGCAGTAGCGGAAACATTCGTCCGCCAGGAGCCGGATCTCGGCCGCACGTCCCCATGCGCGGCGAAACGGCGTGACGTCAACGGAAACAGGAATGAGATTGAGGCGACCGCTTTCGCCGCCGACACGTTCTTCCTCTGAAGGGTTCGTCCAGAACCGATAGGGCCGCCCCGCGAGGCAAAGCGCGACGTCCTCGCCGTCGATTTTCCCGTCACGGTTGAAGTCCGCCATGATCGGTGGGCTGACCGCCGTGAGCCTTTGCCGCGCGACGTCCTCAACGAAACGGCCGCCGAACACGCCCCAGCAGCGGAAGACGAGCGTCGCCGCGCCGGGGGCGGACGCCGTGACGGAGACAGCCGTCCGTGAAGTCGCGGCGTCCGTC
>CAKTZA010000070.1 GCA_934635045.1 uncultured Kiritimatiellota bacterium | reverse complement strand
AGCCATTCACAACCGAGAGCGAACCTTCGACGGGTACAAGCGGCGTCGCAGAGGCGAGGCGGTTCTCGGCATCGTAGGCGTACGAGAATGTGCCGTCGGATGTCATGTTGCCGTCGACATCGTACTGGGGAAGGATCTCACGCGGAGTACCTGAGCCACGGAGGATTGAGGCGTACTGGTTGAGGGTGTTCGCCGCATAGCTGTTCGTGACGCCGCCAGATGCCGCAAGAACGGCGTTGCCGATGTGGTCGTAGGCGTACGCGTTCTCTGCGTCTCCGCGCGAGAAGACGACCTCGCCGCGCGCGTTGTAGCCGAATGCGTCACCGTTGCGCGTGACTGTGGCAATGCCATTCTTAGTTAGCACTCTGGTCATTTGTCTCTTTCTTTGACTAAAACCAGGCATGCATTAGAATGCGCGACAAAAAACTTCTCAAATTGACCGCGAAATCTGACCTTGACGGTCAACTCTTCATCTAAAGGGACATCATCAGGAGCACTGTACATTCTAAACGCCAAATCACTACCTTTAGATCCATCTCGCGCCACCATCGACCAAAGCGAATTGATAGAAGGAGGCGTCCTATTGGCATAGACAATCACTCCGTTTTTATCGTAAAAGACGCAGTCCATGCCTATTGTCTCAGCAGCAGAAATGAAACCCTCAATCGCATCAGGAATCCACAATCGAAACTGATAACTTCCCCTCCACTTGTGAGAAACGGTCATTCGCGTCTGATTGCCACAAACCGGAACCCTCGCAAGAAGGTTATTTCGCTTGGCATGGAAAAAAATGCCGCATATGCCATCTATCGTTGCAGACCAAGGCCGCCCGCCATCAATGTATATGCAAATATCTTTAACTACAGCCGCAGTAGCGAGTAGCAGCATAGCCACCCCAATCAGCAAGAAACTAATAGTCCTTTTTTTCATGATCATTCATCGAGGCCGCATTGACACCTTATCTTAGGGTTATTGATCAATTCCCAATATTTGACTCGCAACATATCTGCATAGTCCTGACAGTTGCATTTCGTCCGTGCTCCAACCCATGTCAGCTGATAATGCCCCACATTCACCTCTTTAACCGACTTGCGCATTACACAATCATCATAGCCTCCATCACGTCTTGCATATCTCTTGGACGACTCATCTCGGATTTCCTTGCCAACTCCAAGGCCCTCATCGTCATTCCCCCATCCGATATTTGATCCATTCTCAAAAAACAACTGTTCGTGAAGCAGTTGCACATTCGCCACGTCAGCAGCAACATCTGCCGCAAATTTCATGAATGGGCAGGAGAAAAGCCAAGACCAATTCACAGGTGGCAGCACCTTGCCAAGCCCTCTCACCGCAAAATATGCATTCCCGTTTTTGTCATAGTTCACAATTGGATTGTTCCCACAGAACCCGTATAGATTCTCGCCGCCATTCTCCTCAATCGGGTCGCGGTTGAGCCAGCGTCCGAGGCTGGGGCTGTAGAAGCGGCGCTGGTAGGCGACAAGCCCCGTCTCGCGATCATGGTACTTGGTGCTGAATCCGAACGAGAACCGCCCGACGAACGGGCCGCTCGACTCGATCACGCCACCATACGGGTCATAGACGTGCTGCGCAGCAATCGCGCCGGTCTCCGAGACATAGCAGACAATGTTGCCGTTGTGGTCGTAGCACGGAAGATGGAACACGCCGTCCAGCGACACGGCGAGGAGCCCGCCGACTCCTCCTGCGCCCTGTTCCGTGCCGGAGAGGTCGTTGCCCCAGAAGTATTCGATGGTTTGGCTCGTTCCGTTAGCATCGGCAACAGATTCCAGCGCGATGTTGTTCCCGTCGTACACGAAGGTATGTGTCTCGGCCTCATTCCAAGTCTCGCCGTTGAACCGTTTCACGGTCTTGCGAATGCGGCGGTGCTGATGGTCATAGCCGTTCTCGACCGCAAGTGAGCCGAGCGACGGAGAAACGGGCGTCGCAGAGATGAGCCGGTTCTCTGCATCGTAGGCGTACGAGAATGTGCCGTCGGATGTCATGTTGCCGTCGACATCGTACTGGGGAAGGATCTCACACGGAGTACCTGAGCCACGGAGGATTGAGGCGTACTGGTTGAGGGTGTTCGCGGCGTAGGCGTTGGTGACGCCGCCGGACGCGGCAAGGACGGCGTTGCCGATGTGGTCGTAGGCGTACGACTCCTCTGCGTTCTCCGCGTCTCCGCGTGAGAAGACCACCTCGCCGCGCGCGTTGTAGCCGAATGCGTCACCGTTTCGGGAAACGGGACGCGCGAGCGCATCGTAGGCGTAGGCAAGGTTCTCGACGGGGGTTCCGTTGACGCGGTTCTCGATCCCTAACGTGCAGCGTCCCGTCGCCATGTCGTCCGTGTCGTCCAACGAAAGACGAACGATGGCGTCGTAGATTCTATCCGTGTAGCCGTTCATCATCTGCATCAAATTAGATGTCAACTTCGACGACAACATCTTTTACCTTGGCTGCATTTCGCTTCACCTTTTTCCTGAGAACAAGCAGATACTCATATTTGTCCGCGTTGACTTGTCGAACGCTCATGGTAACGTGCCATCCTCCCCATGGCGCCTTTTCATTGCTCACCGCATAAGCATTGGATGTTGAGGTCTCTTCGTCAAATCCTTGAATTCCACCCTCTCGAAGTAATGCGATCTGAAGATTTTTAATCCGGTTCACAGCAACGCCAAACGACACTTCACGATGCATTGCTCTTGAGATTGCTTGCGTCACCACACCTCCGTCTGTGAAAGCCCCATGTATCGGCTGAAGCGGGCGTTCCCGCTTGTCTATCCATATGTCAATGTCCCCAAACGGGCCAACGGCATTTTTTAATTGCCACTGCCCATCTTTATTAAATCGTGAACTCGGATCGCGCCCTCCTGAAAGGCGTATCAAAGCTGAAAACGGGTCGACTCTTGCGGGGTCCCCGACAATACAAGGGAAATGCACGTCCGACCGAACAAGTTCTGCGGCATTGGACTCTGTCGCCATTGAACTCGGAAACATCGGCAAAAGGGCGAACAGCAAAAGGGTTTGTTTTGCATTAATGGCCATGAGAACCTCCCGGAGCATCGCTAAATACCTCACCTACCATGCGGTCTGTCAACACTCTCTCCAAAGATTCATTTGTCAAAGCATTTCATGATCTGCACCACAGCATCCGGGTGCAACGACAAGAAATCTTCAATCTCACCTGCACAGGACACCGAAACCCTGCAACCTTCTTTAACAGGGACATCTTTCGGAACGAACAATGTGCCGTAGACATAGCGATAGCCATTGTAATCTGCCGAACCGTAAGCAAACAGCCTGGAATCAGCTACTGAAGAATGCCAGATGAGGGCCGAGTCCTTATCATAAATCGACACCTTCAATGAAACACCACTGTGATAAAGCTGTGAGGTAGTTACATTCGCAATCTGGACGTCATAACGCCCCTTATATTTGAATGAGACAGAACCTTCAAAATCTCTCTCTTGAACCGGGAACTGAAGAACTGGATTATAATAGTCAGAAGGAGGAAAATTGTATGAAACAATAAGCCCCAGCAAAGGAACAGATTTAATGAAATCAAACAATGAATCATATCGTACGACCGTCATACAGCACGTGCCAAATATCACTACGGCGCAAATCCAGATCGTGAACACTCTGCGCCTTCTATCAAATTCGTTTATTTTGAAATTCCACATTTGCATCGAATCTCCTTGTCATTAAGCAATTTATAATATTCCCTCCGCAATGCATCTGCATAATCTTGACAGTTGTATTTTGGGCGTCCCAAGCCAAGCAACGAATATGGCGGCTTCGGTATGCGCTTCGCTGCATCTTTCATAACACAATCGTCGTATTCTGTCTGATCCCGTCTGTAATACCCTTCTTTCGTCGTTTCTGAAAATTCCCTTTTTTCACCGTAGCCGACATTGGTGCCATCATCATAAAACAAGTGTTCATGCAGGATTTCAATGTTAAGGCTATTTGCGAGTCCAAAATCAAGTATCAAAGACGGGACTACGCCAATAATGCCAGCGAAGCATGAATAAGACAGCACAACCCCAAGCCCACTCAATGCCCTGACCTCAAAATGCGCTCGTCCAAGATAGTCACACAAGGCAATGCTGTTGTTCCCACAGAACCCATAGAGATTCACGCCGCCGTCTTCTTCTATCGGATCGCGGTTGAGCCAGCGCATGAGCGAGGGGGCATAGAAGCGGTAGCCGTAGTAGTAGAGGCCCGTTTCGGCATCAAGACACTTCGTTGAGAACCGATGGCGGAAAAGGTCGGCACGAGGGCCGGATTGGGCGATTGTCTTGCCGAAGGCGTCGTATTTGTATGTGGCGGCAACGCTTCCGCTTGCATCACAGTAGTGCGCCACGTTGCCGTTGTTGTCGTAGAACGGAACATAGGGTGTGCCGTTGACAGTGAGGTAGAGCAATCCGCCGATGCCTCCTGCGCCTTGCGGCGTGCCGGAGATGTCCTTGCCCCAGTAATAGCGGATGGTTGTGTTTGCGCCGTTCACATGCGTGACACGTTCTTCAATGAGATTCCAGCCGTCGTAGAAGCAGGTCGCTGTCGCCTCCGGCGTGGCCTTGCGGACGCGGCGGGACTGCGCATCGTAGAAGTTCGTCACGAGCAGGACGCCGTTCGACGAGACCGTCACGAGGCGGTTGGCGGCATCATAGGAATAGGCAAACGCGCCGTCGCTCATGAGGTTCCCGTCGGTGTCGTACTGGGGAATTGTCTCACACGGAGATACGGAGGCTCGGAGAATAGAGGCGTACTGGTTGAGGGCGTTTGCGGCGTAGGCATTGGTGACGCCGCCGGACGCGGCGAGGACGGCGTTGCCGATGTGGTCGTAGGCATACGCCTCCTCTGCGTTCTCCACGTCTCCGCGCGAGAAGACCACCTCGCCACGCGCGTTGTAGCCGAATGCGTCACCGTTGCGCGTGACGGGACGCGCGAGCGCGTCGTAGGCGTAGGCAAGGCTCTCGACGGGGGCCCCGTTGACGCGGTTCTCGATTCGCGCCACGAGGTCGCGGCGGAACGGGTCGCGCACGACCGTGCGCGTGAAGGTCATCTCGTTCGCCAGCGCCAGCGTATAGCCCGCGTCCAATCCGTCGGGCGTGTAGGCGTAGGTCACGACGGCCTCGGCGTTTGAGATCGCCGCAAGCCTTCCGTCGGCGCCGTAGGCGTACCGCTGCGCGTAGGCAGGGGACGGAGCGGACGGCGACGGGGCGCCGTCCCTACCGGCCAACGCCGCAAGCCGGCCCTGCGCGTCGAGCGCGCGGACGAGGGCGCCGCCCCTGCCGGCCAACGCCGCAAGCCGCCCCTGCGCGTCAAGTTCTCGCGCGAGCGTCGCAGACTCGCCTCCGACCGTCCATGCCTCGTTCGTCGCCGTGCCGCAGTCCGCAAGGGCGCGCTCGACGGCGGCAATGCCGTTCGACGACGAGACGAGTCGCCCGAATGCGTCTCTCGCAAACGCCGCATCGTCCGAGCCGTCCGAGGAGTGGCGTCCGACGGACTGGCGTTTAGAATCGTAGACGTTCTCGGTCCATCGCCCGCTAGCGTAGGTTGTGCGCAGCGGCAGCCCGTCAGGCGTATGGGTGTAGGCGACGGTCGAGCCGTCGGCGTAGGTCTTCGCCGCGCAAAGCCCCGTCGCCGCGTCACAGGACCAGCGCGTCACGTCCCATGTCGCGCCGTCCCGCGTCGTCGCGAGCGACGTGCGCCGCCCGGCCGTGTCGTATCCGTAGCACACGGGATAGGTCGCGCCGTCCTCGGCGACGACGTTGCCGACGGCATCGTAGGCCGTACGCACCACCTGTCCGAGGGCGTCCGTCACGGCGACGCGACGGCCCAGCGCGCCGTATTCATATGTTTCGGTAACGGTGTCCGTGTCGTTCGTGTACGTCGAAGCGGTCACGAGGGCATCCGCCGCATCGTAAGCGAACGCAGACACAGGACGCCGGACACCCTCGACCGTGCGCGCGACGCGCACGTTCCGCCCGAACGCGTCGTAGTCGAAGTGACTGGTCTCGCCGGATGCCTCCTGCTCCACGGCAAGGCCGTATCGCGTTCGCCGCACGACGGACGGGGCGGCGGTCGATGTCCGCGTTTCCGTCACAAGGCCCGTGGCCGCGTCGAAGGACGTCCGCTCGACGGTTTGCGGGCCATTCGCTTCATGAATCTCGACGTGCGAACGCAAGGCGTCCGAAAGCCCCGTCAGTCGCTCGCGCGTGACGGTGCAGGCGTTTGTTCGCCCGGCGGCGAACGTCCGCTCCGTCGTCACGCGCCATGTCACGTTTGATGCGTCGGTTTCGTAGGAAACGTCGCTCCGCCGCGTCACGCCGTTCACCGCCGTGCCGACCGGTTCGCCACATGCGCCGTACAGGCAGACGGTCGTCACGTCCGACTTGGAGTCGGTTGCCGAGAAGATTCGCGACGAGCTGCCGTCGTAGACGTACGTGACGGACGAGAGCGGCGTCTCGGACGCCACCTCCCGTCCCAGCCAGTCGTAGGTCGTGACAGCGTTCGTGACGATGCCGCAATCCGAAGACTCCGTGACGACGTAGGCGACGCGGTGGCCGTCGGCGGCGTATTCGTCGAAGCGGCGCTCCTCTGTCCACGCGGACAAGGGCGGCGCTCCCGGCGGGCAGGGGGCTGCCCGCCCTACCGCCCACTCACGGCGCGTGGACGAGCCGCCGCCGAAAGCGGCGCGGCTCTTCGTCCTCATGACCTCGACGCCGTTCGTGAACACGGCTTCGTCCGTCTCAATGCCGTCGCCAGGAAGGTTGGTGTTTCGGACCGTCACGCTCCCGCGCACGTCCGTGTGAACCGCGTAGCCGCTTCCCCCGTAGGGGTAGGCGGTCGTGACGGCGGACGCGACGGAATGCGTCCCTCCCGTGGGCGTCGTCGCCTCGCCGGGTGTCGTTCCGGCGTACACAACCGTGTTCGTTTCGCGTCCAAGCGCGTCGAAGAAATGCTGCGTCACCCGGAAGTTCTTGTTGGTCGCGCCGCGCCCTGTTCCCTGTTCCCCACTCCCAATCTCCCCCAGCCACACATCCTCCATCGCGTGGTAGAGGTGGTCAGTGCCCGTCTGCGCGGAGCGGAGGGTCTTACGTCCCTCCCGATCGCGCGTCCAGAGGAGACGGCAACACGAGTAGGCGTTCGTGAGGGACGTGCCGTCCATGTAGGTCGTGGCGCGCAGACGGTTCTGGTCGTCGTAGACGGACTGCTCGTCCGCGATGGCCGTGTCATCCGCCGTGAGGCGCGTCGTGCGGCGAAGAACCGTGCCGTAGCGCGCGTCACGCTCCGTCACCTCGTAGGTGGGGAAGGTGACAGGGGACGAGGGTTGCTGGACGCGGGACGAGGTGCCGACGAATTGCTTTCGCGTCTCGCACACGAGGATGCCGTTCGTGAGCGCGTAGGCGTTGACGGTGCGGAGACCGTTCTCGTCCAGCGCCTCCACGACCGCCCCACGCATCAGGAGCGGCGTGCCCTCGCCCGTGTCCGCGAAAGTGATTTCGCAGGAATAGGCGTTGCCGGCGTCCGTCTGCTCCGCGCCTTGTCCCGCCGCGCGCCAAGTCTCGCGCTTCACGACGGCATAGCCGCCGCAACTGAGGCGCGTGTAGCGCGTCCAGGTGCGCCCAACAGGAGTCACGACACCGTTCGCGACAACGTAGCGCGTCTCGATGCGCGGACGCGCCGCGTCGTCGGGATGCACCGAATCGCCCGCGAGGGGCGAGTAGTCGCGAACCGTCACGAAGGCATCGCAGGCGGCAAGGGATGCGGGCGGAGAGACGAGGCCTGAGACGAGGTTCGTGGCGGCCAGCGACCGTCCGAAGGCCCTCAACGCCTCGCCCGCTTCCCGCATGCCCTGCGGCATCTCCGCACCGTTGCGTTGCTCGATACGCAGGATCTCGTGCCCATTCCCGTCGAAGTCGGCATAGACCCAGGCGCGGGCGTTGCCCCAGACGAGACGCGGCTGTCCGTGGCGTCCTGCGTGTGCGGGGTCGTCCCAGTAGTCCGCCTGCGACCATCGGGAGATCAGCCCCATCGATTCCGAACGGTACGTCTCGCGCAGGACGGCGTTCTCGCAGGTGCCGACGCGGCTCCGCTCGGTCGTGACGGACGCGAGGACGTTGCCCTCGGCATCCGTCGTCGTGCGCGTCTCGGACTTCCCGCTGTCGTCCCCCTTGGCAAACCCATCGTACGTCCACAGCCGCGTCTCGACGCCCGCAATGCTGTCGAACTGCGTCCAGTTTCCGTCGGCGTACGTGAACGTCTCGTCGGACATCACGTTGCCGAGGCGGCTGATCTTGCGGAGCCGGACGCGGGACGGGTCGCCGTTCACGTTTACGATCTCCCACGTGTGTTCCAACGTCTGCGCGGCGGTATCGAGAATCGTCACCCGCACGCCGTTCGCGATGTCCGCAAGGTGCAGGTCGCGGCCGCGCGGATCCGTGCAGACGACGCGGCGCGTCCCCGAAGCGGTCGTGTCCGTGACGGTGGCGGACGGATGCGCGAGGAGCCGGAACGTGGACTTCGAGACGGCGACCGGGCCGTCGGACGCAAACCAGGCGAACCCGGCGACCTGTCCCTTCACGGGCGAGCCGAGCGGAACGCGGAAGCGGAGCGAGCCGAGCGTCGGCCCCTCCAGCGCGTCGCAGGTCCCGTCCGCGCAGTCCGTCTCACACGCGTCGCACCCGTCGCCGAGGAAGTCCTCGTGATAGCCGTCGCCGCAGCCGGCGGCGTCGTAGACGTGCTCCGCCGAGCCGGACCAGACCTCGACGCCGTCGACAAACACCCGGCCCGTGCTGCCGTCCGTCAACGTGGTCACGCAGCCGGCATTGGCCCCGATTCCGCTTGAGACGGACAGCGTGCAGTCGCCGACGTACCAGCCGCCCTGCCAGTCGCGGTACCATTTCCTGCGCAGGCACGCCGAGTCGAGCGGATAGTCGTCTTTCACGCAATACCGCCTTTCGTGCCAGTCATAGCCGAGGCCGTCGCAGGCGCACCCGTGCCCACGGCAGTTCCAGCCGACGGAGGGGTCGAGGACGATGACGGTGCGGCCGCCACCCTGTCGCGCCGACCGGGCGCGCGACGTGCGCCGCAGGGCCGAAACTGGGATGTCGAGCGCGACGTCGGGCAGCGTCCAGATGCCAGGACGACAGGCCGTGACGGTTCCGCCAGAGAGGCCGTCTGCCGTGAACGAGAAGTCGCCGCCCCCGGACACCGCCCCCGAAAAGACGCTCCAGTCGCATTCGTCCGCGCCGGGTTTCGCCTTGTGCGGACGGCGCGCATGGTCGACGACCAGCCGGATCTGCGCGTCAGCACCATCCGTGAAGACGAAGAACTTTGCGCCGCTTTGGCCCGTGATCTCGGAGCCGCCCGCGAAGCGGAATTCCGGCACGTAGGCGATCAGGTGGAGGGGCATCGCCGCGACGACAGGAGACTCGCCAGTGGCGCGGAGCCGCAACGTCAGCGACGTGGGACGGTCATCGGCGGCAAGCGGGATGCGGAAGCTGTCCCCGAAGGGAGCGCGCGCTGCCGCCCCCGACGTGCCCGTGTTCGTCTCCCATTCGAGGACGGTGCCCTCAAGCCTCCACGGCGCGGCGTTCGTCGGGTCCGCCGAAACGAAGAGTTGCTGCCACGCGCTCGTGCGGTTGACGGTGAACGTCCGCTCCCAGACGATGGGGGAGGCGGGCGACGGGGCGGCGAAGGCGCCGAAGAGACGCCACGAGACGCAGGCGGCCGCCGAAATGACGCTTGCGATCGACGCATCATTCGTGGGGTTGACGCCGCCGTCCATCTTCGTGCGGAGGGTGAAGCCCGTCCCGTCGCGGCGTTCGGCCGAGTCGACAGCGTTCGTGCCGCCGAACCAGAAGATCTCGTAGGCATCGGGAATGCCGTCTCCGTCGCGGTCGTCAAGGGACGTCGGGATCAGCGGCTCGGGATCGGAGCCATCGACGAGCCCGTCGCCGTCGGTGTCGCGGGAGAGCGGGTCTGTGCCGAGGGCGATCTCCTCTCCGTCCGAAAGGCCGTCGCAGTCGGTGTCCCAGCGTTCGGGATCGGTGCGGTAGACGAAAAGCTCTTCTGTCAGCGTCAGCCCGTCGCCATCCCTGTCCGGGTTTGCGGCATCCTCGGCGGTGAGCGGATGGAACGCAAACGAGGTGACGTTCGTCGGAACCGCGTCCGCCGCCCAGGCCGGGCCGCCGAGCGACACGCCGACAAGGGCATTCGTGACGGTCGGGACGTCAAGGCGCGAGAGGCCGTAGCGGTAGGCGAAGCGTCCGTTGGGCCAGAGTTCCGCCTGAAACGAGACGGGCGTCGCCGCCGCGCGATTGAGGAGCCCGTTGTGCCACGTGAGCTGAAGCGTGTTGGACGGCGTGACGAGATGCCAGAAGATGGAGCCGGGAGCGTTTGGCCACGGATTGTCACGGATCGTCACGGATTCAAGAAGATTCGTGCTGATTCGTGGTCCATTCGCTTCCGGCATGAGGCCAAGCGAGGCGCGGAACGGGGCCAGCCAAAGGTTGGTGACGACGTTCCCGCCGGCGTCACGGGCGAATGGCTCGACCCAGCCGTCGGAATGCACACGCAACCGCGTCACCCTGTCTGCGCCGAACGAAAATGCCCAGTTCGTGAAGGCGAGATAAACCCAGTCGTGCGCCGCGCCGAACGCGCGCCAGTCGGCGCAGACGGTCGCATCCGCCGGCGCCGAGAAGTCAAACGTCTCGTTTGTGCCGACGCGCGTGAGGACGAGGCCCCGGTCAAAGTCCTCGTCCGATAGCGTACGCGCCGTCGAGTTGCTTTCGCTTGACACGAAGGAAGCGGAGGAAGGAAGACACGGAGTTTCTTTGTTCTCCGCGTTCAGCGTTGCAGACACGTCATTCAGCGTCGCAGACTCACGTGCCTTGCTCGCGTGCGTTACGGCCCCCGTAACCGTCGCGACGGCCACGAAGCCGCCGAAGACGAGGACGGCCGGCAGCCCGTACCGCTGTACCGCCGCGCGTACGCGCGCAGGAAAACGAGCGAGCCCAAGCGCAAGCGCGGCAAGGGCGATGCCGACAAGTCCGAGACCGCAGCCCCACAGCAGAGCATCGTCGAAAGCCGCCTTTAGCACCTGCGCATCCACAGCGATTCGCCTCCTTCAGCGGATGAACACGGCCAGCCCGAGGGTCGCGCGTTCACAGGCGACCCACTCGGACGGAAGCCCCGTACCGCGCCGCGTTACGCGCGCCATGTTCCAGCCTCGTCGCAAGAGCCAGTCCGGACGCGATGCGGCGAGTTCGCCGAACACGGGCGTGCCACCGCATGTCAGCGAGACGCGCCTTGCCCGAAAGCGGGAATCAGCCTCGACATGGATGCGCAGTTCGCGCGCGGCGGTGTCGCTGACAGGCTCAGAAAGAATGCGCGTCCAGCCCCGCACGTCCTCAGCGAACCAGCGTCCCGCCCGCCAGCCGTAGACGGTCTCCGTCTCGGAGAAGTCGAGGACGCCGTTTCCGTCCGCGTCATGCCCGAACGTGACCAGAAGACAGTTGGTGGGCGTCCCGGACAAAGACAGCGTGAGGTCAAGCACCTTAAACCCCGCACCATCACCCAGTGCGCACAGGGCGATGTTGGTCGAGACTTCCGTGTCCTCAAACGGAGATTCGCCCTGCGGCGGCAGGACGAACGAATCGGCAAGAACAGGTGCAACGACCACAAGGGCGGCGACAGGTAGGAGCAAGGTCTTCATGTGTTCTCAAAGGCTCTCCGAGATCTCAACCTTGTATTTCATCGGAGAAACCATTGAAGCGCACTGGCTCTGTTTCGCATATAGAACTGGCTTGCGGCAATCGCTGTCGTTTCATCGTCATCCCTCTCTCCTATCACGCATGAGGGAAGTATATCACAGATGCCGTACCAAACTCAACGCCGCAACTGACTTCGGTCACGGCGCAAAGGTATCCGGCCATTTCTTGTCAGCGCGGTTGAGATTCGTCTTGCGGTCAAATTCAAGATTGCGGTCGTTCGGCGTCGGGTTGAGGTAGTAGATTATCCCTTGTCTGCGCCGAACGAAAATGCCCAGTTCGTGAAGACGAGATAAACCCAGTCATTCGCCGCGTCGAACGCGCGCCCGTCGGCGCAGACGGTCGCACCGTCGGGAGGGCCGAAGGAGAAGACCTCGTTTGTCCCGACGCGCGTGAGGAGGTAGCCGGGGGTGGAGTTGCTGTCGCTGAACACGGAGTTGTTGGAGGAGGGGAGGCGCGGAGTTCCTTCGACAGGATTCACAGGATTTGAAAAGTCTGTCTCTACGCCACCGATCTTGTCGTCACTCCTGTCTAAAACTTCCCCACCCTCTCCGTGCCTCCGTTTCTCAGAATCCTCCGCGTTCAGCGTCGCAGACTCTTCATCCACTCTAAACCTCGACCGAACCTCAATGCAATCCCCTGCCCAAATCCCCTCACGAACGATCCCTCCGCAAGGGCATATGTTCATAGACAAAACAGCGGAAAAGAATTCCGCATCAGATTCTCATTTGCCGAAAGCGATGAGATTTTACGGCAACCCGCCAGACGAAAAACCTTGCACTACCGAGCCGTGTGCAGTAGGGGCGCGAGACGAGGGCCGATGACGTCCGCGAGGCGCTGCATGCCAATGGAGTCTGGATGCGTGCCGTCGACGGTTCCGTTGCCTTCCCCATCGTACAGGTCTGAGCCGTCCACGAGCGCAAACCCCTTCGCGAACGCGGACTCCGCACGAAGGCGCGCGAACAGCGCCTCGGTCGCCGCGCCTTTTTCCGTCTGCGTCCCGTGGCGGTCGAACCGATAGTCGTTCACCAGCAGGATCGGCACGTCCGGACGCTGCGCACGGAGGCGACGGACAAACCGCTCATACGTCCCCTGGCGAACCGTGCTGACGCCGATGTTCCACATCGTGTCGACGACATAGGCCGCCGCGTCGATCTTCGCGAGCGTCTCGGCCATTTCGACCTCCATGCAGCCCGCCCCCGAAAAGCCCATGTTGACGACCGGCACGTCCAGCCGACGCTGGAGAATCGCCGTGTACGCCATGCCCGGACGCGACGCGCAGCCGCCCTGCGTGATGGACGTGCCGTAGAAGACGACTGGCTTGCCGCGTTCGCCGCACGCCTCGGCCCGTGCGCCCGGCCGAAGCCCCACGCGCACGTCAACGGCCCCGTTGTAGAGCGGCAGGTAGACGAGGGCTTCGTCGCCGGGCCGCCACGCCACCGCCAGCTCATTCGTCTTTCCGTGGACGCCGCCCTTTGCGCCGACGAAATGCCAGCCGTCCGCCGTACGGCGATAGACGTCGATTCCGCCGTTCGCAAAGCGGTTCATGTTGCCGAACTCGTACTTCTTCATCACCTGCCACTGAATCGCCAGCCGACGCGAGTCTGTCCGAAAGCGCAGGCAGAGGCCGGCCGAGTCGAGCCCATGCCAGCGCACGCCTGACGTCAGGCGATTCGTGTCGGCGGGATCAAGACGTCCGTAGGGATGCGTCGTGCGCGCAAAGCCCTTTCCGCAGAGGAACGCGCCAGCGTCGTGCCAGGCCCATTCGTCCGTCTGTTCCACAGCGACCGCACACGCCGAGCCGACACACACGGCAGCCCCCATCAGGGCGCCGACCGCATTCATCCGTTTCATCCGCCTGTTTCCTTCCTGAAAGCCGTTCTTTCTTACAGCAGCTCCAGCAGCTGCTCAAGCGCGGCATCCATCGCCGCCATGCGCCCGTCGTCCGCCGCCGCCTTCACGAGCGCGTCGATTCGGGCGCGCTTCGCCGGATCGTCCTTCGCCTTCTGCCGCAGGTAGTTGACGAGCCGCCCCTCCTCGGCGGCCATGTCCGCCGCGAGCTGGCGGCGCGAGAGCATCAGCTCGTCCGCGTCCCAGTCGACGTAGCACGTCCCATACGGATGCTGCGGCCGCGCGTCGAACGCCGCGCTCTCGTCCAGGTGCCAGTAGGCCATCGTCTCGCGAAAGCCGTCGCGCAAATGGCGCCAGACGGCGTTGCGGTAGGCGTCGGCGCCCGTGTACTTGCCGGAGATGTGATAGCCCCACACCTCCTTGACGCCGAGTTCCCGCACGAGCGCGACAACTTCCGGCGTCGTCGCCGGCCGGTAGAGCTCGAGAATGTCGAAGAGCATCGCGCAGTCGCGCATCGCCTGCCGGAACGCCGCGCTGTTGCCGCTGATGAAGCTCGGCAGCGGATTCCAGAAGAGGACATTCGCCGCGTTCTCCGCACGGATGACCCGTCCCGCGTGCAGTTCGCGCGAGGCGGACGACTGGAGCGCCGGATCGTTCGGGTCTCCGTTGGCCTCGTCCACAGGATACCAGATGATGCGATCCCGTCCGATGCCGTAGCGCGCCTGCACGTGTTCGGCGAAGAAGCGCACGAGCGCACGCAGCCCCTCGTCGTACAGCGGCGTCCCGAACGGCACGCGCGCGCCCGTCGCGTCGCGCAGCCCGCGCCATGCGCGCGTCTCGCGCTCGATGCCGAGATACGGCCAGAGCTTCATGCGCCGGGGATCGAGCCCGCCCGCGACCCAGGCATCAATGTAGCGATCCGTGACGGCATAGCTCGGCCGCTGCCAGACGCCGTTCGCGTCGCACGTCGGGTAGAGGTCGTCGATGCGCGAAAGCAGGACGACGTTATACCCGCGCGCGACCAGCCGCCGCACGCAGTTCGTCGCCGGCGCGACGACCGGGCATCCGTCCGCGCCGAACGACGTCGCGAGATGCGTGTAGCCCGCCCGATCCGTCGGCACGGCATCGAGGTCGTCGTCCGTCACCGTCACCTCCACGGCGATGCGCGCGTCCGGGAAGCCCGCCGTCGCGCTCCGCAGAACCAGGGTCGCCTCACGCCGCCCCGGCGCGAGGCCGTGCGTATCGAGCTCGGCGAAGACCGGCAGGGACTTGCCCGGCGCGACCTCGACGGCCGAGCCGAGCGGCAGCTCCGCGAGCGGATCGTAGAGCGCCCGCCCGTCCCTGTCGCTGACCGCGAGCGCGCGGCGCAGCGTGAACCGCCGCGCGACGCCGTCCTTCGGCGGCGGCTGGTAGCGCCCCGTGCGGTAGAATCCGTCGAAGCGGTCGAAGAACTTGAGGTTGCCGACGAACGGCTCATGGCCGAAGTTGGCGATCGCGAACGCCGTCACGCGGCGCGTGTTGCGCGGCGCGCGCAGGCGAATCCGCTCCAGCGGACGCGACGCGAGATCCGGCCCCGGCGCATTGCTCCAGATGCGGGGTGACGAATAGACGAGCAGCGGACGCCCCTTCTGCGCGACCGAGAGAAACGCCTGCTCCAGTTCGCCGAACATCCGCTCCAGCGACGCAAACGCCGCCGGGTCGTCCCCGTGCGCGGCAACCGCCGTCTCGACGGCCTGACAGGCCGCGTCCACCACCGCCTGGGCCGCCGCCCCGTCCGCGACAGACGCACCGCGCGTCCGGGCGTCCGCAAGCCGCCGTTCGAAATAGGGTTTCGCCCCGCCGAAGACGGCCGTGCCGAACGTCCACTTCACGTCGTTGAAGAGCCCGCCCTTCGTCGCCCACGCCGAATGTCCGCCGCAGGTCTGCCCGTTGCGGATGAAGTTGACGCCGAACGTGTCGCCGGGCCGGGGCGGCGCGTCGCCGAAGATCTCGGCGACCGGCACGGCGACCGACGCGCGGAAGCCGCGCGCCGTCGGCTTGACGGACAGCTTCGCCCGCGACCGCCAGTCGCCGCGCGGCACGCCGAACCGGTCTGCCGCCGTGCGCCCGGTCGCATTGACGCAGTAGCAGAAGTAGTGCGGCTGGTCGGCGCGCGGACGGACGAACACCATGACGAGATCTCCGCTCCAGACGTCGGACGTGCGAGACATCTCCATGCCTTCGGGCACGGGGCAGTCGACGACGAACGTCACCGTCTCCCCCGAAATCGACAGCGCGGCGGACGACGCCGCCTCGACGAACTTCGCGGCGGCAGGGTTCATCTGCCCAAACACCTGCGCATCCATCGCGTCCGCGACCTTGAACCGCTCCGTCTTCGCCAGTCCGTTCGCATTCAGGAGCAGGACCTCCGCGCCGTTTCCCGGCGGCACGGCGCGATATTCGGGAATCGGGACACGCGAATAGTTCGCCGACAGGGCCGGCTCATCCGCACCTGCGGACGCCGCCACCGTCGCCATCAGCAGGAACATGATCGTTTTCATCGCAGCAGCCACAGCATCCCCCACCGCCCCAGCGTCAGGCTTCCGTTATGCCAGCTGATCGCCGGCGCCGCCGCGCCCACGGCTCCCTGCACCTCGCCGTCAAAGAGCAGCGTCCAGCCCCTGAGGTTCTGGCGCGCGACGATTCGCGTGGCCGTGAACGGCAACGCCACCGGCGTTGGGGACAGCGTGTATTCGCCGTTGAGCAGATCCAGCGTGCCGTCCGCCTCCGGCGCGAACCGGTCGAGCGCGACGGTCGCCGTCGCGTCCAGCGTCAGGTTCTTCACGGCGACCGTGCGCCCGACGGCGCTGACTGTCGTCGTGCACACGACGCCAGCTCCAAGCGTCAGGTCACGTATGCGCGCGGCGGAGTTTTCCGCGTCCTTCCCGTCGATTGCGAGGCTGCCGGCGGCGACCTTGACAGACGCGACATCCACGCAGTTCGTGCCGAGCGTCAGGCAGCCCGTCCCCGACTTGCGGACGACGATGTTCGTGCCGAGCGTCTCCAGTCGGCCGTCGGCGTCGCCTCCCATCACAAGCGTCGAGACGTTCGTGCTGCCGTTGACGAGCGAACCCTCGGCCATGATTGTCGCGTTGGTGATGTCCGCGCCATACAGGTCGATGCCGGCGTTGGGGCCGATCACGAGCGTCGAGCCGTCGGGGAAGAAGTCCGAACGCGGCGCGCCGGGGTCTCTCGCACCCGTGCCCCACGCGGCCAGGCGCACCCAGATTCGGTCTTCCAGGGCGATGCGGCCGGGGAATTTCATGGCAATCCAGTCTTTCGTCGGCGCATGGGGCTCATCGACGAGACGCGAGACGTCTGCAATGGCCGCAAGCGTATTCCGCCCTGCCGTGCCGCGAATCACGAATCCGCCGTCACCGTCCAGCGTGAAACGACTGCCGCCGCTCGACAGGTGGAAGACGGCGTTCGCGTAGGCATCGCGCTGGATGATGATGTCGTGCTGGTTCGTCCCCGTCAGGTACCATTGCGCACCGGCAACCTTGTCTTCATACCAATTGATGCCCGAAAACAGCGTCGCCGTACACGAGTTGTTCCAGTACTGCTGACGCAGATAGCCGCCGTTGAACAGGATGCGGCAGTTCGGGCGGCTGCGCTGCTGGAAGGAACAGTAGTTGAGGTTCGCATCCCTGTCGAGCTGCACGGTAATGCCCTCGAATCTTCCGTAAGACCCGTAGGCGAGCTTCGTTCCGTCGCCAAACGTCAACGTCGATTCCATGACCTGCCCGTCGATGCTTGCGCCGTCCATCAGGTGAATGAAGATCTTCGCCGTTGTCGGAAAGGGATTCTCCGCCGTGAAGAACGCATTGCCTTGGGGCGTCGTGTACTGGACGCTCGCCTTCTTCGTCGTCCGAAAGAGCGCATTCGTGCCCAGCGTCAGGCTCCCCGCGCCACCGTCACAGCCGATGAGGCATGGGGGGGGGGGGGGGGGGGGGGGGGGGGGGGGGG
>CAKTZA010000069.1 GCA_934635045.1 uncultured Kiritimatiellota bacterium | reverse complement strand
AAGGGCCACGGTTACAGCGTCCTGCAGTGCGTCTCCGCAAGCGGCTCGGTTCGCGGGCCCTGGAAAAACCTCGCGCCCCATCCGCCGAGGGCGAGGAGGACCATGTAGAGCCCGGTGCCGACGGCCATCGAGAGCATCATCTGGCGCTTCCAGAGCTGGAGGGCCATCGTCACGGCCGTGCAGACGAGCGTCGGCACGAGGTGTGCGCCGGTCGTCAGCGGCGTGCGCAGGCAGTAGACGACGAGCAGCCCGAACACGGCGGGGCCAAGCCACTTGCCGAGGTAGGCGACGAACGGTGGCGTCGGCCGGTCGGGACGGAAGACGAGGAACGGCAGGAAGCGCGTCAGCATCACGCCGGCGACGGCGAGCAGGATCGAGAGCGTCAGCTGGACGGGCGTCAGGTTCATGCGAGTTTCCTCCGCAGGGCGACGAGGCTGATCAGAATGCCGCCCATCGCGGGCAGCATGAAGTTTTCCGCGCCGCAGGCGACGAGCGCGAGAAGGGAGACGCCGAGGCCGATCAGCGAACCGGCGTGGCGTCGTTCCGTGCGCCAGTTCTCGGCGAAGATCGCCGCGAACATGGCCGTCATGATGAACTCGACGCCCGCCAGGCCGACGTGCGCGAGCGCGTGGGCGCAGACGCTGCCCATCGCCGTCCCCGTGAGCCAGTAGGCCCACACGAGCGCGCTCACGAGCGTCTGGAAGCGGTGCGGATCGACGCCGGGCGGCGGCGGGTTCGCGTAGGTGACGGCGAACGCCTCGTCCGACAGCATGAAGATCATGAAGAACTTGCGCCACCCCGCGCCGCGAAAGCGGTCCAGCATCGAGACGCCGTAGAAAAGGTGGCGCGCGCCCACGAGGAAGGCCATCAGGAAGACGCCGAGGGGGCGGAAGCCGTCCAGCACCATCGTCGCGAGGATGAACTCGACAGAGCCGGAGTAGACGAACGCGGCCGTGACGACGGGAAACCAGACGCCGAGCCCGAGCCGCGTGGCGAAGATGCCGTAGCCGAGCCCGACGAGCCAGTACGCTGCGAAGAGCGGCGCCGTCAACCCGAGAGCCTGTCGAAACATGGGCGCGAATTATAGTGTCTCGGCTCTTCCGCGTCAAGGGTGCCGTGAAACGAATCTATCCCGGAATCAAGAATGAGAATCTTCTGCGGAAAATTCTCGACGCGGAAGAATCGCCGAATTTTTGGTACAATATGCGCCGTTTCCGGGTGCAGGGCGTGCGCGGTGCGCGACCTGCTGAGAAAAGACCGGTCGAACCTGAACGGGGTAATGCCCGCGTAGGAAAGAGAAGGAATCATAACATGACGCAACTGCAGGCGGCCCGCAAGGGCCTTGTGACCGAGGCGATGAAGGTCGTCGCGGCGGACGAGGGAGTTGACGCGGAGGCCGTGCGGGCCGCCGTCGCACGCGGCGAGGCCGTGATTCCCCTGAACATTCACCACACGAACGCGCACCCCGTCGGCGTCGGACGGCTCTTCCGCACGAAGATCAACGCGAACCTCGGCCGCAGCGTCACGCACTCCGGGCGCGGCGACGAGCTGGAGAAGCTCGCCATCGCCGTCAAGGCGGGCGCCGACTTCGTGATGGATCTCTCCGTCGGCGAGGACATCCGCGCCATCCGCCAGGGGATGCTCGACGCGAGCGACCGTCCGCTCGGCACGGTGCCGGTCTACGAGACGATTTCGCGCCTCGCGGGCGACATCCCGCACATGGACCCGACCTTCCTGCTGGACGTCATCCGTGCCCAGGCCGAGCAGGGCGTGGACTTCATGACGCTGCACGCCGGGCTGCTCCTCCGGGACATTCCGCTCGCGATGAAGCGCAAGATGGGCATCGTCAGCCGCGGCGGCTCGATCATGGCCGAGTGGATGATGGAGCACAAGGCGGAGAATCCGCTTTACGTGAACTGGGACAAGGTGATGGACATCCTCGCCGCGCACGACGTGACGGTCTCGCTGGGCGACGGGCTGCGCTCCGGCTGTCTCGCGGACGCCTCCGACGCCGCGCAGTTCGCCGAGCTGTCGGTCCTGGGCGAACTGGTCGACCGCTGCCGCGCGCGCGGCGTGCAGGTGATGGTCGAAGGCCCGGGACACATCCCGTTCGACCAGATCCAGATGAACATGGAACGCGAGCAGGAGGTCTGCAAGGGCGCGCCGTTCTACGTGCTGGGGCCGGTCGTGACGGACATCGCGCCCGGCTACGACCACATCGTGTCGGCGATCGGCGCGACGGCGGCGGCGACCTACGGGGCGTCGCTCCTCTGCTACGTGACGCCTGCCGAGCATCTGGGGCTTCCGGACGGCCAGGAGGTTCACGAGGGCTGCATCGCCTACAGGATCGCCGCGCACGCGGGCGACGTCGCGCGTGGCCTGCCCGGCGCGCGGGCGCGCGACGACCGCATGGCCGAGGCGCGGCGGAACTTCTGCTGGGACGAGCAGTTCGCGGCCGCCCTCGACCCCGAGCGGGCGCGGACGCGCTGGCTCAAGACGCGCGCGCTCACGGACGAGGCCCACGGCGACGACCACTGCTCGATGTGCGGCAAGGAGTTCTGCGCCGTGCGCACCTCGCGCCGCATCCGCGAGCTGTCGGAGGAGTCCCACCGCGATTCGTGATGGCGCGCCGCGCGATTGCGCCCACGGTTTTTTGGTATAATGCGCCCATGATCGAATTGAGCGAAACGCAGCGGAAGACGATCGCGAGCGGCCTGACGGCCGTCTCGGTCGCCGTCGTCCTGACCTTTGTCGCGGCCGTCGCCTGGGGGCTCCTGAAGGCCCTCGCGTTCGCGTCGGCGGCGATCGTGCCGGTTCTTTTCGGGTTCTTCCTCGCGCTCTTCTTCAAGCCGTACTACGTCTGGTGGAAGGGCCTCCTGAAGAATCCGTCTCTCGCGCTCGTCGCGATGCTGACGACGGTCTTCCTGCCGATCGGGTTCCTGCTCTGGTACGCGGGGGCGGTGATGATCGACCAGGTCTCGAACCTGATTGCGCAGGGCCCGGCGCTGTTGCATCAGGTCGTCACCTGGTTTCAGACGACGTTCCCGAAACTTCATGAGCTTCTTGCGCAGTTTGGCTGGCCGGATGACTTGAGCGGCGTCTACACGAAGTACGGTGCGACGGCCCTCAAGGCGGGGACGAACGCCCTCAAGTGCCTGACGGGCGTTCTCTCGGCGCTCGTCACGCTCATCTTCTTCGTCTTCTTCCTGATGACGAAAGACCGCCACGGAAGCGAGATGGTCGGGCACCTGCCGTTCCTGAAGCCGGAGACGCGCGACTTCCTCGCCGCGCAGGTCGATTCCTTCATCGACATCCTCGTCTCGTTCTTCCAGCGGCAGACCGTCATCTGCCTCATCGAGGGCGTCCTCTACGGCACGGGGTTCTGGCTCGTCGGGCTGCCGTACGGGTTCCTTGTCGGGTTTACGCTCGGCGTCTTGAACCTCATTCCGCTCTTCGGGTCGGTCATCTGCCTCCCGATTGCGCTGCCGCTCGCCTACTTCCCGCACGGCGGTTCGCTGACGCGGCTTCTGCTCGTGCTTGGCGTGTGGCTCGCGGGGCAGCTCCTCGACGGCTATTTCATCACGCCGCGCATCCAGGGGAACAAGACGGGGCTTGGCTACGCGGGCGTCATCTTCAGCTTCTTCTTCTGGTCGACGGTGCTGGGTCCGGTGCTCGGCATGCTGCTCGCGATTCCGCTTTCGGCCTTCTGCGTCGTCCTCTGGCGTGCGGTCAAGGCGAAGTACATCCGCCCCGTCGTCTGACCATGCTTCACGTCATCGCCACGCCCATCGGAAACCTCGGCGACCTTTCGCCGCGCGCCGTCGAGGCGTTCAGGTCGGCCGCCGTCATCGCCTGCGAGGACACGCGGCGCACTTGGCAGCTCCTGACGCACTTCGGCATTCCGCGCCCGCCGGAGATGTTCTCGTATCGGCAGGGGAACGAAGATCGCATCACGGAAAAGGTGCTGGCGGATCTCGCGTCCGACAAGGAGGTCGCGCTCTGTTCGGACGGCGGCTATCCCGGCATCTCGGATCCCGGCTATCGGCTGATTCGCGCCTGCGCGCAGCAGGGCGTCGCCTACGAGGTGATCCCCGGCGCGAGCGCGGTCAACGTCGCCCTGCTGATGAGCGGGCTTTCGACGTCGTCGTTCACCTTTCGCGGCTTTCCGCCGCGCGGGCCGGGCGCGCTCCGCAACTGGTTTCGGGAGGACGCGGACAGGGAACACACGCTGGTCTGCTACGAGTCGCCGTTCCGGATCGCCGCGACGCTGGAGGCGGCGCTGGATGCGCTCGGCGACCGGGAGGCCGCCGTCTGCATCGAGCTGACGAAGCTCCACGAGCGCGTGTCGCGCGGCTATCTCTCGGACTTGGTGCGCGAGTACAAGGGCGCCAAGGTGAAGGGCGAAGTCGCCCTGGTCATCGCCGGCAACAACCCGAAGTTCCTGCGCGCGGAGGCGTCCGCGTGATCGTCTTGGGCATCGACACGTCGCTCCGCTCGACGGGCTACGGCGTCTTGGAGGTGCAGGGCTCGCGGCTCGTGATGCGGGACTGCGGCAACATCAAGAATGCGCCAAAGCTGCCGCTCACGGGCTGTCTTCGGGCCATTCACGCGAAGGTTTCCGAGCTGATCGCGACGTTCCGGCCGGACGTGATGGCAATCGAGTCCGTCATCTACGGCAAGAACGCGGGGACGATGCTCGTCCTCGGCGAGGCGCGCGGCGCGGTGCTGACGGCGGCGGCGGACGCCGACCTGCCCGTCTACGAATACGAGCCGCGCCGGATGAAGAAGGCGATCTGCGGCAACGGCCTCGCGGAGAAGGAGCAGATCCAGCGGATGATCAAGACGCTTCTCGCGTTGCCCGAACTGCCGCAGAACGACGCGGCGGACGCGCTGGGGCTTGCCATCTGCCATGCTCACTCCCATTCGCGCCTTTCACTGGAGAAACCGATATGAGCGAAAAGGAAGTTCAACGGAGCGGGATTCCCGAATATGAACTCGCCGGCATCGAGAACATCGTGCGTGGCGTCTGCGTGATAAATGGTCACGTTCTCCTGTGCCGTCCGAAGAAGGGCGGCTACACCTACTTGCCGGGCGGACACATCGAGTTCGGCGAGACGTCACGCGCCGCGCTTGTCCGCGAACTGAAGGAGGAGACGGGGCTGGACGCCGAAGTGGGCGGCTTTCTCGGCGTTGTCGAGAGCCAGTTCGAGCAGCATGGCCAGCCACACTGCGAGATTTCGCTCGTCTATCGGCTGACGCTGGGGGTCTGTCCCCAGCCATCGGGGGCCTGTCCCCAGGCCAACGAACGGGGCCTGTCCCCCAAAATCGGGGGCCTGTCCCCGCAGTTGCCAGCCGTGGTGGCGCAGGAGGACTGGATTGAATTTGCCTGGTGGCCGCTCGCAAAACTGAGCGAAGCGAACCTTTTGCCGAAAGAAATGGCAAGATATGTCGGATAGCCTTCAGGCGTGCGCCCTCTGCCCGCATCGGTGTGGAGTTGATCGCACGGGGCTTGGGGACAGACCCCAGCCAGGTGGGGACAGACCCCCGATGGCTGGGGACAGACCCCGTGGGTTCTGCGGGGCGGGGGACAGGCCCCGCGTGTTTCGCTGGGGGCCGCACTTTGGCGAGGAGCCGCCGATTACGGGCGAACGTGGGTCGGGCTGCGTCTTCTTCTCGCGTTGCACGATGAAGTGCCTCTATTGCCAGAACTCGCCGTGGAGTTGGAAAGGCGAGGGCAAGGACGTGTCGGTGGCGGAACTAGCGGACATTCTCCGCGACTTGGCCCTGAAGGATCGGGTCGAGAACTGGAACCTCGTCTCGCCGACGCCCTATCTGCCGTTGATCCGCGCGGCGGCTGAAATCCTGAAGAAAGAGGGCGTTTCGCTTCCGTTTGTGTGGAATTCGTCCGGCTATGAGCGCGTCGAGACGCTCGCATCCTATGCGGAACTTTGTGCGTGTGCGCTGTTCGACCTGCGCTATGCGCACAACGCGACGGCCATTCGCTATTCATCCGCGCCTGGCTACGTCGAAGCCGCGCGGGCGGCGGTGCGCTGGGCGTGGATGAGAACGGTGTGCGGAAAATCTTCCCTGCCGCACCTCATTGTCCGCATCCTCGTTCTGCCGGGGCTGGCGGACGAGGCCATTGAGAACTTGGCGTGGCTGGCGACGGAACTCTCGAACGAAATCCCCGTTTCAATCATGGCGCAGTACACGCCGGCGTACAAGGCGCTGGAGATGCCGCCCCTCAACCGGGCGGTGACGCGCGACGAATACGAGGCGGTGACGGAGGCAGCGTCGGACTTCGGTTTCGAGAACGGCTGGATTCAGGGCTACGAGGCGTCCGACCCGAAATTGGCCCTCCTCGGCGAAAACATGACGGCCGACCACGGCACCGTCCGCTAATTTGTGGTATACTACGCAACCATATGAAAAACAAGAAAATGTTTTTGGTGGCCGCCACAGCGATGTGCGCGGCGGGTGTTTTTGCGGCGCATGAGGGCGGCCCCCCGCCCTATCCGAACTTCGGTCTGCCCCGCGTGGAAGAGATGATGTTCCTCGTCCTGCAGATTGGCGTCATCATCTTTGCGGCGCGCCTGGGCGGCGCCCTCGCGTCGATGCTGAAGCTGCCGTCCATTCTCGGCGAACTTGCGGCCGGCATCGTGATTGGCCCGTGGGCGCTCGGCGGCATCGGCTTCGGCGACGGGCTGTTCGCGTCGGGCCTCTTCCACGGCGCGGCGCTGCGCGAGATTGCGAAGGAGACGGGCCATGCGTTTGACGCGACGTCGCCCGCGCTCTACGGCATCGCGACGCTCGCCTCGGTGATTCTCCTCTTCCTGTCCGGCCTCGAAACGAACCTGAAGCTCTTTCTGCGCTACTCGTTCGTCGGCCTCATGGTCGGCCTCGGCGGCGTGATTGTCTCGTTCCTGTTCGGCGACCTCTGCGCGGTCTACCTGCTGCCGGAGTTCTTCGAGCACTTCGCCTACCTGAAGGGCCTGCCGCTTGCGGAGGCGATGACGAAGGAGGCACCGCTCTACATGGGCATCATGTCCACGGCGACGTCGGTCGGCATCACGGCGCGCATCCTCTCCGAGAAGAAGCAGATGGATTCCGAGGAGGGCGTGACAATCATGGCGGGCGCCGTGATCGACGACGTCCTTGGCCTCATCGTGCTGGCGATCGGCAACGGCATCATCGTCGCAAACCACGCGGCGGCGAAGGTCGGCGGCGCGGCGGGCGCGATGGACTGGGGCGCGATTGGCCTCGTCGCCCTGAAGGCGTTCGGCGTCTGGCTCGGCGCGACGGCGATCGGCCTCCTCGCGGCGCGCTGGATCGCGAAGTTCCTGAAGGCGGCGTTCAAGAGCCCGGTCGTCATCGCAACAATGGCCTTCGGTCTCGCGCTCGTCCTTGCCGGCTTCTTCGAGTTCATGGGGCTGGCGATGATCATCGGAGCGTACGTGATGGGCCTCGCGCTCTCGCGCACCGACCTGAAGCATCCGATTCAGGAAATGCTGACGCCCGTCTACACGTTCCTCGTGCCCGTCTTCTTCTGCTCGATGGGCATGATGGTCGACGTCACGGCGCTCTGCTCGAAGCCGGTTCTCGTCTTCGGCGGCGTCTACACGGCGCTCGCCGTCGCGGCGAAGGTGATTGGCTGCATGCTGCCGTCGCTCTGCTGCGGCTTCAACATTCTCGGCGGCCTGCGTATCGGCGCGGGCATGGTGCCGCGTGGCGAGGTCGCGCTCATCATCGCGGGCCTCGGCCTGTCGAGCGGCTTCCTCACGCAGGAGATCTTCGGCATCGGCATCCTGATGACGCTCGTCACGACGGTCGTCGCGCCGCCCGCGCTCGTCGGCCTCTTCGCGCCGAAGCGCAAGGGCGTGCGGCATCCGAAGCAGAGCCACGACAACTCGCGTCCCGTCGTCTTCGAGCTATCCTCGCCGGACGTCGCCGCGCTCATGCTGGACAAGCTGGTCGCCGAGTTCCGCGAGGAGGGCTTCTTCACGTCGCTCCTCTCGAAGGAGGCCAGCATCTGGGAGATCGCGATGGACAACATGGAGATGGCGATCGAGCGCGACGGGAACGTGATCAAGGTCTCCTGCACGCCGGCGGAGGAGGCGATCGTCATGACGGCGTGGATGGAGGTCGCGTCCTCGATGAACGACCTCGCGCGCCAGATCGCGAAGCCCATCCGCCGGGAGGACATCGACCGGATGCTGCCGGAGGAGCCGGCGAAGCAGAAGCGGCACACGAACGTCGGCCGTCATCTCCAGCACTTCGTGATGCTGCCGAAGTTCAAGGCGGCGTCGAAGAAGGAGGCGATCGAGAAGATGGTCGCCGAGATCGCGGCGGCGTGTCCGTCTCACGTCAAGGATGTCGCGGCGGCGACGGCGGCCGTCCTGCGTCGCGAGGCGTCGATGCCGACCGGTCTCGACCACGGCATCGCCGTGCCGCACGGCCGGTGCGCGGAGGTGGAGGGCATCGTCGGCGCGGTGGCGATTCTCGACAACGTGGGCACGGCGAACGGCTGCATCCCGGACTACGAGACGATCGACAACTCGCCGCTCTCGATCATCGTCCTCACGATCGCGAACGACTCGACGCAGACGCCGTACCTGCAGCTGATGAGCTTCATCTCGAAGGCCCTGCGCGGCGACAACGGCTATGAGAAGCTCGCGCAGTGCACGACGGCGGAGGAGATGCGCAAGTTCTTCAAGAGCGTCAAGTAGGGCGTTCTCACACGGAGCCACGGAGGCACGGAGAAATCACGCGCGGCGATGTTGAGTCAGAATGAGACCATCGCGGCGATTGCGACCGCGCCCGGCCCGGCCGGGGTCGCGGTCGTGCGCGTTTCGGGGCCGGAGGCGTTCGCCGTCGCCGGCCGCCTGACGCGCGGGCGTGCGGCGTGTCCGTCAGGCGCGCAACCGCGCGCGCGCGTCTGCGCATTGCTTGGCGCGGCGGGCGAGAAAGTCGACGCAGCCGTCGTTCTCGCCTTTCGCGCGCCACATTCCTACACGGGAGAAGACGTCGTCGAGTTCCAGTGCCACGGCGGGGCGGTCACGCCGCGTCGCGTCCTGGAGTCCTGTTTCGCCGCCGGGGCTCGGCTCGCGCGGCGCGGCGAGTTCACCGAGCGCGCGTTCCTGAACGGCAAGCTCGACTACGGACAGGCGGAGAGCGTCCTCGACCTCATCCAGGCGAAGACCGCGCGCGCGGCGGATGCCGCGCTGGACGGACTCGCCGGACGCCGTGCGCGCGCGCAGCGCGACCTCTATGACCTCGCGCTTGCGGCGTCAGCGGAACTGGAGCATGCGCTCGACGTCGACGAGGGCGAACTGCCCGACCGCTTCTTCGCGTCGGTGCGCACGTCGCTCGCCGCGCTTGACGCCGCGCTCGGCGCGGCGCTGGCGCGCATCCGAGAAGGGCGCATCCTGCGCGATGGCGCGCGGGTCGTCCTCGCGGGACCGCCGAACGCGGGCAAGAGTTCGCTCATGAATGCGCTCTTGGAGGAGAACCGTGTGCTCGTGAGCGATGTGCCGGGCACGACGCGCGATGCGGTCGAGGCATGGCTCGACCTGGACGGCTGGCCGATTCGGCTCGTTGACACGGCGGGCTTGCGCGAGACGGGCGACGTGATCGAGGCCGCCGGCGTCGCCCGCGCCGAAAAGCTGATCGCCGAAGCCGATGTCGTGGTGGTGTTGGGAAAAGGAAAAGGGAAGAGGGTAAAAGGAAAAAGTGCGGAAGATCATCTTCTTCCTTTTCCCTTTTCCGCTCATCGGCCCACCCTCATCCCCATTCACGCCAAATGCGACCTGGGGCGCGGCGAGGGGCTGAACGTGTCGGCGAAGACGGGCGAGGGGCTGGGCGAGCTGAAGCGGGTGATCGTGTCTGCTCTCGAAGCCCGTGCGGCGTCCGGCGCACCCGAAGCCGCGTCGTCGTCCGACGACCGGGCTCTGTCCGTCCTGTGCGCGGCACGTGCGCACCTCGCGCCACTCCTTCAAAACGCACCGATCGACCTTGTTTTGGCGGGGAACGCGGTGCGCGCGGTCGCCGAAGAGCTGGGCTCGCTTGTCGGCGCGACCTACGCGGCCGACCTGCTCGACAGTCTCTTCTCGCGCTTCTGCGTCGGCAAGTGACCGCCTTGACAAATCCGCCAAATAAAGCCATACTAATCATCACTATGAGTTACTTTCTCATGATTCTGGTCGGTGCGGTGCTGGTGAACAACTTCGTTCTCAGCCGCTTTCTCGGCTGCTGTCCGTTTCTGGGCGTCTCGAAGAAGACGGAGACGGCGCTCGGTATGTCCGGCGCGGTCGTCTTCGTCATGACGGTCGCCGCCGCCGTGACGTGGTGCCTCGACCACTGGCTGCTGCAGCCGAACGGGCTTGGCTACATCCACACGCTCGCGTTCATCCTCGTCATCGCCGCGCTCGTGCAGTTCATCGACATCGCGATGAAGCGGTTCCTGCCTCCCTTGCACGCCGCGCTCGGCATCTTCCTGCCGCTCATCACGACGAACTGCGCCGTCCTCGGCGTCGCGGAGATCAACTGCAAGCAGGGGACGGGATTCTTCGAGTCGGTCTTCTTCTCGTTCGCGGCGGCGGTCGGCTTCGGCGTCGCGCTGCTCATCTTCTCGGGCATCCGCGAGAAGCTCGCCCACGCCGATCCGCCGCGCTGCTTTCGCGGCATCGCGGTCGCGCTCGTCACGGCGGGGCTGCTGAGCCTTGCGTTCATGGGCTTCAGCGGGCTCGTGAAGCTGCCGTACTGAGAAGGTACAGAAAGTTTAGAAGGTTTGGGAGGTTTGGAATGACAACAGCCATTCTCATCATCGCAGGCATTGGGTTGGTCGCGGCGGTCACGCTGGCGGTCGCCGACAGGTATCTTTCCGTGCGGGAGGACCCGCGCATCGGGCTCGTGACGGCGGCCCTGCCGGGCGCGAACTGCGGCGGGTGCGGCTTCGCCGGTTGCGATGGCTACGCGCGCGCGCTCGTCGCGGGCACGGCACCGAACGGGGCGTGCGCGGCGGGCGGCGAGGCGTGCGCGGCGGCGGTCGCGAAGATCCTCGGCGTCGCGGCGGCGGCGACGGAACGGCGCGTCGCGCTCGTCAGGTGCTGCGGCACGCGCTCGGAGACGATCCGCGTCGGCGACTACAACGGCATCTGCGACTGCAATGTCGCGGCGGCGACGGCGGGCGGCGACAAGGGCTGCGCCTACGGCTGCCTCGGCTACGGCGCGTGCGCGAACGTCTGCCCGAAGCACGCGATCTCGGTCGTGGACGGGCTCGCGAAGGTCGACAAGCGCCTCTGCATCGGGTGCGGCAAGTGCGTGACGGCGTGCCCGAAGCGGCTCATCGAGCTCGTGCCGGCGTCCGCGACGATCCACGTCCTCTGCGCGAATCCCGACAAGGGCCCGGCCGTCCGCAAGGTCTGCGGCGTCGGGTGCCTCGGCTGCCACCTCTGCGAGAGGAACTCCGGCGGCAAGGAGGCCGGCCATTTCACGTTCCAGGGCTTCCTCGCGAAGGTCAACTACGCGAACCCGCCGACGGACGAGCAGGTCGTCGCGAAGTGCCCCGCGAAGTGCATGGCCGTCGACCCCCACTTCGAGACGGGACATTGAGAAAAGGAAGAGGGAACAAGGAAGAAGGAAAAAAGAGGCGAGGAGGAGTGGCCGCTAAATGATTCTCAAGCATCGAGACACGGAGGTTCTGCGGTTCGAGTGGCTCGAACCGGAGGGCGTGCGCATCGTCTCGGTGAACGAGGCGGCAACGCGCTTTCTGCCGCTTGACTTGCACGGACAGGCGACGGACGAGGGCCTGTGGCGTTGGCTTCGGCATCGCATTGTGCCGAAGCACCGCAACTACATTCAGGAGATGCTGCTGAAGCTGGGTGTATCCTATGGCGTGCGGTCGATCATTGAGGTCTCGAAAGGTCTTTCGCTTAACGATGTGCATTGGGTTTGCGATGATGCATCCCATGCCCATTGGCGTACCGTCAACCTTTACGAGAACCCGTTCTCGAAGACGATGGCCGTTCTGGCGTTCACAGGATTTGGACGGCAGGGATCTCATGCCAAGACGCCTCCTGAAACGTCGCCGGAGTTCTCGACAAATGGCATGCTTGCGAAATGCTGGCGTCGGACGGAGGCCGGCATCATGCTCTACAAATCGGGTAGCGAGCATTTCGCGAATGCCGGTTTCGAACCGTATTCCGAATACTACGCGGCGCAGATTGCCGAGGTGTTGGGCTATGCGCATGTGCCTTATGGACTGGAACGGTTCAAAGGACGGCTTTGCTCAACGTGTCCGCTCTTTACGAGTGAAAAGATTGGCTTCATTCCAGCGGGACGTCTTGTTTCAACAGCGGAGGCAGTGTCGGATCCTCGCTTTGCGGAGATATTCTTTTTTGATGCCTTGATTTGTAATACGGATCGACATTTAGGCAACTTCGGCTATCTCATCGACAACGACACGAATGAAATCGTTGGCGCAGCGCCGATTTTTGACAATGGCTACGGCTTGTTTTCGTTGGCCTTGGATCGTCCAAAAGACCCTCGCAATCATGAATGGGATGACTTGCGCAAGTACGCCTGCAAAATTGGTCCGAGTCTCTATCTGCCGTGGCTCGCCTTTCCGGGCGGCGTGACATCTGCCATGAAAGCGGCTGCCATGCGGTTGAAAGGGTTTCGCTTCAAACGCCATCCCCATTACAACCTGTCTGTGTCGCGCCTCCAGAAATTAGAGGAATTCTTACAAAATCGTGCCTCTAAAATTGTCGAGTTTGGCGAAAAAGCTGATGAATTCCTGACGATAGGCGGAAAAAATGGCGCAGAGGAGGCAGTGAATGAGGCGGCGGATGGCGCATACTCGATTGAGCGGGGAATCTTGCAGAATGTCGAAGCCGATCCCTACATTTCACAGGAAGAGCTCGCGCAGCTGTTAGGCGTCTCGCGGCGGACGGTTCAGCGAAAAGTCGCTGATCTGAAGCAGGCGAAGCGACTCATGCGAATGGGAACTGGGCCAGTAAAATGCTGGAAGGTGAATTATGAAAACCGTTAGAAGCACGTTTCGGTTCAAGGGTGGCGTTCACCCCGATTACAACAAGGAACTTGCGCGCGGCAAGGCGATCGAGACGATGCCGTGTCCGGCGGAACTCGTCATCTCGATGAGCCAGCACCTCGGCGCGCCGGCGAAATGCGTCGTGAAGGCGGGCGACTATGTCGTGAAGGGCCAGCTCCTCGGCGAGCGCAACGGGTTCATCTCCGTGCCCGTCTACGCGAGCGCGAGCGGACTCGTCAAGGCGGTCGAGCCGCGCCTCGGTCCGGCGGGCGGCAAGGCCCCGGCCGTCATCCTCGACACGACCGCCCCTGCACCGGATGAACCGGCGCCAAGCCTAAAGCCTGAAACCTTAAACCTCCCTCCCCTCGACTGGCGGACGGCGAGCCGCGAGGAGCTGCTCGCGCGCGTCAACGACGCGGGCGTCTGCGGCATGGGCGGCGCGGGCTTCCCGACGTCCGTGAAGCTGAATCCGCCGCCGGGCAAGCGCTGCGAGTACCTTGTCGTCAACGGCGCGGAATGCGAGCCGTATCTCTGCGCCGACTTCCGGCTCATGCTCGAGCGCGCGGACCGCGTGCGCCTGGGCGTCGAGATCCTGCGCAAGATCCTCGGCGGCTGCGCGGTGCGCATCGCCGTCGAGGCGAACAAGCCCGAGGCGATCGCCGCGCTGGAGAAGGCGTTTGCGGACATCGACGGCAACGTCGAGATCGTCGTCCTGCCGGTCCTCTATCCGCAGGGCTCCGAGAAGCACCAGATCTACGCGACGGTCGGGCGCGTCGTGCCCGAGCCGCCCGCGCTGCCGATCGACGTCGGCTGCGTCGTCGAGAACGTCGGCACGGTGGCGGCCGTGGCGGACGCGGTCGAGAAGGGGCAGATCCTCCTCTCGCGCGTGACGACCGTCTCCGGCGACGCAGTCCGCGAGCCGAAGAACGTCGAAGCTCCGCTCGGCACGAAGTACGCCGACCTCGTCGCGTTCTGCGGCGGCGAGACGGAGCCGCCCGCGAAGGTGGTCTCGGGCGGCACGATGATGGGCTTCGCCGTGCCGAGCCTGGAGATCGCGACGACGATGACGACGTCGGGGCTCCTGCTCCTCTCGAAACGGCGCGTCTTCCAGTACTCGTCGCAGGCGTGCATCAACTGCGGACGCTGCGTGCGGGCGTGCCCGATGAACCTCAACGCGGCCGAGATCGCAAAGGCCGTCGAGGCGGACGACATCGCGTCCGCCGAGGCGGCGCACGTGATGAGCTGCATCGAGTGCGGCGCGTGCACGTTCGGCTGTCCGGCGTACCGTCCGATCACGCAGTCCTGCCGCCGGGCGAAGGCCTCGATCCGCGCGCGCCTCGCCGCCGAGAGGGCGAAAGCCGCGGCCGCGAAGCCAGCCTAAGCGTTCGATACGTCCTGTTCGTCCGATCAGTCCCATTTGTCCTTTCTCTCTTCAACCCCTTCGACCCCATGAAACCGAAAGACACAGCCGAACACTACATCCTCAGCTCGTCGCCGCACGCGCACGCGAAGACCTCCGTCTCGCGCATCATGCTCGACGTCCTCATCGCCCTGCTGCCGACGACGGCGGCCGGCATCTGGTTCTTCGGACTGCCGGCGGTCTGGACGATCGCGACGTGCGTCGCGACGTGCCTCGTCACGGAGGCCCTCTGCCGTCTCGCGATGAGGCGCGAGAACACGCTCGGCGACCTCTCGGCCGTCGTGACGGGCCTGCTCCTCGCGCTCAACCTGCCGGCGGGCCTGCCGCTCTGGATGGCCGTCGTCGGCTCGGTCTTCGCCGTCGGCGTCGCCAAGCAGGTCTTCGGCGGCCTCGGGATGAACCCGTTCAACCCGGCGCTCGCCGCGCGCGCGTTCATGCTCATCTCGTTCACGGGCCCGATGACGACGTGGCTCAAGCCCCTCTGGTGGAAGGCGCCCGAGGCGATGACGACGGCGACGCCGCTGGCGGCGATGAAGCGACTCTACGGCTGCGACGTCGTCACGCAGGCGACGCCGCACGTCGAGAAGGCCCTGTCGGGACTGCCGAGCCTGTGGGACCTCCTCGTCGGCAACATGCCCGGCTGCATCGGCGAGGTCTCGACGCTCGCGCTCGCGCTCGGCGCGGCCTATCTCCTCGTGCGCAAGGTCATCACCTGGCACATCCCCGTCGCCTTCCTCGTCACGGTCTGGCTCTACGCCTACTTCGCGGGCGGCGCACCGGCGCATCTCCAGGTTCTGACGGGCGGCGTCATGATTGGCGCGTGCTTCATGGCGACGGACTACGTCACCTCGCCGACGACGGCGAAGGGCAAGCTCGTCTTCGGCTTCGGGTGCGGACTTGTCTGCATGCTCATCCGCCAGTTCGGCGCCTACCCCGAGGGCTGCTCGTTCGCGATCCTCGTCATGAACGCCGTCACGCCGCTCGTCAACCGCTGGACCCAGCCAAAGCCGTTTGGTGGATTGCGAGCCCGATGAGCACACCCATCATCGCCGCCTTTTGAAGGAGGCGAACCTTTGTGGATGCGCAGGTGCTAAAGGCGGCTTTCGACGGGGCTCTGCTGTGGGGCTGCGGTCTCGGCCTTGCCGGAGTCGCCCTTGCCGCGCTCGCGCTTGGGCTCGCTCGTTTTCCTGCGCGCGTACGCGCGGCGATGCGGCGATACGGGCTGTCGACCGTCCTTGTCTTCGGCGGCTTCGCGGCCGTCGCGACGGTCTCTGCGCAGAAGGGGGAGACTGGATCCACGGGTTCGCACGGATTGGGGGAGAGGGCGTCTGCGACGCTGAACACGGAGGCGGCGGAGAATCGGAGGCACGGAGAGGATGGGGAGGTTTTAGACAGGATTGACAGGATTGGTGAGTCCGGCGCGCCAAGTCCCTCAAATCCTGTGAATCCTGTAAATCCTGTCGAAGAATCTCCGTGCCTCCCCTCCTCCAACAACTCCATGTTCAGCGACGGCAACCCCACCCCCGGCTACACCCTCTCCCGCGTGGGCACGAACGAGGTCTTCTCGTTCGACCCGCCGGAGGGCGCTGTCATCGCCGAGAACTGGCGGCGGCGCGGCGCGGCCACGGACTGGATGCGCCTGTCCTTCGGCGGCTGGGAGTTCCCGTTCGGCGAGGCGGCGTTCTCCAGCCTGGTCGTCTTTGCGAATGGAACGATCCTCCTCTCGACGAATGCCGCGCTGAGGCCCGTCACGGCCTCCCTTGGCCTTGTCCCCGCCGCGAACTGGGGGCGCCTCGCCGAGTCGAACCGTCCGAGCCTCTTCTGGCACGGGATGCGGGACGACGGCTCGCTTCTCCTGACATGGCAGAACGCGCTGCTGCACCGTGCGCCGACGAACCCCGTCTCGTTCCAGGTCGAGCTGAGCCCGAACGGGAATTTCGCCTATCGCTACGACCTCTCGCGCCTCGCCTCGGACGGCCTCCTCACGAACGTCATGGGCGGCGTTGAGGCGGGAGAGGGAAAAAGGAAGAAGGAAGAAGGAAGAAGTGCGGAGGGGCAAATATCCTTTTCCCTCTCACGCGAGACGACGAGCTTGACGTTCGTCTCCGACAGCGAGCGGCGGTGCGACGCGGCGCGGGACGACTTCGACGAGGCCCTTGGCGGCCTCGATCCGCTCGCGTGTCCGTCCGGCTCGACGAACACGGTCTGGGAGCATCTCGTCTACGCGGGGACGACGAACGGGCCGTTCGCGTATCCGCAGTCGACGGAGCGGACGGCGGTTCTGCGCGTCGCCGTCGCCGGCGCGGGGCGTGGCGAGCTCCTCGTCGGCAGCCGCGCCATCCCGCTCGTGGGAGAAAGGTCTGCGACGCTGAACACATGCACCGAAGAAACGCAAAGCGTTTCGGAGGGGACCTTCGCCGAAGGCGAACCCGAAGGGCGCGCAAGCGGGCGCGAGGGAATGGAGGGGCGGAGGCACGGAGTTGTAGCCACGGATTCACGCGAATTTGCACGGATTGAGGGGGATGTGCCAACGGCGTTGAACGCTTTGCCATTGTCCACGAATCTTCACGAATCGGCACGAATCTCAATTCGTGATAATCCGTGTCAATTCGTGGACAAGATCGTGTCGGGTGGGTCGGGTGCATCACACGGAGGCACCTATCCCCCGAGCGAAGCGAGCTGCACAGCAGGCGCTATGCGGGGTGAGGCACGGAGAGTCAAGCCGGAGGGGCAGCTTGAACTTTCTGACAGGGGCACGCCTGTCGAGGGGCCGGGCGATCTCCACTTCCTCCGTGCCTCCGTGTCTCCGTGTGAGACCTCCACCCCCAACGTCCCCAGTCTCCTCCTCCCCGTGCCGCGCGGGCAGACGGTTCCGCTCTACCTCCGCGCGTCCGGCACGCTCGCCGTCTCGTTCTCCTCCGCCGACTTCGCCTTCGGACGGCTCCCCGACCTCGCGGCGCACCGCCCGACGGGACGCATCAACTTCCCGAACGCGTCCGCGACCGTCCCCTGCTTCCACGACTACCGCGCGCGGCGGAAGGAGGTCACGCTGCCCGTCGGCGCGGACGCCTCCGCCCTGACCTGCACGTGGGCGGCGCCCGATTCCGTCACGGTCGAGAACACCCCGCCGCGTTCAGCACTCTTGACGGGCCGCTTCGACGGGCGCACGACGACGCCCGTCACCTACACGCTCGCGCACCCCGACTACCTCTTCGGACAGACGACATTCTCCCAGACGGCGCGCTTCTGTCCGCCCCCGCCGGAGGAGGAAGACCCGTCCGCCGGTCGGCACTACGGCAGCCGGGACGGCGATGAAGACGACGAGGACGATCCCTGCTGGCA
>CAKTZA010000068.1 GCA_934635045.1 uncultured Kiritimatiellota bacterium | reverse complement strand
TTCGCGTTTGCGACAAGGTACATCAGGTTCAGTCGGTCCGGGTTGGCCAAGGCCCGCGCCGTCCGCCAAAGCGTTGGTTTGAGTTGATTCTTCTCCATGTCGGATATGATACCAAATTCCGCCTACCCTCGCATTTATATAAATGCGAGGGTACTGCCGCCCGTGAACGCACAAGGCCGTTTGTCTCCGCGCCTGCGCACTCGCCAGACGGCACGTGCCGCCCTTCGAGATGGGCCCGCCACCTGATCGGCCTATGGGCGACCGCCTACGGCGGAGAAGCGCGCCTCCCCCGGCTTGCGGTAGGGTTCCGGCCCTGGATTCGAGACGAAAGGGCCCAGATACGTGCAATGCCCTTCTTTCGGCAAGGCAACTTACGTTCCATTGCGTTCTCGTTCCATGCCCTCCATCCGGATCACACATCGTTGGCCGGCATTTACGGGCAACGCTTCCCATTTCGGGCGGCAGTAGGCGACGATGCCGACAACGAGGACGAGCAGAACGACGAGCGCCGCCAGAATACGCGCGTACGAAAGAAACCCCAGCACGGCCAATGCGCGTCGGACGGTGTCGAGCGAGTGGCAGCGCAACGTCGGCAGCGAGCAGGTCATGTCCCGGATGAGGATGCGCCAGGCAAACGGCGGACATTTCGAGCGCGAAGCTCGGCTCGACGGCGGCGGACGGCCCGGCGGCGGGGTCGGCGGCGAACGCCGCGTGGCGGTTCTGCGCGCGCGTCCTCCGACGCAGGAGGTCGTAGGCCTTGTTCTGCGCGATTTTGAGGACGAACGAGTGGAATGCGCCCTTCCCCGCACGGTCATGGCGGTAGGCGGGCATGATGGCGACGAGCGCGACCAGCGTCTCGTGGATGACGTCCTCGACGTCCGAAGGCGAAAGCGGCGTGTTGTCGAGCAGCGTGTTCTCGATGTACGGCGCGTAGTCGCGGTAGAACCGCGCCCAGCGCGTCTCGTCGTTCGCGGCAAGCCCCGCGATCAATGTCTCTGTTGTCTGCAGCATGGTGATGAGTGCGGCAATTATATCATTTCTCAGAATTGAAAGGGAAATGGCCCCAGCGCGACGGCACGCTGTGCGGCTTTCGCATATGGCAGAGCAAAAGCATTGAGAGTTTGAGGTCGCAATTTGCGACCTCAAAACGAGGCGGAGTTCGGTACTTGCCGTACGCTTTTACCGAACACGGCGTTACGATGTTAGCGTCCGTATTGAACTCCGAAACGGCCGTTGCGGCATAGTCGCTATCTTAATTTCCCGCGTAAGAATCCGCAGTGGCGGACGAGTTGGTGTTGTGGCGAGGTCGGAGACGATTTTGCCGCGAAGGGAAACGCAGGGGCGCGGCGTGAAGTGACCGACTTTCCACACGAGTGGCGAAATATGGTATACTTCATGCCGTCAGACGGGAGAAATCCGTCTGCCTTTGCGTCCAACGCATCGATGGCATAAGTGAAACCTGAGAAAAAAACAAGTCGGCACGCGGGAGCGCTGTCTAGAAGTGTGGTTTAAAGCTGATGAATTCGCTCGCTTCTGCCATGGCGAAATTGCGACCGACATCCTCACCTTTGGCATCGGCGATGCGGACGAGGGCGAGTTCAAATATTTGTCACCTTCATGGAAAACGGAGTACATCAGGGAGAAGCGATGGCTCGTCGTGTCAGTGGGGAACGAAATGTTTGAGGCCGCGAAGACCCAAACGGGAGGCGAGATGCTTTGGGAAATTGCAACAATTGTCGCGAAGATGTCAAAGAAATTTACGGATGCCTTAACACGGCTCGCATGATCTTATCGTGCCGCACTGAAAAAGCGACTGCATGATGCCGTCGTCACGAAGATCGGCAAGGACGCCTTGCAAGGCGAGGTCAAGCCACACGACAACTTCTATCTGGCCAAGGACGGCTGGCATTTCGTCTTCAACGAATCCGAAGTCGCCTGCTATGCCGTCGGTGACGTTGAGGTGGTAATTCCACGGTGAAACGAAACCGATGAGATTTGGGGCATGGCCCAACCCACGCCTACGGCAAGGCCCAGTGGCCCGGCAGCTCGTCGGGGCGACCGCGCGGACGCGTAGGCGAGCGACGAACGGCGCGTCGGACGGGCGAGCGCATACGGAAGCGTGTCCTCGGACGGCATGCCCTCCACTTCGACCGGATGCCGCGTCGTCTCGATCCACGTGCCAACACCGCCGTCCACCGTTTGGGCGAGACGGAGATGGTTGAGCTCCCAGTCCGCCTCGTCGAGAACGGGTCCCAGACCGTCCGCTCCCTTGACGAGAGCGAGAGCCGCGAGGTCGGCGACGATGGACAGGTGCTGCGGACGGCGGTCGTAGTCAGCCGCGTCATGCCAGCCGCCGGGAAAGGATTCCGGCGCGGCCGTCCAGTCGGTGTTGCGGCGGATGATGTCGAAATGCGAAACCGCCACCCGTCGTCCGTCCGCCGTGAAGAAGCCGGAAGAAGTGTCTTTGCCCGCCGCATAGTCCGCCGCGTCTCGGCGTCAATGACCGCGAAGCGCGACGCCGTCTCGGACGGCGCCCACGCGCCGAGCGTCCCAAGCCAGCCGCCGAGATAGGTGTAGCGATGTGTGGCGCGTGGCGAATAACCGACTTGATTCACCTTGATGAACGGTGTCGGACAGTCCTCCTGTCGCACGAAACGCAAGACGTTGCCGAACGGCGTAGTGAATGAAACCATGTCGCCGTCCTTCAGCGGACGGTCCAGCTCAAGGAAAATCGTGTAGAGGACATCCGCGCCGTAGACGGGATGGGTACGGCCGTCGCCATCCACAAACCGCGTCTGCCCAGTTGCGCCCTTCCAGAATCCGAGACGCGACAACTGCGCCCCGACAATCCGCCAGTCGGCGGGTTCACGCAACTTCGCCTCCCAGGCCGGACGCCGCCACTTCTGGAGACGGGCCGCGCACGTCCAGAGCCGCCGAGGCGCGATGCGACGCACAAGACCGAGTACTCGCGCATCCCGTGTACGTTCAACGGCGGTGAAGTCCGCCTGGACGACGACAAGTCGCGGTTCGGGGGATGAGACGCGCCACACGCCATCCTGCGGCGACGGACCGAACGGACGGACAAGGACGAACGCGCCCGCAGCAACGATCCCCGCGCCCAGCGCCAGCACCACGAGCCAAAGGCCGCGCCTGCCCTTTTCCCTTTCGTTGCCAATCATTCGCAAGATATCATATCGCCCAATCGTTCCTTTGCCTGCTCAATGGCAAAAAGCCGCATCAACATACCATTCTCCTCTCCCTGACGTGGTTGGTCTTCCAGTATGGCATTGCCGTGTGGGCGACTTCAATCTCAACGTCATCAATGCCAGACAACCGCTCAGCCATCCGCTCGGCGAAGTACACGGAACGGTGTTGTCCGCCAGTACAGCCGAAAGCAACCTGGAAGAGGGCGCGGCCATCTTTGAGGTACTCGGTGATTGACTGACGGACAAGCGTCTCGACCGCACCAAGGAATGGTTCGACCATCTTCGGGAAACGGGCAAAGAAATCAACCACGAACTTGTCGCGCCCCGTATAGCCACGCAGAGTCTCGTCCCAGAATGGGTTTGGCATGGCTCGGCAATCGAATACGAAGCCACCGCCATTGCCTGTGAGGTCTTCTGGCAAGCCACGCTTAAAGGAGAACGATATGATGGTAATAGTCATGCGCAACACCCCTTCGGTGGAAGCGGCTGACAACTGCTTCTGCATAAAGGCATACTTGTCCATGCCTTCCTTCAAATCATATACATCGATGACTACTTGCACACCATTCGACATTAACCGATCTGCAAGTGCGATGGCTCGGTCTTTACTCGTCCAGGAGTAGGATACGAATACTTTAGGATGAGTGATACGTCCTTTGTTCTTACTTTCAGAATTTGGAACGGTTGGCATCAGGAGAACTCCCTTGACTTGATATTTATCGATACGTTGAACTTGCGTTCACCATACGCGGTTGTCCTCATCATTAAGCAGAACTATCACATCTGTTTTAACGTATGGCTTGTCAAAAGCGGAAGCATAACATTCCGGCAATGACTCTATAGCGGAAGTTCTTACTTTAAACATCATCATACCTCCGTCTATATGGTTCATGGCAAGTACTTCATCCATGTCAATGCATTCAGGGCCGAATGTTGACCACAAGACATAATCGGTCATACCATCAGCGACATCATCTTCAGAGATGTTCTCGCCTACCCCTTCCTGAATTTTCAAAAACAGCTTTCGGCTCTTTATCCAAGCAAGAACTGCCATATTTACGTCTTTTCTATTTCAAAAGTTAATGCCGTAAAATACTCCTCGTCGATGTCGTATTCCGTTCGAGGTGTTAACCCAATGCTGCATTCGGCAAGTTTGGTCATGAAGTCGTTGCCGTCCATGAGGTCTATTTGCTTCTTGCCAGGAGCACCAGCCTCTTCTCGCGCCGATTTTGAGAATGTGCCTGTTGTAATCAAAACACCCTTTTCGATATTGTTGTCAAGCGAACCTCTGAAATCGCGTATTTCGCCCGCACCAACCTGTCCCTTGTACCGTTTACATTGAAACGCTACGTTAAAACTGAAAATCCCGTTGAGGCGTAATTTACCTGTACCATCAATGCCACCATCGCCAGATTTCTTCGTCACATGAACATCAAGGAATCCACATTCACGCAAAAGCCGTTGTGCAAGCACCTCAAAAGCAAACGGATTCATGTTGTGAAGAATCTCAGAAAGAGAATCACGCCACGGGCGGCGTTCCTCGATTTCAAGAGGATTGTCTGTGGCTTCATTCTTCTGCGTCGCAAGGGCCCCCTTTACAATGGCTTTTCTGTCGATAGAATCTTTCTTACTGGCCTCTGCACCTAATTTTGTCAATGCCCATACTCCGCTCTTGCTACGCAGTATAAGCCCATTCTTACGCAGGTAGGTTCGTGCCCACGCCAGATTGTATTCCAGTTCTGTAGTAACCGTACTCCCTGGGTGCAATTCGTCTACTACATCATCAGGAAACTTGCGACGTTCTACAACGCCTTCATGGATCTCCCCAATTGACGCAGACCCGCCACGACTTGCGATTGCCTTAAGCGTATCAAGCAACAAATCGGCGTAACCGGGTGCTTTGTGTTTCTTCGTTTGCTTCACTATTGTCCCTTCCAAATCATGCGGCCAATTCAAGCGGAATCGGTCGGCGGTATCGGTCGCTAGAATTCCGCCTAGTATGTTCTTTGGTCTTTCGTGCCTTTGAAAAGCCGCAGTTCCGTAATCGATATGGCGAGTGCTTCATCATCTTGAACCTATCGCAATTTGCGACAGGTTCCCTCATCTCGGTCTCCGAGATTGGTAAATTCAATTTGTACTTTGTCGCGAACAACCTTTCGTTACCCTTGAGTATTGAATATCGCGCTATGTCAGGATCAGTGTCTGCGCAAAGGACAATGCCAATCGTGGGATTGTCGTCCGGCTGCTTCACCAATTCGTCATACATCCTGACATACATATCCATTTGCCCGACATCCTGATGCGTTATCCGGGACATCTTCAGGTCTATCAGGAAGAAGCACTTCAACATGAAGTTATAGAACACCAGATCAATGAAATAGTCGTTGCATTCTGTCCGCACAAGCCGCTGCGATTCGACAAATGCAAATCCCTTACCCAGCTCCAGCATGAATTCCTGCAAGTGTGTCAATATCGCCTTTTCAAGATCGTCTTCTACAAGGCCTTGCTTTCCATGAAGTCCGATGAACTCAAGTACCGACGGATTCTTGATGAACTCCAGTTTATCCTTTTGGAACGCTGCGGTCTTGCGCTTCATCTCCGCAATGACTGGGAGTTTGTCCGCTTGCGAGAGGAGCAGCCGTTCGTAATACTGGGTAGATATGTTTCTGTCCAGTGTCCTCACGCCCCAATGTTCATTGGATGCCTCGTTTATGTACCATTCTCTGGCGGTTGGATCGGCTACGCGCATAATCAGCCGGAAATGTGACCAGCTGAGATTTGGCACACGCGTGTGCCAAATCTCGCTATCAGGGAAAATAACATAGAAAGCACGAAAATCACGCAGATTTCGCTCGGAATAACCCTCTCCGAATTCTACACACAGGTGTGCAGAAAGTTCTGTTATCGTCCTTTTCCCGTATTCGGCTCGAACCCTTCCGCCTTGTTCTTCCTCGACAATCCTTTTGCCGATTTTCCAGTTATGGCCAATCTGCACGACGTTTATTCCTGCGTATGCCGCACTTCGCGCCTCTTTGATAATAGCCTTGATGTCGGCAAGAAGGCACGAAAAGGATGTCACATCCTCGTTGACACACGAAGGCTCATTTTGTAAATCTATCGCTGGATTGTCAATCTTCATGCCGCCTCCCATTCTCTCAGCCACGCTCCTCAGCTTTTTCATCCGGCACATAATCCATATTGAGCAGGGTGACGATCCACAAGACGCGGTCGCCTGTTATGCCGTAATCTATCATTGTCGCTGTCATCGCCTTAGATTAGACGCATGTTGCTCTCGGAATCGGGAATTTAACCCATCAGAGTCCGTGACACGGAAATCTTGGAGCAGTATTATACCAAAAAACTGGCGGAAAAGATGCCGTCTAAAACTGGGGTGAAGCTCCAATAACCCGTAGTCGCCGTAATTCCCGTATCCAACCTCAGAATGTACAGGCCACTACCTTCGCATTTATATAAATGCGAAGGTAGTGGCCCAAACAAAATATACCACTGTTCGGCGAACACCTTTCGCCTTTGGGGCTTGAAAGGTTCACGCGGAGTCGTGGAAATGCGGAAAATGCGTTAAAGGACTAGGAATGAGTCGCGATTCAAACTGTTTTTAGGAACCCGGACGCGACAAGCGCGTCTCTCACGCTCAGGCCTCTACCGCACGCAAGTCGCGCTCGTTTTGGTTCAGCCACGCGAGCGTCGCGAAGCACACCATGAGGAGCAGGCGAAGGAAACTCAACACTCGACCGCCGGCAGGAGGCAGATCGTCTCGACGATGCCGATGTCGCCCTTCTCGTCCCGCCTGTCGACTTGCCTACCGCACGATGGCGGCGCGGGCGGCGGCGAGGTCGGCGAACTCGCCGGCGGCGATCATCTGCACGATGAGGTTGCCGATGGCCGTGCCCTCCGTCGGGCCCGCGAAGACCTCCAGCCCCGTCGCCTCGGCCGTGAGCGCGTTGAGGTAGAGGTCCTTCGAGCCGCCGCCCACGATGTTGACCGACGTGTACGTCACGCCCGTGATTTCGGAAAGGTTTCGGATCGCGTCCGCATAGCACTCGGCGAGCGAACGGTAGACGCACTGCATGAGCTCGCCCACCGTCGCCGGCGGCTTGCCCTCTTCCGTCGCGGCGGCCAGCACCTCGCCGATCATCGACTTCGGGTTGAGGAACCTCGCGTCGTTGACGTCAATCGTCAGCAGGTAGTCGCTCGCGCCGCGCGCGCTCATCTCCAGGTCGGCGAAGGAGTACTTCTTCCCCTTCTCATAGTCAGCCAGCGCCTTCAGGGCCTCGATCGTCTCGTCGCTTGCCTTGCCCTCGACATAGCTCACGCCGTTCAGCTCGCGGCGGATGGACTGGATCATCCAGAGCCCCATGATGTTCTTCAGGAAGCGGTAGCGCCCCCACGCACCGCCCTCGTTCGTGAAGTTCGCCTCGCGCGCGGCCTTCGTCGTAATCGGCGCGGCGTTCTCGACGCCGAGCAGCGACCACGTGCCGCTCGACAGGTAAACGGCCCTGTCGTTGCGCGCCGGGACGGCAAGATACGCCGAGCCCGTGTCGTGCAGCGCCGGCAGGACGACCTTGACGCCCTTGTACACGCCGACCGTCGCGCCCGGCATCTCCAGCTTGCCGAAAATCCGCGTCGGCAGGCCGAGCCGCTCGATGAGGTCAAAGTCCCAGTCCTTCTTCGCCGCGTCAAGGAGCGCCGTCGTCGAGGAGTCGGTGTACTCGTGGACGATCTTCCCCGTGAGCGCGTAGTTGATGTACTCCGGCACGGTCAGGAAATGCGCGGCGCGCGCCAGCTGCTCCGGATGCTCCTTCTTCAGCGCCCAGAGCTGGTAAATCGTGTTGTAGGGCGCCTTCTGCAGCCCGACGCGCCGATAGAGGTCGGCGAAGGAGATGACCTCGGCCTCGATCTCTTCGGCCGCGCCTTGTGTGCGCGCGTCACGGTAGGCGACCGTGTCGCCCACGATCTGCCCCTGCTCGTCCAGCAGCACGAAGTCGACGCCCCACGTGTCGAGGCCGATCGACTCGACGGGCCCCTTCGCGAGCGCCGCGTCGATGCCGGCCTTGACGGACGCGACCAGCCGCTCGATGTCCCAGCAGTCGTGGCCGTTGCGGACGACCTGCGTGTTGTCGAAGCGGTAGACCTCCTCGAGAGCAATCTTTCCGTCTTCGACCCGTCCAAGGATGTGCCGCCCCGACGAGGCGCCGATGTCAATCGCAAGGTAGTTTTTCATTTGCGGACTATTATACCAAAAATTTCACCGCACATCGGAAAACCATGCTATAATACGCGCCCATGATGAAAGCACAGCTCTTGACTCTCCGCAACGGCCTCCGCGCCGTCCTCGTCCCCTGCGAGGCCGAATCCATCGCCTTCGGCCTCTTCGTCGCCTCCGGCTCGCGCCACGAGGATGCGAAGTCCGCCGGCATTTCGCACTTCATCGAGCACATGCTCTTCAAGGGCACGCCCACGCGCACGCCGCTCGACATCACGCAGGCGATCGAGGGGCGCGGCGGCAACTTCAACGCCTGCACGGGCGAGGAGTCGACGTGCTACTTCGCGCACATGCCGAACGAGTGCCTCGACGAGGCGGTTGACATCCTCTCCGACATGTACCTGCGCGCGACGATCCCCGCCGACGAGTTCGCGCGCGAGAAGCAGGTCGTCATCGAGGAGATCAAGATGTACGCCGACGAGCCGGACTCCGTGGCGATGGAGAACCTGCAGCGCAACCTCTTCCCCGACTCGCCGCTCGGCGCGCCCGTCGCCGGAAGCGCGCAGTCGCTCGGCCCGATGACGCCCGCCGTCCTCCGCCGCTACGTGAAGACGCACTACCGGGCGGACAACACGATCGCCGTTCTCGTCGGCGCGTTCGATCCCGACAGGGCCCGCGCGACGCTGGAGGCGCAGCTCGGACGCTTCGCGCGCCGGGCCGGCGCATCCGATGCCGTGCGCGGCGACGACCCCGCGCACGTCCCCGTCGTGCCGCACGTCTCGGTCGCGCGCGAGATCAATCAGGCGCAGCTCGCGCTCGGCTACCGCACGTTCGGCCTCCGCGACCCGCGCAAGTACGCGGCGACGGTTCTGGACGCCGTCCTTGGGCGCGGCATGTCGTCGCGCCTCTTCCAGGAGGTGCGCGAAAAGCGCGGCCTGAGCTACGACATCTCCTCGCGGATGCACTTCTTCGCGGACGCGGGGATGTTCACCGTGACGGCGGGGCTGGACGCGGCGAAGGCCGAGGCGACGCTCGCGACGGTCGACCGCGAGCTGAAGCGCGTGGCGACGAGGCGCGTCGGCGCGGAGGAGCTGCGGCGCACGAAGGAGTTCCTGATCGGGAACTTCCGCCTCTCGCACGAGAAGATGACGTCCAAGATGTTCTTCTACGGGCAGACGATGCTTGCGTTCGGACGTCTCGTCGAGCCGGCCGAGCAGGTCGAGGGCATCCGCGCCGTGACGGTGGCGGACGTGCAGGCCGTCGCCCGCGAAATCTTCCAGACGAAGAACCGCGCCGTCAGCTGGGTCGTGCCGAAGGGCGCCTGAACGCCGCGCGCCTAAAGCGCGGCGACGTTCATCTCCTTCAGCGTCGTGCGGCCGTCGTAGAGCGCCTTGCCGACGATGGCCGCGCGCAGGTTCGGGCGCTCCAGCGCCTTCAGGTTCTCGATGTCGAACGGCGACGACACGCCGCCGGAGGCCGTGATCTGGCACGTCGGCGCGGCGTCGCAGATGGACGCCATCTGCGTGAGGTTCGGCCCGCCCAGCATGCCATCCGTCGCCGTGTCGGTGTAGATGATCGTCTTCACGCCGAGCCGCGCGACCGCCGCCGCGAGATCCGTCGCCTTCACGCGCGTCGTCTCGACCCAGCCCCTCGTCTGCACGAACCCGTCGCGCGCGTCGATCCCGACGGCGATCTTCTCGCCGTAGAGCTCGACGGCGTTCGAGAGGAACTCCGGGTCGTCCAGCGCGGCCGAGCCGATGATCGCGCGCGCCGCGCCCGCCTCGATGACCGCCGCGAGCGCCTCCGGCGTCCGAAGCCCCCCGCCGACCTCGACGGGGCCGCCGAACGCCGCGATGATGCGCGCGATCGTCTCCGCGTGCCGGGGTGTGCCCGCAAACGCGCCGTCGAGGTCGACGACGTGCAGCTCGCGGCCGCCCTGATCGGCCCAGTCCTTCGCCTGGGCCGCCGGGTCGTCGCCGTAGACCGTCACGTCGTCCGCGCGCCCCTGGCGGAGGCGCACGCATTTTCCGCCCTTCAGGTCAATTGCCGGCAAGATGATCATATCACGCCTTTCGAGCTCGGCACGCCCTTCTCGTTCGGGTCAATCGCCTTCGCCTGGCGCAGCGCGCGCGCGAAGCTCTTGAACAGCCCTTCGCAGACGTGGTGCGTCTCGTCGCCATAGACCTGCCGCAGGTGGATGTTCGCGCGCGCCTCGACCGAGACGGCGCGGAAGAACTCCTCGACGAGCTTTACCTCGAAGTCCTTCACGAACATGTGCTTCATCGCGCACTGCATCACGAGGAACGGACGCCCGCCGAGGTCGAGCGACGTCTCGCACAGCGCCTCGTCCATCGGAATGGAGGCGAAGCCGTAGCGCGTCAGCCCCTTGCGGTCGCCGAGCGCGGCATTCAGCGCCTTGCCGAAGACGAGCCCGACGTCCTCGACCGTGTGGTGGTAGTCGACATGCAGGTCGCCCGTCGCCTTGACCGCGAGGTCGATGAGCGCGTGCTTCTTCAGCAGCTCCAGCATGTGGTCGAAGAAGCCGATGCCCGTCGCGATCTCGCCCTCGCCCGAACCGTCGAGGTTGAGCGCGAGCAGGATCTGCGTCTCTTTCGTGTTGCGTTCGATTGTCGCGTTTCGCATATAGAATTTATATTATACCAAAATCTGCGGTTGCCGTACGGCCGTCACCCACGTCGTGCAGCCGAGCGCGCGCAGGCGGGCCGCCAGCGCCTGCGCGGACGGCCCATCCGCCGCAAACCCGTAGACGACGGAACCCGAACCGCTCATCATCACATCCGCCGCACCGGCGGCGACAAGCGCCGCGAGGGCGAGCGCGATCTCGGGATGAAGCGCGCAGGCCGCCGCCTGAAGGTCGTTGACGGGGCCCGTCGGCGGCGTCGTGCGAGGTTCGCAGCGCGCGTAGACCTCGGCCGTCGCGGACGAGACGCCGGGATGGACGAGGACGAGCGGCCGCGCGGCGTCGCACGTCGGCGCGGCGACGGACACGCGCTCGCCGCGCCCCTCCATCCACACGGGCCGACCATAGTGCTGGGCGAGGACGAGCGCCGGCACATCGCTGCCGACCGCAGCCCCCAGCGCGGCAAGCTCTTCGGGCGTCTTCTCCAGTCGCCAAAGCACATTCAGCGCGCGCAGCACCGCCGCCGCATCGGCGCTTCCGCCGCCGAGCCCACCGCCGACCGGGATGCGCTTGACGACGTGCACCCGTGCGCCGAGATCCGGACGAGATGCCGCACAGGCCGCGCGAAGCGTCCGCGCGGCCCTGACAACGAGGTCTTTCTCGCCATAGCCCGTGTCGGACGCGATCACGCCGTCTTCAGTCGGCTCGATCGTCAGCGTGTCGGCGAGCGCAATCGGCTGGACGAGCGAACGCAGTTCGTGAAAGCCGTCCGCGCGCATCCCGTAGACTTCAAGCGTGAGGTTGATCTTCGCGTCGGCTTCGACCGTCATTTCGATTCCTATTTTCCGAGCGGCTTCATGTACAGGAGGCAGTGCGAAATTGTCCAGGCCCAGTCGAACGGCATGCGCTTGAGCTCGTGCCCGGCCCCCCAGCTGTCCGTGTAGAGGATCTCGCGCTTCTTGTCGTTGTAGCCGATGATGAGCCGCATGTGCCCGCCGGAGCCCTGCGGATTGTCCGGCTCCGGGTAGATGCCGAGCGTCACGCCCCAAAAGAGCGGGATGCCCTTCGCGACCTGGTCGCGGATGTCCTTTCGGAACTTCGTGTACTTCGCCTTCTGCACGCCGTTCACGCGCATCTCCTTGCGCACCTCGACGTCCATCGCCGCATCGACCGCGCGGGAGCTGTAATAGGTCATGTTCCCTTCGCGGCGGATGTAGACGTCGTCGGTGATCGCGGGCTTCTTCAGCTTCTTCGCCGCCTTGTTGTAGGCGCGCACCTCGTCCCCAATCCCGGCGATGCGCTCCGCCGCACTCTTCTCGAAGTCGCCGTAGCAGACGACCGTGCCGAGCTTGTACTTGCGCCCGATCGCCTCGATGGACTGCTTCATCGCCAGCGTGGTCGTCCCCGACTCGGCGGACGTGCCGGCGGCCGTCGCGAGCTCGTGCTCGTCGACGTCGACGCCGTAGTAGCGCAGCACACGCTCGGCCGTCGCGACGGAGCAGTAGCCCTTCTGGCCCTGGTCGACCATCGGCAGGTTGTCGATGAAGACGTCGCCACGCGGATCGCGAATCACGTTGTCCGCAATCTTCTTCGCGCCCGCCGCCTTCTTCGCCGCGCGGCCCGTGCCACCGCCCGACGCGAGACGCGACGGCCCGTCCACGGACAGGCGGATGAACCCCGGCTCGAACGTCGCGGCATCCTTCCCCTGCTGCACGTAGTTCCAGACGAGCGTCGCCTGCGTCGAAATCGCCGTCTTCGGCCAGACCTGCGCCTTCTGCACCGTCGCCGTGTCCTTGCGAACGCCGTCGTCCGTCGCTGCCGGGGGCTTGCCCTTCGCCGTCAGCTTGCCGCGCACCGCCTTGAGCGCGGCGAAGAATTCCGCGCGCGTCATCATCTTCTCGACACGCTCGATCCGCCGGAACGTCTTGCCGCTGTCGCCGACGAACTCACGCACCGCCTCCGTCCCGCCGCCGCCATACAGCGTCAGCTCGACGCGGGCGATGCCGCCGCCGTCCGCAAAGGCGACGCGCGACTCGTAGACGGGCAGCCCGAAGCAGGTCACGCCGCCGTCGCGCCGCGAATCGGCGCCCTCGCGCTGGTCGGACGTGAACTGGAAGCCCTCGTCCACGTGCTGACGCACGAAGAGAACCGGGTCGCTCCGCCAGAACGTCTCGCGCGCCAAGTCCTCGCCGATCTCATACGCCGCCGACGCCGCGCCGACGCACAACGCCGACGCGAGAAAAAGAGTCAGGTTCACGAAGGTCTTTCTCATCACGTCACCGATCCTTTCAGCTTTCTGCCGTCACCCGAAGATCGCCTCCAGGACGCGGGCGACGCCGTCGTCGTCGTTCGACCGCGTGACGAGCTTCGCGACACGCTTCACCTCCGGCGCGGCGTTCGCCATCGCGACGCCCAGCCCCGCCGCCTCGACCATCGTGAAGTCGTTCATCCCGTCCCCGAACGCCGCGCAGTTCGCGAGCGAGAGGCCGAGATGGTCGGCGAACCGCGCGAGCGCGCGCCCCTTGTGCGCCGCCGCGCTGTTGATCTCCAGGTTGTTGGCCGTCGAGGACGTGATCTTGACGTCCGGGAACGCCGCCGCCACCTCGCGCACAATTGCCGCGAGCTCGTCCTGCGCGGCCGCCGAGTCGCCGCGCCGCGCGAAGAGCATCACCTTCTGCACGTCGCCGTCCGCCGCTGTCGCACGCAGGTGCGCCTTCAGTTCGGGCACGGGCTTCCTGAATTCGCGAATCATCCGCAGGTAATGGTCGTCCGTCGCGTAGTCGGCCGCCTTGTCCTGCAGCGCGGCGGTCATCCAGCCCCAGTTCTGCCGATAGCAGTCGTAGACGACGTCGTGGCGGTCGAGAATCTCCATGATCGCGAGGGCCGCGTCAAGCGGAATCTCCTCGCGGACGATCGCCGTGTCGGTTGCGCGGTCGTAGACCTGCGCACCGTTGATCGTAATCGCGTAGCGGACGAACGGCAGGTCGCGCACGGCGGGCGGCATCATGCCGAAGAACCGCCCCGTCGTCGGCACGATGAGCGCACCGGCCTCCGCCGCGTGCGCGAGAGCCGCGCGACTGCGATCCGAGAGACGCTTCTGCGAATCGAGAAGCGTCCCGTCGAGATCAAGCGCGACTATTCGGATCGGCTCAGCCAAGGGCGCTCCGAATCGTCGCGGCGTCCGTCACGCCAATGAACTCGGCGACCTTCGCGCCGTCCCGGTAGCAGAAGAGCGCGGGAATGGACATGATGCCGAACTGCGCCGCGAGTTCCGGCGCCTCGTCGACGTTGACCTTGACGACCTTCAGCTCCGGCATCTGCGGCAGAAGCTCGCGTTCGATCTTCTGCCCCATCATCTGGCACGGGCCGCACCACGTCGCCCAGAAGTCAACGAGCACCTTGCCCGCCTTGACCGCCTCGTCCAGTTCCGCTTTCGTCTTGACGTCCATCACGAACCTCCTTGTAATTAGCGTTTGGGTAAAACCGACTGACCTTCCTTCGAGTCCTTGACGAGCCAGCCCGCCGCCGCGATCTCGTCGCGCAGCCGGTCGGACTCCGCCCAGTTCTTCGCCTGGCGCGCCGCCGCCCGCCGGTCCAGAAGCGCCTGCACCGCCGCCGGGACTTCGACCGCCTTTTTCTCGTTCTCGAAGAAGATGACGCCCAGCACCTCATCCATGCGCTTGAAGACGCTGAGAAGGGATGGGGGATGGGGGATGAGGGATGGGGGATGGGGGATGAGGGATGGGGGATGGGGGGTCGCGAGCGCGGCGTTCGTCTGGCGGACAAGCTCGAACAGCGCGGCAAACGCCTTCGGCAGGTTCAAGTCATCATTCACCGCCGCCGTGAAATCGTCGAGGCACTTCCGCGCGAAGTCGGGGGCGGAGGCGAGCGCTTGCGCATCCGCCGCGGGACAATCCCCGGTCTCTTCCACCTTTCCACCCTTCCACTTTTCCACCTTCGCCACGCACGCATCGATGCGCGCGAGCGACTTGCGCGCGTCGTCGAGCGCGGAGAACGCAAAGTTGAGGCCGCTGCGGTAGTGTGCGTTGATGAGCACATAGCGGATCTCGCGGCCCGTGTAGCCCTTCTCCAGAAGGTCGCGCAGCGTGAAGAAGTTACCGAGCGACTTGGACATCTTCTCGCCGTTCACGCGCAGGTGCGCGCAGTGCATCCACGTCTTCACGAAGGGCTTGCCTGTCGCGGCCTCGGCCTGGGCAATCTCGTTCTCATGGTGCGGGAAGAGGTTGTCGATGCCGCCCGTGTGCAGGTCGAACGTCTCGCCGAGATACTTCATCGACATCGCCGAGCACTCGATGTGCCAGCCGGGACGCCCGCGCCCCCACGGCGAGTCCCAGCCGACGGGGCCGTCGGACGGCTCCCACGCCTTCCAGAGCGCGAAGTCGCCGACGTTCTCCTTGTCGTACTCGTCGGCCGCGCAGCGGAGGCCCGTGCGCTGGTTGTCGAAGTCGATGTGCGCGAGCTTGCCGTAGCCGGGGAACTCACGCACCTTGAAGTAGACGGACTTGTCGTCGCTCTGGTACGCGACGCCCTTCGCCATCAGCTTCTCGACGAGCGCAATCATTTCGGGAATGTGATCCGTCGCCGCCGGATACACCTCGGCCGGCTGGACGTTGAGCCGCTTCAGGTCGGCGAAGAACGCGTCCTTGTAGGTCTTCGTGTAGGCCGTGAGGGCGACGCCCGCCGCGTTCGCGCCCTTGATCGTCTTGTCGTCGACGTCCGTGAGGTTCATGACCTGCTTCACCTTCATCCCGTTGAACTGGATGACGCGGCGCAGGACGTCCTCGAACGTGTAGGCGCGGAAGTTCCCGATGTGGGCGAAATTGTAGACGGTCGGTCCGCACGTGTAGAGGCGGATCGTGTTGTCGGCGAGCGGCGCAAGCGGCTCGACGCGGCGCGTGAGTGAATTGAAGACGTTCATTGCCGTGTATTATACCACAAATTTCAGTCCTCTCGCCATTTGATGTAGCGAACCTTTCCGTCTTTCACGTAGCACTCGCAGTTGGCCTCGTGCTTCATGCCCATCGACTCGGCGACGATGCGCATCTTGAACACCGTGTTCTCGTCCGCCGTGTAGCAGAGGTACTGGTTCGCGTCCGAGCCGATGTCGACGTTCGCGTTGTCCGAGACGCGCTGGCAGAGGTCGTTCCAGTCCTTGTAGGGCCACCAGTCGCGCGTCTCGTCGACGTCGCCGCCGTCCGGCATGACGGACCGCGTCTCGACGATCGCCCGCGCGATCTCCTCCGACTCCTCGGTGTCGCCGTCGGCCGTCGCGTCCTCGTTGAAGACGCCGGGCACGGTCATGAGCTGGTCGACCGTGCAGTCGTTGACGTTGACCTTCGCGCTCCCCGACGTGCCGAAGACGCTGACGACGCCCTTCAGCCTCGGATTGTCCTCCGACTCGTCCGCGTCCGGATGCAGGAGCCCGCCGGTGAGGACGGCCGGGAAGTCGCGGAAGCCGCGCACCGAGGCAAGCTCCTTGATGTCGGGGATCGAGCCGTTGCGCGGCCGCCGCTTCTCCTCCTTCGCGGCGTTGCGCGCCGCCTTGCCGCGCGCGGACTTCTCGGCCTGCTCGTCCGCCTCCTCGTACCAGGCCGCCTCCGCGCCGTCGTCCTCCTCCGGCTGGCAGTCCGCAAGCGGCCCCTTCGACACGGTGTCGTCCTCGTCGCGCCAGTCGTTCCAGCTCGCGATGAGGAGGTTCATGAGGTTGTGCCGCTTCGTGCCGCGCCCGTCCGCCTCCGGCACGTCGACCTCCAGCTCCTCGTCGATGCCGGACGCCTTGAGGATCATCTGCCAGCGCAGCGCGTAGTTCTTGTCGCCGCCCGCGTACAGCTCGTTGACGTTGATGCCGTTCTCCTCGCCGGAGTTGGCGAGCTGGATCTCGACCGTGACCGTGCCGGACTCCTCGTCCTCCTCGTCCAGCAGGATCGGCCCGACCGTGCACTTCGACTCGAACTTGAGCGCGCGCTTCTCCAGGTAGAAGCGGTCCTCCTCGTCCAGCTCCTTCGGGTTCTCGTCCTCGCTCCACGCCTTCGCCTCGTTGAAGCCAAGCAGAATCGTCTCGCCGAGGATGCGCCCCGGCTCGACAAGGCGGTTGACGCGGTTGCGCTCGCGCACGTAGACGTTGATGCCCGCCTGCTGGTGCGCCTCGAACGCGAAGGAGAAGACCATGACCGAGAGGACGGCGATGATCCAGAGCGCAACGATGAGGGCGCTGCCGCGTCTCATTTCTTCTTCCCCCCTTTCTTCTCCTTCTCCTCGTTTCCCGGCGGCGTCGCGCCGTCAAGCGACTGCTCGTGGATCGGGATGCGGACGATGCGCACCATCGGCGCGCGATCCGTCCGAGAGCGGAAGTTCTCGTCCGGCTTCTCGATGTAGAACGTGAGCTCGACCTTGTACGGCACGGCGTTCGACTCGGCGAACGTGTCCTCGAAGTTCCGCTTCTCGTTCTCGCCCTCGCCCTTCGCGCCGCCCTTTTGGTCCTCGGCCTTCGCGAGGACGCGGCAGTTGAACCCCGACACGCCGTCCGCGACGAGGATTGGCTGGTAGAGGTCGGCGTTGCCGAACGAGTAGTCGGTGTCGTCGCTGTCGTCCTTCGGGATGAGCGCGGCGTCGCCGCAGAGCCGCGCGTAGAGCCCCGTCTTCTGGATCGGCTCGGCGTAGTCGTCGTTGCCCTCCTCCAGCACCATCACCTGCACGCGGTGGACGGTGTCGGCGAGCGCGCTCTTCGTGCCGACGATCGCCGGGCCCGTCTTCGACCAGGTGATGACGTCCGACCGGTCGGGGCGCTCGCCCTTGCCCCTGTCTTCAAGGACAAACCCGTAGTCGGCGTTCTGCTGGCCGTCATGCGGATAGTACATCGAGCGCAGCCCGGCGACGACCTGGCCCAAGGCGTAGTCGGTGCGCTGCATCTTGTCGAGGTAGTCGGCGGACACCTGCCAGCCGCGCGAGACGGACTGGAATGTCATCACGCTCAGCGCCGTGAGGACGCCCACCAAGAGCGTCGCCAGCAGCATCTCGACGAGCGTAAAGCCCCGCCTCTTGATCGACTTGTTCTCCCTGACGACTTCCCACCGGCCACCCTTGTCGGGGCCGATGCGCCGAAGGCGCTGCGCGTCTTTGAGGCCGGCGACATGCTTCTGGATCGCGCTCCGCGAAATCCCCAGCGCGCCGACCAGTTCGGCAAACGTGACCTTGGGGTTCGCGGACACCAGTTCAAGGATGCGGTCGGCCGTTTTCTTACCACCTTTTCTTACCACCGTTTTCTTACCACTCTGCCGCACGCCCCGCGCCTTGATCGTCCGCAGGATGACGTCGAGCATGAAGTCGATGAACGCGCCCGCATCGCCCGCCGCCTGTGCGGACTGAAACGCCCGATAGTAACGCGACTGATGGCTGAAGACCATGTTCTCGACGGGCGCGGCATAGAAAAGCGGATTCCACCGTCCAAGAATCGCCGTCTGCCACAGGCGGCCCACGCGCCCGTTGCCGTCCGGGAACGGATGGATGCATTCAAAGGCAAAATGGAAAACGCAGCTCTTGATGAGCGGCAGGTCCTTCGCGCGCTTCAGCCACGCGAAGAGGTCCTTCATCAGGAACGGGACATGATCCCACGGCGGCGCGTGGTGCAACGCCTCGCCCTTTGCATTGAAGACGCCGACATTGCACGTTCGCCATTTGCCCGGACGCTCCACCAGCCCCTGCGTCATCAGGGCATGCGCCCTCAGGAGGTCGCGCGCGGACAGCGGATCGAACGTCTCGACCGCCGCATAGGCCGCCTGAGCCCCCTTGATCTCGTCAATCTCGCGTTTCGATCCGACCACACGCTTTCCCGACAGGATGGCCGTGACCTGTTCCTCCGTAAGCGTGTTGCCCTCGATTGCGGTCGTGCCGCGAATCGTCCGAATGCGGTTGAGCTTCCGCAGCCGAACGCCGTCAGGCCCTTCCATCAGGATCTTGTAGCGTTCGAGTGCGGCCGAAATCTCAGACACCAGGCTGACTGCCTTGGCACTGACCGTGTAGACTGGATCCCCAAAAGTCATCGCAGGGGGATTATACCATATTCGCAACGGCCCAACTACGGCTTGCGCCAGAGCGTGACGTAGCTCTCCTGTTCCTGTGGCTTCCAGAAGTAAACCCTCTTTTCTGAAGCGTTTACTATCTGTAATTATTACCTCTTCTTGATGGAGGTGGC
>CAKTZA010000067.1 GCA_934635045.1 uncultured Kiritimatiellota bacterium | reverse complement strand
AGTCAAGCGCCCCTTCGCCGAGGGTAGTGCGGGACCCGCCCGCGCGAGAGTAGGGCGCCGCCGGCTTTTCTTGTTTTATGCGAACCGTCCGCAATTGACGGATTGCTGAACGCAGGGTGCGCTGAACGCATCCTGCGTTTCTGCTTTTAGGCCTCATTTCCGAGAAAAGCATGGGGGGCTGGTGGACGCATCCCGGAAATTATGATAAAATACACAGACATTTCAAAAATAGAGGAGAATTGTACCTTATGAAGACCAGCAGCAAGGCACAGGACAAGTGCCAGGTGAAGATTTCCGTGACGCTCGACGCAGACGAGATGAAGGCCATCGTCAAGGACGTCGAGAAGGTGTTCGTCCGCGAGGCGCAGATTCCGGGCTTCCGCAAGGGCAAGGTGCCGCTCGCGCTGGTTCGCAAGGAGTTCGCGTCCGGCCTGAAGCAGGAGATCGAGCGCGCGATGTTCCAGAAGCACTACCCGGAGGCGGTCAAGGCCGAGAAGGTCGAGGAAGTCGCGCTCGCCGACGTGCAGGATCTGAAGTATGACGACAACGGCGGCTCGTTCGTCGCGTTCGTCGAGGTGAAGCCGACGTTCAAGCTGCCGACCTACAAGGGCCTGAAGGTCGAGTTCAAGGACGCGAAGGTCGAGGATTCCTCCGTCAAGGACCAGATGGAGCGCCTGCGCGCGGCGTATGCGACGTACGAGGACGCGAAGGACGGCGACGCGGTCGCCGAGGGCGACTTCGTGCAGATTGACTACGAGGGCACGGTCGACGGCAAGAAGATTCTGGAGATCAACCCTGAGGCGAAGATCGTCGGCGAGGGCAAGGGCTTTTGGACGCAGGTCGAGGAAGGGCGCTTCCTGCCGGAGATCCTTGACGCGGTCAAAGGCATGAAGATCGGCGAGACGAAGGAGGGCGTCAAGGCGAAGTTCGACAAGGACGCCGCGCCGGACGGCCTCAAGGGCGCGAAGGCGGTCTACACTGTCACGCTCAAGGGCTTCCGCCGCCGCGTGCTTCCCGACGACAAGGCGTTTGCCGAGAAGGCGAAGGCCGAGAGCGTCGAGAAGCTGGCCGCGACGATCCGCGAGTCGATGGAGAAGCGCGCCGTCGAGCAGGAGTCCGCCCGCCGCGAGAACGAGGCGATTGACCTCCTCATGAAGAAGGTCGACTTCGAGGTGCCGGGCTCGCAGGTTCGCCGCGCGATGGACGGCTACCTTCAGGAGCTCGCGCAGCGCGCCCAGTATTCGGGCCTTGACGCGAGCTACTTCGAGAAGAACCGCGACCAGATCCTCAAGGACGCCGAGGCGACCGCGACGAAGCAGGTTCGCCTCTGGTACGTGATCGACGCCATCGCCAAGGAGGAGAAGATCGAGGCGAAGGACGAGGAGAAGGGCAAGAAGGTCATCGAGTTCATTCTCGCGAACGCGAAGAAGTAAAGTCATGGCACGCGATTACATGATCCCCTACGTCGTCGAGCAGACGGGGAAGGGCGAGCGGACGTATGACATCTACTCGCGCCTCCTCCTCGACCGCATCGTCTTCCTTTCAGGAGAGGTGCACGACGAGATGGCGAACGCCATCTGCGCGCAGCTCCTCTTCCTGCAGTCGCAGGACGCGAAGAAGGAGATTTCCGTCTACGTGAACTCGCCGGGCGGCAGCGTCACGGCGGGGCTCGCGATCTACGACACGATGCAGTTCGTGAAGTGCCCGATCGCGACGTACTGCATCGGACAGGCCGCGTCGATGGGCGCGGTGCTCCTCTCTGCCGGCACGAAGGGCCGCCGGTTTGCGCTTCCGAACGCCCGCATCATGGTGCATCAGCCGTCCGGCGGCGCCGAGGGCAAGGCGACGGACATCGAGATCACGGCGAAGGAGATCCTGCGCCTGAAGGACGTCCTGAACGGCATTCTCGCCAAGCACTCGGGCAAGAAGTTCGAGGACGTCGTCCGTGACACGGAGCGCGACTACTTCATGAGCGCGGACGAGGCGAAGGACTGGGGCCTCATCGACGAAGTGCTGAAGGCTTGAACGTGAAAAAAGAAGCGGATCTCACCTGTTCCTTCTGCGGTCGGTCGTCGAAGGAAGTCGCGATCATCCCCGGCGACGGCGGCAACATCTGCGTTGACTGCGTACGCCACGCGAACGACCTCATTTCGCGCCATGCGAAAGCGGCGGACGGTGCGCCGCCCCTGCCGCCGACGCCGACCCCGAAGGAGATCAAGGCGTTTCTCGACCAGTACGTGATTGGCCACGACGAGGTGAAGAAAGTCCTCGCCGTCGCCGTCCACAACCACTACCGCCGCCTGGAGGCGACGGAGGCTGCGGCCAAGGGCCAGCCGAAGAAGGTCGCACCGGCGGGCTTCGCCGGTCTGGACGACGTGGAGATCGAGAAGTCGAACATCCTGCTGATTGGGCCGACGGGCTGCGGCAAGACGCTGCTCGCGAAGACGCTCGCGAAGATGCTGGGCGTGCCGTTCGCGATCGGCGACGCGACCGTCCTCACGCAGGCGGGCTACGTCGGCGAAGACGTCGAGAACCTCGTCCGCTACCTCCTGCAGAACGCGGACGGCAACGTCGAGCTCGCGAAGCGCGGCATCATCTACGTGGACGAAATCGACAAGATCGCCTCGAAGACGGACAACGTGTCCATCACGCGTGACGTCGGCGGCGAGGGCGTGCAGCAGACGCTGCTGAAACTCGTCGAGGGCACGATCTGCCGCATCCCGCCGAAGGGCGGGCGCAAGCATCCCGACCAGGAGTACATCGAGGTCGACACGTCGAACATCCTCTTCATCTGCGGCGGCGCGTTCGTCGGGCTCGACAAGATCGTCGCCGCGCGCAAGGACGCGCACACGATCGGCTTCGGCGCGACGGACAAGGAGTCGGCGTCGGCCTCGGCGAAGGCGAACGAGATCAATCCGCAGGACGTGCGGCCCGAAGACCTCGTGAAGTTCGGCCTCATCCCCGAGTTCACGGGGCGTCTGCCCGTCATCACGACGATGAGGGATCTTTCCGAAGATGACCTCGTGCGGATCCTGACGGAGCCGAAGAACTCGCTCGTCAAGCAGTACCAGAAGCTCTTGGCGATGGACGGCGTGGATCTCTCGTTCGAGCCGGCGGCGCTGAAGGCGCTCGCGAAGACGGCGCTGGCCCGCAAGACGGGCGCGCGCGGTCTCCGCGCCGAAATGGAGAAGCTCATGACGGACGTCATGTACGAGGCGCCGGGCAACGAGCAGATGACGAAGGTCGTCGTCACGCCGAAAATGATCGAGGAACGGCTGGGCAAGTAAGTTTTGGACAAAGGACAGACGACGGCGGACAGCGGTCGTGCAGTTATGAACCTGACATTGTTGAAAGCGAAATTGCATCGCATCCGAATCACGGAGGCGTGCCTTGACTACGAGGGGTCGCTGACGCTCGACCCCGATGACATGGAGGCGGTCGGCATCCTTCCCTACGAGAAGATCCTCTGCGCCGACGTCGAGAACGGGAACCGCTTCGAGACGTATGCCATCGCCGGGAAGCGCGGCAGCCACGTCTGCTGCCTCAACGGCGCGGCGGCGCATCAGGGGAAGGTTGGCGACCGCCTCATCGTCATGTGCTTCGCGCAGATGGCGGAGGACGAAGCGCGGGCCTGGATCCCGAAGGTGAAGCATTTCGGGAAATGAGCGATTTCCTCCTTTCCCTCAAAGACGTTTCGCTCGCGTTTGGCGGGCCGCAGATTCTTGACAAGGTTTCGCTGTCGATCTCCAAGGGGCTGCGCGCCGCGCTGACGGGCCGCAACGGCGAGGGCAAGTCGACGCTCTTCAAGGTCATCGCCGGCACGCTCGAACCCGACACGGGCGAAATCGTGCGCGCGCCGAACCTGAAGGTCGCCTACGTCTCGCAGGGCGTGGACGAAGCCGACGAAGGTGCGGGCGCGCGTTCCGGCGGCGAGATCCGCCGCGCGCGGCTGGAGGCGGCGATTCTGTCGCAGCCCGACATCCTGCTCCTCGACGAGCCGACGAACCACCTCGACGTCGAGGCTATCGACTGGCTGGAGGGCATGATCCGCCGACAGCGCGAAATGGCGGTGCTGATCGTGACGCACGACCGCCGCTTCCTGAAGCGCGTGGCGACGAAGATCTTTGACCTGGATCGCGGTGAGCTCTCCGGCTGGGAGTGCGACTACCCGACGTTCGTGCGGCGCAAGGCCGAGCTGCTGGCGGACGAGGCCGTCTACTGGGAGCGCAAGTCGAAGAAGCTCGCGCAGGAGGAGGCGTGGATCCGGCGCGGCGTGAAGGCGCGCACGACGCGGAACGAGGGTCGCGTCGCCGCGCTGATGAAGCTGCGCGAAGAGTTCGCCGCGCGCCGGACGCAGGTCGGCACATCGACGATGAAGCTCGACACGGCGGCGCCGGGCGGCGTGCGCGTGCTGAAGATCGAGAACCTCGGCTTCTCGTATGGCGCGCACAAGATCGTCTCGGGCTTCACGGCGGACGTCTTGCGCGGCGAGCGGATTGGCATCCTTGGCCGCAACGGCGCGGGCAAGACGACGCTCCTGAAGCTGCTGACGGGCCAACTCGCGCCGAGCGAGGGCTCGGTCACGCGCGGCACGAATGTCGCGCTCGCGTTCCTCGACCAGCTGCGCGGCGAGCTGAATCCCGAACTGACGGTCGGCGAGAACATCGCGAGCGACCGCGACGAGGTCATCGTCGGCGGCATCAAGAAGCATGTCTACTCGTATCTCGCGGACTTCCTGTTCTCGCCCGCGCGTGTGCGCACCCCGGTGAAGGCCCTGTCGGGCGGCGAACGCGCGCGCCTCATGCTCGCGAAGCTTTTCCTGAAGCCGGCGAACCTGCTCGTCATGGACGAGCCGACGAACGACCTCGACATTGAGACGCTGGAACTCCTCGAAGAGCAGCTGCTGAACTACACGGGCACCCTGCTGCTCGTGAGCCACGACCGCGAATTTCTCGACAACGTCGTCACCTCGACGTTTGTGCTGGAGGGTGACGGCGCGGTGCGGTGCTTCCCCGGCGGCTACGCGGACTACGTGCGGCAGCGCGGCGCGCAAGGCGAAGGAAAGAGGAAGAAGGAAGATGGAAGAAGTGCGGAGGCGAACACGCCGCCCCAACCATCCAAACCTTCCAAGCCGGCCAAGCTCTCCTACAACGAGAAGCGCGAACTGGAAGCCCTGCCGGCACAGATCGAGACGTTGGAGAAGGCGATTGCCGACATCCACGCGGCCGATCCCGTGAAGGAATACGCGCGCTACGCCGACCTGCCCGCGCGGGAGGCCGAGCTCGAACGGCTCGTTGATCGCTGGGCGGCGCTCGCCGAGCGGGAGAACCCGTGCTGAGTTTGCGTCCGCTGTGCGGGATGTGATATAATCCGCACATGAGTGCATCCGTGGACATCCTGCTCGTTGACGACGAGCGTATCGTGCGCAAGACCTTTCGGGAGCTTTTCGAGGCGGAGGGCTTCTCCGTGCGCGAAGCGAAGAACGGCGAAGAGGGGGTGGCCGCATTCGAGAAGGAACGCCCCGGCCTTGTCCTGCTGGACGTGATGATGCCGAAGAAGAACGGTCTGCAGGCCTGTGAGGAGATTCGGGCGCGGGATTCGTCCGTGCCGATTCTCTTCCTGTCCGGTGTGCCGTCCGAGACGACGCAGTTGCGCGCGTACGGCGTCGGGGCCGACGACTACATCGAGAAGGACCGCAACCCCGACCTGATCGTCGCCAAGGTTCGCGCGACGTTGCGCCGTGGCGCCCTTGCCGCGCCGCCGCCGCCCGTGCGCATCCGCCTGGGCGCGACCGAGGTCGATGGGGCGAACCTTGAGGTGTCGCGTGCGGGCGAAATCTGCGGACATCTCACGAAGACGGAAGGGGACATCCTGTGGATTCTCGCGTCCGCGCGCGGGCGCACCTTCTCGACGGACGAGCTGATTGCGCGGCTGCGCGGCGAGGGGTTCGCCTGTGAAGACGCCATGCTGTACGTGCATGTCTCGAACCTCCGCCGGAAGCTGGGCCCGGCGTCGCCGCTTCTCGTCAGCGCGCGCGGCGTGGGCTACACGCTTCTGCCGAATTGACAGCCGCGCGCAAAAAGTGCTATTATACGCGACAATATGATCAATTCCCTTGTCCTTTCGACTGTCTTCGCGGCCTCGCTCCTGGGCTCGGTCGCGGAGGAGGCGCGTGTGCGCGAGATGACCTTCACGGCTGATCGCATCGCCGCCGACAACGTGACCAAGGCCGCCGTCGCGTCCGGGCACGTCGTGGCCGTCTCCGCGCCGTACTCCCTGCGCAGCGACTATCTCGTCAAGACGGCGGACGGCAAGTTCCTGTTCGCCGACCCGACGTGCGCGACGACCTGCACGAACGACGTCGGCCACACGCACTGGAACGTGACGGGCGAACTGGAGTATCGGGAGCGCGAGCACGTGATCCTCCGCAACGCCTGGCTGCGCTTCTACGAGATTCCCGTCTTTTGGCTGCCCTACATGTACTATCCGCTCGACACGTCCTGCGGGTTCAGCTGGATGCCGGGCTACACGGGCCGCTGGGGCGCGTACCTCCTGACGAAGACGCGCTATCACATCGTCGGCGACCCCCAGCACGCCGACAACACCTGGTGGCTGCATGGCGACACGCGCCTCGACTTGCGCTACAAGAACGGCGTGGCGCTGGGCGAAGACCTCTTCTGGAACCTGGGCGACTTCGGCGCCGGGTCGTTCTCGGCGTACTACGCCTGGGACCGGGATGCGGACGACCGCTATGGCGTGAGACGCGACTGGAATTCGGGGAACTGGGGGAGCGATGTCGAGAAGGAGCGCTATCTCTTCACGCTCAAGCACCGATGGGAGGCGACGGAGCGCGATGTCGTCCGCTTCCGTGGGTCGTACCTGTCCGACTCGTATGTCCTGTCCGACTTCCACCGGAAGACGCTGCTCAACTGGAAAGGGCAGTGGCTGGCGCACGACAACAGCGGCGTGTTCTGGGAGCATCTGGAGGATGCCTTCTCGTTCGGCGTCGAGGCGTCCGGGCGGCTGAACAAGTTCCACGCCATGACGGGGCGGCTCCCCGAGATCTACCTTGACGTCAACCCGATGCCCGTGTTCGGGCTGCCGGTCAACTACGAGTCGGCGAACCGTCTGGGGTACCTGACGCGCGACTATGCGGAATACGGCGTGGGGCTGTCCTCGGCGTTCGGCTCGAACCCTGGGCCGTGGGCGAACTACGAGGCCTTTCGCTTCGACACCTACCATCGCCTGACGGCGCCGTTCCGCGCGTGGGACGATCTCCTGTCCGTCGTGCCGCGCGTCGGCTATCGCGGCACGTATTGGAGCGAGACCGGCCTGACGAACGTGACCGGCTGGCGTGCGGCGCGGGATGCGGGGGATGCCTTCCGCTCGATTGGCGAGGTCGGCGCGACGTTCGCCGCACGCGGCACGGCGTGGGTCAACGACGTCTGGCAGCACGTGACGGAGCCCTACCTCGACGTCCTTGCGCAGGAAGCCTGGTATGGCGGCCTGCGCGGCGGAACGCGTCCGTATGTCTTCGACAGCCTTGACGCCTCCGCGACATGGGAGGACCAGTTTGCGGGGCGCGCGCGCAACCTGCCGTATTCCTATTATGGCATCACGCCCGGCTGGCGCAACGCCTGGAGCGCGGCGAACGAGCGGGGTGACCTGCGGCAGATCGTCGATCTCGACGTCTACGTGGCGGCCCAGTTCAACGACACGTCGTATACGGACGGCGACGATAGCCATCGGCTGGCCGAAGCCGGGCGTCCGAACTACGGCCGGCATGACGGCATGTTCGTGCCGGGCGCGCGGCTGATGTGGCGGCCGGACGAGGACATCACGCTCGGTGCGCGCGGCGAGTTCGATTCGGAAGACCGCCGCTTCGCCACAGTGGGCGTCTTCCTGAACCACCGCGTCTCGAAGGCCTTCTCGTACAGCGTCCGCTACACGCAGCGCGACCACCGCTACTGGGATTTCTCGTCCGCCCCGTACGATCCGAGGGAGATGATGCGCGACGAGCTGGGCTGGGCGCGCCTGCAGATGATCGACCTGTCCTTCTCGCATCAGGTCTGCGACTGGCTGGCCTGGGGACCGCACCTTCGCTGGGACGCGCGCGCGGGCGAACTCGACACGATCGGCTGCTGGATCGACTATCTGACCGACTGCCTCGGCTTTCGTCTGCTCGTCGAATACGACAATGACTTCACGACGATTGACGGCTATCGGCGTGACGACGACTGGACGATTGGCTTCTACGTCTACCTGCGGGCCTTCGGGGCCGACAGCGGCAACATCTTCTCGCACTGACGATCACGGACGATGCGCAAGGCGCGGCAGAGCGGATTCGAGCGGCTGGAGAGCTATCTCGTCAAGCTGATCCAGGAGAAGGGGGCCGACCGCGACCAGCCCGGCGGCATCCGTGCGCTTCTGGGTCTTCTCAAGGCCCTGAGCCTCGTCTTTGCGGGCGTCGTCGCCGTGCGCGGCTTCCTCTACCGCACGGGCATCCTGCGCCGCTTCCCGCTCGGCATTCAGGTCATCTCGATCGGCAACGTCACGGCGGGCGGCACGGGCAAGACGCCCGTGACGGAGATCTTCGCGCGGACGCTCGCCGCCGAGGGGCGCAAGGTCGCGATCCTCTCGCGCGGCTACCGCCGCAAGGAGGCGCCGTTCTGGGTGCGGCTCTTCACGCAGGTCGTCACGAAGCCGCTTGTCGTGTCGGACGGCAAGCGCGTCCTCCTCGACTCGGCGACGGGCGGCGACGAGCCGTACATGCTCGCGTCGAACCTGCCGGGCGTCGCCGTCGTCGTCGACCGCGACCGCGTGAAGGCGGGCCGCTACGCGATCCAGCGGCTCGGCTGCGACACGCTCATTCTCGACGACGGCTTCCAGTACCAGAAGCTGAAGCACTCGACCGAGGTCGTGCTCGTCGACTCGACGAACCCCTTCGGCAACGGCAACCTGCTGCCGCGCGGCATCCTGCGCGAGCCGGCGCGCCACCTAAAGCGCGCGGACATCATCTTCCTCACGAAATGCCGAGGCGACGTCTCGGCCGTCCGCGAGGAGATCCGCCGCTACAACCGGACGGCGGAGATCGTCGAATGCAACCACGCGCCGAAGTCGCTGAAGGACGTCTGGAGCCGCGAGGAGTTTCCGCTCGACTGGCTGAAGGGCAAGACGACGTGCACGCTGTCGGGCATCGCCTCGCCGAAGGGCTTCGAGAACTCGCTGCGGCATCTCGGCGCGAAGGTCATCTGGTGCGAGCGCTATGCCGACCACCACCGCTACGACGCCTCGGAAGTCCTCTACGCGCTCAACCGCACGGCCGACATGGGGGCGGACGCGCTCGTCACGACGGAGAAGGACGCCGTGCGCTTCCCGCGCTTCGAGACGACGCCGGTCAAGTGCCTCTACCTGCGCATCGCCATCGAGATCCTGTCCGGCGCGGAAAGCTTCCAGTCAATCATCGACCGCATCTGCTTTCGGAAGAGTTAGAGGCCGATGCGTTCTGTCGGCGCAGAAAACACGTATGAACGAAGGATCACGAACGCACATGCGAACGATGCATGAAATCACGCCTTGCTGTCTGACCATCGCCGGATCCGATTCCGGCGGCAATGCCGGCGTTCAGGCCGACCTCCGCGCGTTTCACGCCTACGGGCTGCACGGCTGCACGGTCTTCGCGGCCCTGACGGCGCAGAACCCGTTTGGCGTTGCGGCCATTCACGGCGTTCCGGCGGATTTCGTTGCCGCGCAGCTGGATGCCGTCCTCGGTGTCTACGCCATCCGCGCGCTCAAGACGGGCATGCTTGCAGACCCGGCGGCAATCGAGGTCATTGCCGACCGGCTCGCGGCGCATCCCGAAATCGCGAAGGTCGTCGATCCCGTGATGGTCGCGACGAGCGGTACGCGCCTCGTGTCGGAGGCGGCGCTGCAGGCGATCTGCGCGCGGCTTCTGCCGTTGGCGACGCTGATCACGCCGAACCTGCCTGAGGCCGAGATGCTGTGCGGACGTGCCGTCGGCGACCCGAATGCCGAGCGTGCGGGCGATGCGGCGCATGCCGAGGCGCTCGCGCGGCAGATTCACGAGACGTACGGGTGCGCCGTCCTCGTGAAGGGCGGGCACGGCGACAACGCGGCGGCGGTCGATGTCCTCTTTGACGGACGTGCGGTGCGCACGTTTGCGCTCCCGTGGGTCTCCAACCCCGTCTCGACGCACGGCACGGGCTGTTCGCTCTCGGCGGCGCTCGCGGCGGAACTCGCGCGCGGACGCGATCTCGCGGCGGCGGTCGAGGGCGCGAAGGCCTACGTGCACAGGGCGATTGCCGGGGCTCGCTGGGTGGGCCCCGACTGCGGCGTTCTCGGATTCGTCCGTATGGTATAATATCCTGCATCTGAAGAAATCGAAGACGAAGGGAGTAGATCATGTTCATCAGACTGACGCGGCTGGACAACACGCCGATTTGGATCAATGCGAGTTTTGTCGTGACCGTCGAGCCGCGCAAGGCCGGCGGCTCGGTCGTCGTGCCGATCGGCGACGGGCTCGACTACGACGTGAAGGAGACGCCGGAGGCCGTCTTGGCGCTGCTGGGCGACGCGCCCGCGCCCGCCGTCGTGCCGGTGCCGCCGCCGCCGGGTCTCGCGCCGAAGACGCTGGGCGTTGCGTCGGAGGCCGAGCCGATGCCCGTGGCGACGCCGAATGCGGAGCCCGTGGCGGAATCCGCGCCGGCGCCCGCCAAGAAGACGACCCGTACGCGCGCCAAGGCCAAGGCGTCTGCGCCCGCCGCCGAGACTGAGGCGGCAACGGCGGAGGCCGCGTCCGACGACAAGCCGCCCGCCAAGAAGCCGCGTGCGCGCCGGACGAAGAAGCCCGTGCTGCCGCTGACGGAGGATGAGGTCGCGCGGCTGCGGAAGCTGGCTCCCGGCACCGTCCGCAAACTCCAGAACACGTTGGTGGCGCAGTTCAGGGCGGTTGAGCCGGAGGCGGCGATTGTCGCGCTGGAGGCGCACGAGATCCTGACGATCGACCGCGACCACATCGTCTGGAAGTGACGGTGCGCCGGCGGCAACCGGGCGAAAGCGCTCCGTCGGACGTTCGACGGGGCGATTATGGTATAATACGGTTTTAATTTTAGGAGGAAGACGATGAAGACGACGAACGAACAGCTGAAGTTGGCGGCGGACACGATCCGCTGCCTGTGTGCGGACATGATCGAAAAGGCCAATTCGGGGCATCCCGGCGCGGCGATGGGCATGGCGGATCTCGCGACGACGCTGTGGCTGCGGCACCTGCGGGTCGATCCGCAGGACACGGCGTGGAAGAACCGCGACCGCCTCGTGTTCTCGGGCGGCCACGCCTCCGCGCTCGTCTACGCGCTGAACCACCTTTCGGGCACGGGCGGCGTCACGCTGGAGGAACTGCAGACGTTCCGCCAGTTTGGTTCGCGCTGCGCCGGGCACCCGGAGCGCGGCGTCATGCCGGGCGTCGAGGTGACGACGGGGCCGCTCGGCCAGGGCTTTGCGATGGCGGTCGGTCTCGCGATTGCCGCGAAGATGAAGAAGCGCGAGAACCACACGTGGGTCTTCATGGGCGACGGCGACATGGAAGAGGGCATCAGCCACGAGGCGGCGTCCCTCGCCGGTACGCTGAAGCTCGGCGGCCTCACGGCGATCTACGACTTCAACGACATCCAGATCGAGGGGCGCGTCACGGACACGAACCGCGATGACGCGAAGAAGCGCTTCGAGGCGTACGGCTGGAAGGTCTTCGAGATCGACGGGCACGACTATGACCAGATCCACCGCGTCTACCTGCGTGCGCTGAAGGTGACGGACGCGCCGGTTCTCATCATCGCGAAGACGATTATCGGCAAGGGCGCGCCCACAAAGGCCGACACGGCGGGCTGTCACGGTGCGCCGCTCGGCGCCGAGGAGGTCGCCGCGACGAAGACGGCGCTCGGCTTCGACCCGGCGAAGAGCTTCTACGTGCCACAGGAGGTCTACGACCTCTTCGCCGCGCGTGCGGCCCTCTGCCATCACTGGCGCAACAAGGACGTCAAGGCCGAAAAGGCCGCGCTCAAGGCGGCGGGCGGCCCCGCCCAGCCGGAGACGGACGACGCGCGGCGCGCACGCCTCCTTGCCGCGCTCCCGACGTTCGACGCCGAGAAGCCGGTCGCGACGCGCGCGGCGAACGGCGCGATCATGAACGCGCTCGCGGACGTCTTTCCTGCGCTCGTCGGCGGCTCGGCCGACCTCGAAGGCTCGAACAAGACGGGCCTCAAGAAGTACGGCTGGATTTCCGCCGAGGATTTCACGGGCCGCAACTTCCACTGGGGTGTGCGCGAGCTCGCGATGTCCGCGATGGTGAACGGCCTCACGGCCTACGAGGACTTCCGCGCGTTCGGCGCGACGTTCTTCGTCTTCTCCGACTACTGCCGGCCGGCGATTCGCCTTGCGGCGATTATGTCGCTTCCCTCGATCTTCGTCTTCTCGCATGACAGTTTCTATGTCGGCGAGGACGGCCCGACGCACGAGCCGATCGAGCAGCTCGCGGCAATCCGGACGATTCCGAACGTGACGACGTTCCGACCGGCGGACGCGACGGAGACGGGCTATGCCTGGGTCGAGATGCTGATGAACCGGAAGGGGCCGAGCTGTATCCTGACGACGCGGCAGAACCTGCCCGTCCTGGAGGGCACGCGCGCGGAGGGCGTCGCGAAGGGCGCCTACTCGATTTGGCAGGCCGGCCCGCAGACGAAGGACACGGTGCTCTTCCTCGCGTCGGGCAGCGAAGTCTCGCTCTGCATCGCCGCCGCGCAGAAGATGTGGGACGAGAGCGACGGCCGCCAGTCCGTGCGCGTCGTCTCGATGCCGTCGATGGAGCGGTTCCTCGCGCAGAAGTGCACGTACCGCGACTACGTCGTGCCGGAGCAGATGACGAAGCGTGTCATCGTCGAGGCCGGCTCGCGCTTCGGCTGGGACCGCTTCCGCCTCGACTTCAAGACGACGCGGTTTGTGACGAAGGACGACTTCGGCGCGTCCGCGCCCTACAAGGTGCTCGCGCAGGAATTCGGTTTCACGGTCGAGAACGTGCTTGCGAAGGCGCGCGAGCTGGTCTGACGAGGTGGCCGTGAAAGCCGTTGTCGTTCTTTCGGGCGGACAGGATTCCGCGACGTGTCTGGCGCTCGCCGTGAAGAAATACGGTGCGGACGAGGTCGCCGCCATCACCTTCGGCTATGGCCAGCGCCATGCGATCGAGACGAAGTATGCGCGGCGGCTCGCGAAGCGCTTTGGCATCGCCGCGCACAAGGTCGTGACATTCGGCTTCTACCGCGACCTCACGACGAACGCGCTTCTCGACCCGACGATGAAGATCGCTCGTGCGCGCGGCGCGTCGTGTCCGACCACCGTGGTGGAAGGACGCAACGCCTTCTTCCTGCTCGCGGCGGCCGTGTGGGCGAAGACGCTCGGCGCGACCGTCCTCTACACGGGCGTGTCGGAGGCTGACTACTCCGGCTATCCCGATTGCCGCGCCGCGTTCATCCGTGCGCAGGAGAAGGCGATTCGCCTCGCGCTCGACTACCCCATCCGCATCGAGACGCCGTTCATCCACAAGACGAAGGCGGAGGAGTGGGCGCTTGCGGACAGGCTCGGCATCCTCGATCTCGTCAAGAACGAGACGGTGACCTGCTACAACGGAATTCCCGGCGTCGGTTGCGGCAAATGCCCGGCCTGTCGGCTGCGTGCGCGAGGGCTGAAGGAATATGAGGCTTCTTTACACGGACGCGGCGCTCGTCGTCGTTGACAAGTCGGCGGGGCAGATCGTCCACCCCGCGCCCGGACACGAAACGGGTGCGCTCACGGACGAGCTTGTGCGCCGCTTCCCGGAGATGGCGTCCGTCGGCTCGCGCGAGCGGCCGGGCGTCGTCCACCGCCTCGACATCGACACGAGCGGCGTGATGGTCTTCGCGCGGACGTCGGCGGCGTATCGTGACCTGCGTCGCCAGTTCGAGTCGCACCGTGACGTCCGCAAGACGTATCTCGCCGTCTGCCACTGGCGGCACGGCCTCGCGGCGAAGGGCACGCTGACGAGTCCCATCGACCGACAGGCCGCCGTCTCGCACTATGAAGTGCTCGGACGGCAGGGCGCGCTCGCGCTTGTCCGCTTCGACATCGAGACGGGGCGGACGCACCAGATTCGCATTCACGCGGCGAAGGAACTGGGCTGTCCGATTGTCGGCGACTCGCTCTACGGCGACGCCGCGCGTGATCGGCAGCTGCGCCACAAGCCGGTTCGGACGCTCCTGCACGCGGTCGAGCTGTCGTTTCTGCATCCGGCGACGAAAAAGCGCGTCACCTATTCCGCGCCGCCGCCGCGCGACCTCGTCTACGCCAGCTGATGCCGAATGCGTTTCGGCGGACTCGGTACGCACGATATTTTGGTATAATACGACCCCGTTATGAATACTGTACTCGTTGGCGCCCAGTGGGGCGATGAAGGCAAGGGCAAGGTCATCGACTTCCTCACCGAGGAGGCCGACGTCGTGGTGCGTTTCCAGGGCGGTTCGAACGCCGGGCACACGGTCGTCGTCGGCGACAAGAAGTACGTCCTCCACCTCGTGCCGAGCGGCATCCTCCACGGCGGCAAGCACTGCGTGATCGGCAACGGCGTCGTGATGGACCCGTTCGACCTCATGCGCGAGCTGGAGCAGGTCGAGAGCTGGGGCTTCGAGCTGAAGGGCCGCTTCCACATCTCCGAACGCGCGCACATGGTCATGCAGTGGCATCGCGCGCTCGACAAGGCCGAGGAGGCCGCGCGCCCCGAGGGCGAGAAGATCGGCACGACCGGGCGCGGCATCGGCCCGGCCTACGCGGCGAAGGTCGGCCGCTTCGGCATGCGCGTCGGCGACATCCTGCGGCCCGACTTCGCCGACCTCGTGCGCAAGCAGGTCGCAGAGGCGAACCGCAAGCTCGTCGGCCTCGGCGCGCAGCCGCTTGACGCGGAGGAGATGGTGCGCCTCTACACGCCGATGGTCACGGCGCTCATGCCGTACGTGACGGACACGATCCAGTACCTGCACGAGAACCTGGAGGCGAAGAAATCGCTCCTGTTCGAGGGCGCGCAGGCGACGATGCTCGACATCGACTTCGGCACGTATCCCTTCGTGACGTCCTCGAACCCGACGGCGGGCGGCGCCTGCACGGGCACGGGCGTCTCGCCGCGTTCGATCGACCGCGTGATCGGCGTCCTCAAGCTCTACACGACGCGCGTCGGCGAGGGCCCGTTCCCGACGGAGCTCCTCGATGCGGACGGCGAGACGCTGCGCCAGCGCGGCGGCGAGTTCGGCGCGACGACGGGGCGGCCGCGCCGCTGCGGCTGGTTCGACGCGGTCGTCGCGCGCTATGCGCAGCGCGTGAACGGCGTCGACTTCTGGGCGATGACGAAGCTCGACGTGCTGGACACGTTCCCGGTCGTCAAGATCTGCACGGGTTACCGGCGCGAGGACGGCTTCGTCTACACGACGTTCCCGGCCGACCTCGAAGTCCTGGCGCACTGCACGCCCGTCTACGAGGAGCTGCCCGGTTGGCAGTGCGAGACGTCGAAGATCACGGACTACGCGGCCCTGCCGGAGAACGCGAAGGCGTACATCAACCGCATCCTCGACCTCGTGGGCGGCCAGCTCGGCGTCCTCTCGGTCGGCCCGGCCCGCGAAACGACGCTCCGCATCAACATCTGAAAGCCTTCCTCCGCCATGTCAGCAGTCAGGTTCATCACGGGCGGCGTGTGTTCCGCCAAGGGGTTCCGCGCGGCGGGCGTCGCGGCGGAAATCAAGTACAAGGGCCGCAACGACGTCGCGCTCCTCGTGGCGGACGCGCCGTGCGCGGCGGCGGCCGTCTTCACGACGAACCGGGTCGCGGCGGCGCCGGTTCTCTATGACCGCGAGATCGTCAAGGGCGGGAAGGTCCAGGCGATTCTCGCGAACTCCGGCTGCGCGAACGCCTGCACGGGCGAACAGGGGTTGAAGGACGCGAAACTTTCGGCGCTCGTCACGGCGGGCGAGCTCGGCATCGACCCGCGCCATGTCCTCGTTGCCTCGACGGGCGTCATTGGGCGTCCGCTGCCGATGGATCGCCTGCTCGCGGGCCTGAAGTCGGCGAAGGCCGCGCTTGGCCGCACGGCGGCGCACGGGCTCGCAGCGGAGAAGGCGGTCATGACGACCGACACGCGCCCGAAGGAGGCGTGCGTGACGACGGTGATCGGCGGCCGGAAGGTGACGGTCGGCGGCATGGCGAAGGGTTCCGGCATGATCGAGCCGAACATGGCGACGATGCTGGGGTTCGTGACGACGGATGCGGCGATCACGTCCGCGATGCTCCGGCGCGCGCTTCGGCTCGCGATTGCGAAGAGCTTCAACAGCCTGGTGGTGGACGGCGACGAGTCGACGAACGACTCCGTCTTCCTGCTCGCGTCCGGCGCGGCGGGAAACGCGCCGATCACGCGCGGCGGGGCCGACTTCGAGGCGTTCCGCGCGGCGCTGGAGGCCGTCTGCGTCTCGCTCGCGCGGCAGATGGCGACGGACGGCGAGGGCGCGACGAAGTTCGTGACCGTGACCGTGAAGGGCGCGAAGAGCGAGAAGGACGCGGCGCGCGCGGCGCGCGCCGTCGCGAAGTCGCCGCTCGCGAAGACGAGCTGGTTCGGGCGCGACCCGAACTGGGGGCGTGTGCTCGCGGCCGTCGGCTATTCGGGCGCGGCGGTCGAGGACATGAGGGCCGAGGTCTTCTACGACGGCGTGTGGGCGTTTCGGCGCGGGGAGGTTGCGGACGAGAAGCAGCTCGCGAAGCTGGCGAAGGTGCTGAAGAAGGACGCCTTCGAGGTCGTCGTCGACCTGCACCTCGGTACGGGCGAAAGCTCGATCTACACGTGCGACCTCTCGCTCGACTACGTGCACATCAACGCGGACTATACGACGTGAGAAATAATCGAATGTCCGAATTGAAGAATAATTGAATTGGCGAATTCTGAATTGAAAACAACGATAAGTCAAAAACAAATGAAGATGAAGAAAACACTCTGCCTGTTTGTTGCTTGCCCGGCCCTGTTGGCGCCCGTTTCGAACGATTCGATTATTCGTTTATTCGACTATTCGATCATTTCCTCTGCCTCGGCCGCGACGGTCGTCGACGTCGACGTGCGCGGTGCGCAGAAGCTCTCCGTCGCGGTGAAGGTCTCGCATCCGGCATTCGCGAAGTGCCTGAAGAGGAACCTGGAGATTTCGGGCCTCTTCTCCGTCGGCGCGTCAGGGGCGATCACCGTGTCGGGCGCGCCGGGCGCGATCCGCGCGGTCGGCCTCGGCAAGGCCGTCAACTCGACGGCGGCGTTTGCGGACGACAAGGCCGCGCGCATGGCGGCGCGGCGGCTGTCGGACGCGATGTGCGAGGCGTTCGGCCAGCAGAAGGGCTTCGCGTGCGACAAGGTCATCTTCCTTGACCGCGGCAAGCTGATCGCGAAGGGACAGGCCCTGCCGAGCGAGATCTGCATGACGTATCCCGACGGCTTCGACATCCGCAAGCTGACGGGCGACGCGAAGATGACGATTTTCCCGCGCTGGATGAAGGACGGCGAGAACGTCGTCTACATCGGCGACAAGAACGGCGCGCCGCAGGTCTGGCAGATGAACGTCAACTCGCTTCTGCGGTCGCGGAAGTTCAGCTTCAAGGGCACGCCGACGAGCATTGCGCCGTCGCCGGACGGACGCCGCTTCGCGTTGACGCTCTCGCTTCAGGGCAACGTCGAACTCTACGTCGCCGATCCGGCGACCGACCGCCTCATCCGCCTGACGACGACGCCGTTCGCGACCGAGGGCCAGCCGACGTGGAGTCCCGACGGCCGCCAGATCGCCTACGTCTCGGACGAGACACGCACGCCGCAGATCTACGTGGTCGACGTCTCGACGAAGGCGAAACGCCGCCTGACTTCGCGCGGCGGACAGAACGTCGACCCGGACTGGGGGCCGGACAACCGCATCGCCTACATCACCAAGCGCGGCGGTGCGCAGGTCGCGGTGATGGACGCGGCGAAGGGCGACGCCTCCGCCACGCTCGTCACCGAGGCGGGGAGCTGGTCGCATCCGAGCTGGTCGCGCGACGGCCGCCACCTCACGGCGGGCCGCGACAAGGCGCTGTTCATCATCGACACGCAGGATGGCGGCGACAAGCCGCGTCCGATGTTCCACGCCAACGGCAACTGGGTCTCGCCGTGCTGGGCGAAGTGAAGGAGCCGTCCGCATTTAGCCGCAAGGCGGGCGCAGAGTGTCATCCGTTTTGTTGACCAGAATGCGGAAGCGCGCATACGCGCGGCACAAGCGGCTTCGGCATTCTTCCGTGGTGAGACCTCAACATCAACTCGACTCCTCTGCGCCCCCTCTGCGCCAGCGGCGAAGCCGCGCCCTGTGGCAAGAGAACGAAGTTCAGGGGCAATTGAAGGACTCTTCAAATGAATCTAAGCGGTGCTTCGTTTTCAAGTTTTAGCCGCATAGGGGGCACACAGTGGGCGCAGAGAAACAGCCTTGTGTCCTTCAAGGTCGCAAAGCGACAGTGAGCGCAGCGAACTGCCCGCAAGGGCCCGCGAGACGAATGAGGGACGGAGTCGCGGAAAGACAAAAGAGCTCCGTGCCTCCCTGTCTCTGTTGTCTCCGTGTTCAGTGAAAGCAGTTTTCTCTAGTCACCGCCTTGCCGATTTGACGGGTTTCGGCGGAACGTGGTATAATTCGTACTGATTTCGTCGGGCGGTATGTGGATTCGACGCTTTAAGAGAAAGGCGTGCAGATGGCTGAAGAGAAAAAGAAACTGAAAGTCTATTGCGAGACGTCGTTCTGGAGTTTCCTGAACGGACGTCCCACGCCTTTGGCTCACATCGCCCTCAAACAGGCGGCGACGTTGCAGTGGTGGCAGGAGATTGCGCCGAAGTGCGAAATCTATGTGTCTCAGTATGTGAAGGACGAGGCTGGATGTGGCGAAGATGAATTCGCTGTCCGCCGCGCGAAAAGCATGCAGGAAGCCGTATCCTTGGATGGCAGTATTCCGGAAGTCGTAGACTTGGCCGAGACGTTGCTCGACAGGCATGCAGTCCCGGAGAAAGAAGGAACGGATGCGTCACACATCGCGACGGCGGCGGTTTACGGCATGGACGTGCTCTGCTGACCTGGAATTGCAGACACATGGCGAATCCGGTGACATTGCCGAAGACGGCGATGATTATTGGCGGAGAGGGGTATGCATGCCCCGTCATCATTACGCCGGGTGAATTCTTGGAGCGAAAAGAGGAGTTCTTGAAATGACGACAGAACTTGACTATGCGGATCCTATGGACTGGGTCTACGAGGTGCGTCGGCGCATTTCGGAAAAATACGGGCATGACGTTAGACGCATAGCCGCCGCGGCGGCGGAACGTATGCGTCGCGAAGAGGCAAGAGGCATCCGCTACGTGCGCCTGCCGATTGCGCGACGGACGCCAACTGTGGTATAATTCGCGCGGTTTCGGTTTTCATCCGTGGTGAAGTCTCAACATCAACTTGAATCCTCTGAGCCCCCTCTGTGCCAGCGGCGAAGCCGCGCCTTGCGGCTAAAGGAACGAAGTTTCGGGGCGAATGAATGGCGTTTTAAGGGGATTTGAGCGGGGCTTCGTTTTTCAAGTCTTGGCCGCATAGGGGGCGCAGGGAGGGCACAGAGAAACAGCCTTGTATCCTTCATAAGGACTCCGTGCCTCCAAGCCTCCATTTTCTCCGTGTTCAGCGACAGCATTTTTCTTTGCCGCCCCTTCGCCCGATTTGACGGGGTTCGGCGGAACGTGGTATAATTCGCGCTGATTTCGTCGGGTGGGATGTGCCCTGCCCGATGCGCGGCTCAAAAGCCGTGATGGCTCTTTGAAACGGCTGACGGGCACAGACGTCAGTCACCGGCTGAAGGTTCAGGCGGAAACGAGGCCTGTCGAATCGCAATCTGATTCACGGGCCGATTCCAAAGGAACCGACGGCAAAACCTTTACCTACGGCTGCACACAGGGCCGACAAGGAGAAGGACTCGCGGAAACCCATCCGAGGCCCGCGAGGCGTACGCGAATCAGCGTATGACGCTTTCTAAGAAATCGGCAAAATTTTAAAGTAAAAGCGGAATACGGTGGTCGCGCGACGTGGTTGATCCACGTGGCGTGTTTCATCATTCATGTTTTTACTTGGGCGTTTGCCGATGCCTACTTAGAAGACGTGGTGATTTGAAATGCGCCACTTTCTTTTCTGCACGAGGGAGGGGGTGTACTCTGAAATGTGCAGCAAAAGGTATCCGAATTAATATGAAGCGAGTTGGCTTTAGCATTGTCGTTATGGTTGCAGTTTGGTGTATTACCAATCTTGGCATGGCGGCAAATGATTTATTTCAAGTCGGAGATTTCATATATTCTTATTATGGCTCATCATCAGTATCATCGTCTGTATGTATAGAGGAATATGTGGGGAAAGAAAAATCAGTCTTAGTTCCTTCGTCTGTAGTAATAGATTCGGGAGTGCGCGATGACAACGTCGCTTCCAGAACTAAACTGGAATTCTGAAAGTAAACCGTCTGAATTTCGCTAAAGTCCGCCCGGTGTGATTCG
>CAKTZA010000066.1 GCA_934635045.1 uncultured Kiritimatiellota bacterium | reverse complement strand
GCGGGAAATCCGCACGTCCGGTTTGATGAGGGGGAAGTCGCATCGGCGAAGCCGAGGCGTGGGTCTCTACTCTACAATATAAAGACGTCGTTACCATTCAACTGCAAAGACCAGCAATTTCGTTTTGCACAGGAAAGGTGCGATTGGAATTGGATGATTCAAAGAAAGCGGTTGCAAAGTCACGGCTAAAGGGTAAATTTTCCTTCACCTCCACAACCACAAGCGTGTTTTCTATTACCAAAGTTTGCGAAATATGGAGCTGAAGCATTCTCTCCCCCTTCGTCCCGAAACCATTCTCTTTGTTGGGGCCGGGGCGACTTCTCGACTCAAGATGCCGACGACCGCCGAACAGGCGGACATCTTGTGGCATTTGTGCGACGAGGAATTGGCGGGAGGGAGAATCGAAGAACTGGCCAAGTGCTTTTCAGGAAAGGGCGAGAAGGTTGCCGACTTGTTGCGTGTCGTCGATCCCGGCGACAAGGCAGATGCCGAGCCAGTTCTTGATGCCGCTCTTCGTAACCGGGCGTTTCCCGCTGTTGACGAAAATCAAGTGCAGAAGGTTGTTGCCGAGTTGCGGCGGCATTATGACTGGTCGGCATTGAGGCTCATCGCCAAGGCGAAGAAAGGAGACGGGTGGAGCGAGACGAAAGATCACGCGAGAGAAAACTATTTGCAGGAGGTTTTCACGCTGATTGACGCATGCTTGCGCGAGGCACGTGGATTCCAGGTCTATGGCGAGGACAATAACCCAATTTTGCTGTCGGTGGAACGGTTGCGCGCGGCGCGGGAGTTGCTGATTCTTCTGATCAATACGATGTTTGCCTGCGCGTGGGAAAGGTTGGCTGTTGACGGTGAAGGCAAGTCGGAGATTCTGAAGTATCGCCGTTTCTTTGACTCGTTGGCGTCGCTTATGCAGCGCGAAGGCTGTCGCTTGGCAGATGCGCGCATTCCGCTGGACGCACCCGCGTTCTACAAGTTCAGTTATTCGCTGATCACCACGAACTTTGAGCCGATTTTCCTGTGGCTCATCTGGCAAGGCCATCTGCGGGCCAATAAGACGCATGATGTCCGCGTGGGGAATCCGGGACGCCGATTGAACTTGCTGATGAACTTCCCGACAACCGTCGGGATGCGCAAGCCAGCAGATTTGGATGAGGAGCTGAATCCGAATGTCTGGTTGCCGTGTACTGAGGCTGTGGCACAGAACGTGAACAAGGAGAAATATGTAGATGAGCGTGCGTTTCGGTTAGGGATGTACGTGCCTGTTCATGGCATGAGCAATTTCCGACATTGCCCTGTCTGCGGACGGTTGAATCTGTATCTGGGAGATTCGTGGGATGAGAATTCAGCGACGCTTTTTACGAGTGGCATTACGGCGGCGTTTCGGACGGGACAAAAGTCTCGAACGGTGCGCGAAGAGGCTGCGCAGAAGCGCGGCGAATATGATGCGCTGGAATGCCATTTCTGCGGCGCATTGACCCATGCCTACGACAATTTCATGTTCATGCAGACACAGCTCAAGTGCCCCGCCCCTTCCTTTATCAAGGAGATGACGGATGATGCCTTGGCGCAGATTGCCGGGGCAATGCACATTGTCTTGTTGGGATACAGCTTGCCGTTGGACGATGCCATTTGGGGTTCTCTCCTCACGACGATGACACGTCGGCCTAAGGGGAAGAAGGTCTATTGCTCGATTGTTTTGTTTGCGCAGGACGCGCCGGCCAAATGGCTGTCGGGTCGAGAACTGGATGCTTTCGTGGTGAAATGGGACAAGTATACGGCAGACAAGGAGAAAGTCCGCGGACTGAAGAATGCACTTGCTGTATTCGGCAAGGATTGTGTGCGCGCCTACATGGCGGGTGTGCCATCCGTCTTTGGAAATGGTGAAAAGGAAGATGTTCGGAAGCTGATGTTCCCGACCGAGGAAGAGACAGGGTGGAATATACCATCCTTTCAATTGATGGGTGTCATGCGCACACAAGAGAACATGGTCTGAATGATGGCAATTTAAACCTGTGGCTCAATTGGAAATCGCACCGTTCCAATTGAGCCACATTGACAAACAACCAAGGTGCACAAGGAGAAAAATGAATACGAAAACAATACTTGCAGGCGTGAGTTTGTGCGCGCTTGCCATCACGGGATGCGTGACTGTCGAATCGACGCGTGCAAAGCTGGCATCCTCAAACCCAGAAGAAGTGAAAAAGGCGAAGGAAACCATCTTTTTAATTGTGACAACGGGCGAGGACGAGACTCATTTCCTGAAGTTTGATGCGACAGAGCAAATTGAGTATGTGAAGCTTGTGTCAGATACTGATTTGCTCTTGCGTCTTTTGGATCGCGTTTGGCGTGATGAAGTTCGTGCTGCTGTCGTTGCAAGACTAAACCTCTCCGAACCAGGGTTGGCGATGAAGATTCTCATGAAACATCGAGGTGCTTTCAGGGTGGATGGATTTGCAGACAAGGTGATTGGGCAATTGACAGCGGCAGAACTTGAAGAGGCCTATAAGTCCAAGTTTGATTTTGATGAAAAACTGCGGAATCGGGTGGTAGTTGCCCTGATAGCGAAAACACAGAAGCCGTCAACGTTGATGTCGCTTTATAAAGATACGTATCTGAAATATGAAACCCGAATAATGGCGTTTTGTCGAATTGCCGATGTGAATGGTAAATTGGCGTATGAGGAGGATCTTGAATACAAATTGGAAAAATTATTGTTTGATATGCAGATATTCTCGAAGCCTGAGGTTCGCACGAAACTGCTGACGAAGTTTTCGGATGAGACAGCGGTTAAGTTTCTGGAAAGGGTGATTCGGAAACGCACAGTTGGAGAATGGTTTGACGACGCTGTATTCTTGACGGTGAGAATCAAAGATTCATCGGCGGCTGCGAAGATAGTTTCATCCATGCTCAGGGACTTCGCGCGCTATGAAGACGTTAGTGGGGTGGATACTAAAAGGCGGGATACGTTGAGCAAGTTCCTCAAAGGGCTTCCGTGGCTTGACGATTCGATGATGAAATCCTTCATTTGCGGGGACGAGACGAGCTGGAGGTTTTTCATTGATTCTATTCCTGAAAACATGGCGTATGATATCCTTGTGGAAGGTAAAGCGAAATCGAAGGAATTTGAACGTAAGTTGGTGGAAGTGTTGCCTATTGCACGTATCGATATGAAGGTCTACAAGGGGGTTCACTTTGATGAGACGCGAAAGGCTGTCATGGCGAAGATGCCCCCGGAACTGCAGAAGGCGGTCGCAGAAGAGGAGGAAAAGGCGTTCCGCGCAATTTGCGAGAAGGCAAAGGCTGCGGCGAAGGAAACGTTTGAGTTGGACGGCTTCTACCTTGGCATGACGTTCGACGACATGAAGATTGTCTTCGGACATCACTTCCCGAAGTTTGAAATCAAGGAGGCGATTGACGGCGAAGGAAAGAATGCGAATTATGTCATTTATGTCCCAGGGCAGTCGTCGCCGTTCTGCTACGCAAGCGGTGCCGAGAAAAAGGTGTGGCGTTTCAACTTCGGCAAGAAGCTCCTGAAGAAGTGGTATCCGTTTGACGTGCAGACGCCGGCGGAATGGGCCGTTGCGTACGAGCGTGCGACAAAAGTCGATATGCGCTTCAAACTCATCGAGAAGGACACGACGGTCTACGAACCGATGGACATGAGCACGTCCTATCGCGTCTGGTTCCATCAGGAGTCCTATCAATACAAGAACAACACGAAGGAATTCCGGCTCACGTATTTTGGCGAGCAGAAGGACTTTACCTGTGAGGGCGGCATTGGCGGCGCCATCATCAAGGAAATGGCTGCGCCACGCTTCCGCTACGTGCGCGGCGACCCCGGTTCGCTTCGCGTCCAGATTGAACGCGACTAAAGCACTTGGGGGCGCAACTCCCGACGAGAGGCTCTGCCTTTAGCCTCTCGTCGGTTTCGGAAACAAAGGCGAAAAAGGAAACGGAAAGAAAATGAACAAACTGATGAAAATGGCTGCCTTGGCGGTCGGTATTGGCGCGATGCTTGGCTTCGCGGGGTGCGGCTTGGAGGATTCCATGCTGAAAGGAGAAATTACAAAGATGGCTCAAGAGCATTTCCAGTCTCAAGACGAACTGGTGAAGCTGTGGGCCGTTGAGAATACCTCCAACTTTGTGATGGCACCCGAAGCAAATGGCAAGCGCACGGGGACGTTCGACCTTGAACTGAAGAACAAGAAGACCGGTGCGCAGCAGAAGCTGGCGTACCAGTTCGTCTACAACGTCGAAAGCTCGGAGGTCGCGGTCGGCGTGAAGAATCCTTTGGATGCTGTGAAATTGCTTGGAATGGAATAAGTGTTGGAAGAAGGAAAGAAATTGTTATGTTTGAAAAAGGATACAAGATCAGTATGCCGTTGAGCGGTGTCGCGGCATCGTGGTTTGAGTGCGACAAGAAGAAGTTCGCGTATCTGGATTACGACGTCAAGAAGGGCTTCAAGTGGGAAATGAAGTTCTACGAGGACGAGGAGAAGAAAAAGGCGTTTCTCGAAGCGTCGCAGCAAAAGCTCTCGTTCCTTGCGGGACAGAGCGGTTATGAGTTCAAGAGCCTTGCGGATGGACGGGTTCTTGGGACATGGGTTCCCAAGAAGCGATTCCTGAACATCCTTCTGCGTTCGTCCTATACGCTCGTCGTCGACGGCAATGTCGTCGCATCGGCTCCAGGCGATTCCTTCTTCAAGTTGTTCATCCCCGGCGCCATCAGGAAAATGATGAGCCGCAAGGTCTTGTCGACGGACGGGAAGGTCATCGCAAAGATCTCGGTGCAATCGGCGCTCGGATGCGGCGTCGTCAAGGTTTCGCCGACAAATGGCGAGATTGCAGACGAAGGAATGGCTACGTCCATAGCCGTCTTTGCCGCAATCTGCGGTCTTCAGGATTGAGAACGGATAACAAGAAAGGAAACTTGAAATGGCTAATGAAAAGGAAAAGAAGGTCGATGCGGTGATTGACAAGGCCGCCGACAAGGCTGCGGGAATAATCACGAAGGTTCTGATTGGAGTCGTTGCGCTCTTGATTTGCTACGGCGGTCTTGAACTCGCACACAAGAACGGCATCCGGGCAACCTTGCAGATGAAATGCGAGCAGATCAAGGGATTCAAGTCGATCGATTCGCTTGACGTGCCGTGGTTCTCGATTGCCAAGAAGTTTGACAAGTCCGCCTATCCATGCAAGGCGAAACTGAAGATGGTCGGCGCGGACGGAACGGAGCAAATTGTAAATGTCCAGTTCGATGCGGCACGGTCAAGCGTGGCGGACGACCTGAAGGATGCGATGTCGGGTCGCGACGACAGCGACTGGGCGCTGAACTGGTATCCGTGGGGAGACGAATATACGGTCAAGAACCTGAAAAGCATGGACTAAACAGGTAAAGAGGAATGGCGATGGCGGAAGGACGATGGGGAGAAAGTGTCGGGAGAAAGTGTCTGACACCAGTGGTAGGGTTTGAGTGGCAGGGTTGAGGGGGCCTGTCCCCAATATGAACAGGAGAAAACGTCAACTACAAACAATAGATTTCACGCAAATAGCATAAAATAAGAATCTCATGTGGGAAATTCTGAGCGGCTAAATCGGGATGAGCGTGTTGTCAGAGTGTGCGGTGTCCGCGCGGAGGGGCGGGAAGTGGCGCGAGTGAGGAGCGAGGGTTTGCCGACGTCAGAGAGGTCTCGTCCGCAGCCCGTGGTCTCGCCGAGGCATGGCAGGCTGAAGCCGGCTGATTGTCTTCGGTGAGAAGCGCAAACCTAAGCGACGAGACCGAGCGAGCAGCTGCCCGTTCCGACGCGCGTAGGGGAGAAAGTGTCTGACCCCAGTGGTAGGGTTCGAGTGGTAGGGTTTGCACGGCGCAGATGTTGTTTGGACTGAAGAATGACGATGAGATCTTACTACAATCTGGCAGTGCGATGGGCATTATGATCTTATGGTAAAATCTTATCGCTCATGTCTGAGCGCAGACTCGCCGTCGTTGGGGACGGTCAGCGAGATCGTCATCGGTATGGTATACTATTGATACCAAGAATTGAGGTGCAAATCGAATCGTCACGTAACCGATGACGAATCGATGCAGAGAAAGGGTCTTGAAATGAGCGAGAAGAACCAACTTGTGCTGTTTAAGTCGAAAGACGGTGGCATTGAGATTCCTGTGCGCATGGAAGAGGAGTCTCTGTGGCTGACACGTATGCAGATGGCAGAATTGTTCGGTGTCACGCCGCAAAATATAACTTTGCATATGCGAAATGTGTATAAGTCTGGAGAACTTGAAGTTGCGGCAACTAGTAAGGAATCCTTACTAGTTCAAAATGAGGGCGGACGAAATATAACGCGCAAGGTGATAACCTACAATCTTGATGCGATCATATCTGTTGGATATCGAGTCAACTCTACACGCGCAACGCAGTTTAGAATCTGGGCGACAAGAATCTTGAAAGAGTATGTTCTACACGGATATACTCTCAATCAGCAGCGTCTGCGTCAGCTCGGACAGGCTGTCGAGGTGATGAAGCGCGTGTCGAACCGCCTGGACGCGGAACAGGTCTTGGATGTCGTGAAGACGTATTCGTCGGCGCTTGACCTTTTGGACGCCTACGACCACCAGACGGTTGGCAAGCCCAAGGCGAGGTCGCGTTCGGTCAAGCTGACTTACGCGGAATGTCGTGCGTTCATCGACAGCATGAAGTTCGCCGAGGCGTCGCCGCTTTTCGGCAACGAGAAGGACGGCTCCTTCAAGTCGGCATTGGGCGCGGTCTACCAGTCCTTCGGCGGAAAGGATCTTTATCCGTCGGCGCAGGAGAAGGCGGCGAACCTGCTTTATCTCGTCACGAAAAACCACGGCTTCTCCGACGGAAACAAGCGAATCGCGGCTGGGCTTTTCCTTTATTTCCTTCAGCGCAACAGGCTTTTGCTGCGCAAGGACGGCTCCAAGCGCATTGCCGATTCGACGCTTGTCGCGCTGACGGTCATGATCGCCGAATCACGTCCGGCCGAGAAGGAAATGATGGTCAACCTCGTCATGACCTTCTTGGCCTAAGTAAGCGTCAAGAGACGTAACGAATGGCGAAAGTGGCTGATTCCAGCGGTAGCGTTCGAGAGAAAAAGCCTTTTCATAGCCGTGCGTCCTGAAGGTCGCGGCCGAGGCGGTCGTTAGCCGCAACGGCGGCGATGTCGTCCTGAAAGCCGAGGCAGGCGATGACGGCCATGTAGTTGCACATCGAGACGTGCGGCGAGCCGCGTTCGATGGCGCGCAAGGTCATCAGCGAGAGATTGGCTCGTTCGGCCATCATGCCCGCCGTGATTTTGCGCCGCCGCCGTGCGAGCCGCAGGTTCTCGCCGAGCGTCAGAAGGGCTTTCGTTGCCTTTGGATAGAGGATGTTCTGCCGTTTCATTTGCAGTATCCGCGTAAAACTGCCATTATTATAGCATATCGTATGACAAGGGACAAGTGGCCCTGTTGACGGGCGGTGTCGAAAGGGGCGTGGGGACAGACCCCAAGGGGCGTGGGGACAGACCCCAAGGGCATGGGGACAGGCCCCGGCTTCCGTGGGGGGATTCCGTGGGGACAGGCCCCGGTCGGGTGATTAAAGGGCGGGGGCGCCCGGATTTGCGGCAGGGGCACTGCAAATGGTATAATCCACGGCATGGAAAAGTTTGCGACAGACATCGAGACATTCTTCGATAGGATCGGGACATGCGGCTGACCGTTGATTTTCATGTCCATTCGACCGCGTCGGACGGCACGTGCACACCGTGCGAGCTCGTCGAGACGGCCTCGCGCGATGGCTATGCCGCGCTCGCGCTGACCGACCACGACAATACGGACGGCGTCGGCGAATTCATGTCCGCCGGCGTGATGCGGCGCGTACGGACGGTCGCCGGCGTCGAGCTGAGCATCGAGCCGGGGCGGACGTTCGACCGATTCCACCTGCTGGGGCTCGGAATCGATCCCGCGAACGCCGCGCTGAAGGCGTTCCAGCGGAAGATTCTCGGCGGGCGCAACGCGCGCAACGAGCAGATTCTCGCGAACTTCCGGCGGCTTGGCATCGAGATGGGCGGCGAGATCGCGTCCTACGCCCACGGCGAGGTGCTGGCGCGTCCCCACTTCGCGCGGTGGCTCATGGAGCATGGCTACGCGAAGTCGATCATGGAGGCGTTTGCGACGTACCTGCTGCCCGAATCGCCCGCCGCGACGCGCTGCTACGAGGAACGCTACCATCCGCCGCAGGAAGAGGCGTTTGCCGTCGTCCATGCGGCCGGCGGACTCTGCGTGATGGCGCATCCGAAGTACTGGCGGCGGCCGTGGCAGCACGTCGGCTGCGACTTCGCGGCGGCTGAACGCGGACTTGCGGCGCTGAAGGAGAAGGGGCTGGACGGTCTGGAGTCGCTCTATCGGGCGAACCGCCCGGAGGAAAACGTCGAGTTCACGCGCATGGCGTCCCGGCTCGGCCTTCTCAAGTCCGCCGGCAGCGACTTCCACGGGGCGAACAAGCCGACGATCCCGCTTGGCATGCGCGTTTCGGAGGCGTTCATCTCACCGCTGCTGGAACGTCTGCCGCAGGGCGTCACGCAGGAATAAGGCCGAAACGTGAAGGATGCCGAGAACGACTCAAAACATCTCATGTCTTCTCATTTCTTCTGCCCGTCCTCCCGACGGCCATTTGGTATAATAAGCGGCATGAAAAACCGTGCAACAGGATTTCTGCGAAGGCTGGTCGCCCTGTCTTTCGCAAGTGTGGCGTTCGCCTCGTTCGGCGCGACCGTCAAGGTTCCGCTCAAGGCGGGCTGGAAGTTCATCAAGGCGGACGACCCGAAGTACGTCTGCGACGCGAACGTCTCGAACGAGGTGCGGAAGCTTTCCGCGCTGCTCGACCGTGCGGATCGCGGCGACCTCACGGGCGCGTTTGACTTCGACTGGGCGAAGCCGGGCTTTGACGACCGCGCGTGGACGGACGTGCGCGTGCCGCACGACTGGGGCGTGATGAAGAGCTTCGACCCCGCGCTTCCCTACGGCGACGCTTTCCTCGACGTGACGGGCATCGGCTGGTACCGGACGACGTTCGAGGTGCGTGGCGCGCGGCTGACGGCCGACGCCCGCACGGCAGACATTCCGAAGGGCGGCAAGGTGCTGTTCGAGTGCGACGGCGCGATGAGCTTTTCGCAGGTCTTCGTCAACGGGCAGTTCGTCGGCGGCTGGCCCTACGGCTACACGCGCTTCCGGCTCGACCTGACGCCGCACCTCAGGCCGGACGGCGCGAACGTGCTGGCGATCCGCTGCCACAACGTGCCGCACTCCTCGCGCTGGTACACGGGCGGCGGGCTCTACCGCAACTGCCGTCTGCTCGTCCTGCCCGAGGATCATGTCGTTCCCGGCTCGGTCTTCATCACCACGCCGGAGATCACCGCGAAACGCGCAAGGGTGCGCGTCCGCTACGAGATGTCTAAGAGCGGTACGCGGGATCGCTCGTTCACGGTGGAGAATCCGCGTCTCTGGGACATCGACGACCCGTATCTCTATTCGGTGGACGTCGAGGGCGACACGTACCGCTACGGCATCCGCACGATCGCGTTCCATTCCGACGAGCGGCGCTTCCAGCTGAACGGGCGCACCGTGCCGCTGAACGGCGTGTCGATGCACCACGACTTCGGCGTGCTCGGCGCGGCCTGGAACCGCACGGCGCAGAAGCGGCGGCTCCGGCTCTTCAAGGAGGCGGGCGTCAACGCAATCCGCTCGTCGCACAATCCGCCGGACGAGGAACTGCTGGCGCTTTGCGACGAGATGGGCATTCTGGTGAAGGACGAGGTCTTCGACACATGGCGCAAGATCGGCGACGCGGGCAAGCGCGCGAACGACTACCACCTGATCTTCGACACGTGGCACGCGCGCGACACGCGCGCATGGGTGCGGACGGACCGCAACCACCCCTCGGTCATCCTCTATTCCGTCGGCAACGAGATCTGCGACCTGAAGCCGTGGACGAAGGATCTCGCCGGCGGCATCCGGACGGCCCGCCGCCTTGCGGTCATCACGGCGGAGGAGGATCCGACGCGGCCGACGTGCAACGCGAACAACACGGCGGTCAACTTCACGAACGACTATCCGATGGTCTTGGGCGTCATGGGCTGCAACTACATGGCCTGGCAGTATCCGCGCCTGAAGGCGAAGTACCCGGACGTACCGTTCTTGGGCACGGAGTCGGTCTGCGCGATGTCGACGCGCGGCGAGTACCGTTTCCCGGTCGTGAAACGCAGCCTGCGGTTGGACGAGTTCGACAGCTTCTACGCCTCAAGCTATGGGTGGGAAAGCTGCGGCTGGAACGACATCAACAGCGGCTGGGCGTGTCCGCCGGACGCGCAGTGGTACTGGATGGACCAGGTCGGCACGTGCCTGGGCGACTTCCCGTGGACGGGCATCGACTATCTCGGCGGGCCGTACTACTGCGACGACCTGCGCCGGAAGCCGCGCTTCGCCGACCCCGCGCTGCAGGCCCAGGCGCTGGCGGACGTGAAGAAGTACGGGCTGGCGCGCGCGGCGATCCACTCGTGTTCGACGGGCTTTCTCGATCTCGCGGGCTTCAAGAAGGACTTCTTCTACCTCTACCAGTCGCGGTTCCGTCCCGACCTGCCGATGGCGCATATCCTGCCGCACTGGAACTGGCCGGAGCGCGTCGGCGAGGTCACGCCGGTCTACGTCTATACGTCGGGCGATGCGGGCGAGCTGTTCCTCAACGGAAAGTCGCTCGGCCGCCAGAAGAAGCAGCCCGGCGTGTGGGATCGCGCCTACCGCCTCTGCTGGGACGACGTGCGCTACGCGCCCGGCACTCTGGAAGTCGTCACCTACAAGGGCGGTCGCGAATGGGCGCGTGACGTCGTGCGGACGGCGGGGCCGGTCGCGGCGCTGAAGATCGCGGCGGAGAACCCGGAAATCGTATCCAACGGCGAGGACGTCGCCTACGTGAACGTCTGCGTGGTCGATGCGGCGGGTTCGGTCGTGCCGCGCACGCGCGACCGCGTGACGTTTGCGGTCGAGGGGCCGGGGGCGGTCGTCGCGACGGACAACGGCGACGAGACGAACATGGGCGACTTCCGCGAGCCGACCTGTCCCGTCTTCAACGGCTGGGTGCAGGCGATCGTCCGCGCCCGGCCCGGCGCTGTCGGAACGCTGACGGTGACGGCCTCTGCGCCGGACTGCGCGCCCGTCCGCGTCGCGCTGAAGGTGACGAGGCGATAGGCCTCGGTTGAACGAACAGGGAAATGGAATGGAGGTTATGACATGAGAATACTTGTCATCAGCGGATCGCCGCGCGGCATCTCGTTGGTTGCCGGACACGAATCCAAGTTCATCGAGCTGCCGCGTCCCGGCGGACTCGTCGAGCCCGTGCCGGTCGACTCGTGCAGTGAGCGGCTTGCGGACGCCTTTATTGCGGGGGCGTCGGAGGCGGGGCATGAATGCGTGAAGAAGACCCTTCACAGGCTTCGCAACATCAGCCCGTGCCGGGCCTGCTACGGCTGCCTGAAGACGGGCGGAAAGTGCGTGATCCGAGACGATATGCAGGAGCTGTATCCGGCGTTCGACGCCGCCGAGGGGGTCGTGTTCGTCTCGCCCCTCTACTATGCGACGATTCCGGCCCAGGTCATGGCGGTCATCAACCGCCTTTACCCCTACTGGATTGACGGCGTGCGCTATCCGAAGCTCAAGGCGGCTGGCGTGATTGGCGTTTCGGCGGACTTCGGGCAGAAGTGGGACATCTTCGACGCCACCTGGCGCAGCGTCTTCGGCGAGATCGGCTGGCCGGAGAAGGGGATTCTCCATGCCCCTCGGTTCATGGAGCATGCGGAAGAGTACCTTTCCGCCGCACGGAGATTCGGCGCCGCGTTCGCCTGAGCGGGCGCGTCATTTGCAAGGAACGGCATGAAAAACGGCGAGATGGGAAACAGGAAGCTCCTCCTTGGCATCGACTACGGCACCGGCGGGTGCAAGACGACGGTTCTCGACGAGACGGGGCGCTTCGTCGGCGAGACCTCGACCGAATTCGCGACGCACCACGACCATCCCGGCTGGAGCGAACAGGCGCCGTCCGACTGGTGGGACGCCCTCTGCGCATCGCTGAAGAAGCTTGCGGAAAAGGGCGTCGACCTGAAGGCTGTCGCGGCCTGTGCGCTCGACGGCTCGACGCATAATGCCGTTCTCCTTGACGCGGCGATGAGGCCCGTGCGCCGCACGATCATGTGGACGGATCAGCGCGCGACGGCCGAGTGCGAGGCGCTGCGGGCCGGCTGGGGCGAGAAGATCTTCTCGACGTGCTACCAGATGCCGGCGCCGACGTGGACGCTGCCGCAGCTGATGTGGCTCAGGGCGAACGAGCCGGACGTCCTAAAGAAGACCGAGCATGTCCTCTTCGTGAAGGACTACGTGCGCTATCTTCTGACGGGCCATGCCGCGACGGACTTCATCGAGGCGCAGGGGACGCTGCTCTGGGACATGAAGAAGGCCTGCTGGGACGCGGATCTCGTCGCGCTGTCGGGGCTGAAGATGTCCGCGCTGCCGGCGATCGTCCGTCCGACGGACGTCGTGGGCGGCGTGACGGCGGCGGCCGCCGCCGCGACGGGCCTGCCGGAGGGAATGCCAGTCGTCTGCGGATCGTCCGACAGCGCGGTCGAGGACTACGGGGCCGGCGCGGTCGAGCCGGGCGACCTCATCATCAAGCTCGCGACGGCGGGCAACGTCAACGCGATGACGGCCGAGGCGCATCCGCACCCGAAGACGCTGACCTATTCGCATATCGTCCCCGGCCTGTGGTATTCGGTCAGCGCGACGAACGCCGCCGCGCTCTGCCAGCGGTGGTTCCGCGACGGCTTCTACAAGGAGCCGCTGGGCGGGCGGAACGTCTGGGAGGTGATGGGGCAAGAGGCGGAAGCGTCGCCCCTCGGCGCGAACGGCGTCTTCTTCCATCCGTACCTGCAGGGCGAGCGGTGTCCGTACTGGGACTCGAACCTGCGCGCGTCGTTCACGGGCGTGTCCATCTCGTCGACGCGCGGCGACTTCTCGCGTGCGCTGATGGAGGGCGTCGCGTTCTCGCTGCGCGACTGCTACCGTACGCTGGAGGAGATGCGGCTTGACGTGAAGCGTATCTTTCTCATCGGCGGCGGGGCGCGCTCGCGGCTCTGGAGCGAGATCGTTGCGAACGTCTTCAATTGCGAAGTCGCCGTGCCGACGCCGGGCGACGCGAGCTTTGGCGCGTGTCTTCTTGCGGGAACTGGAATCGGGATTTTCCGTGACGTGAAGGATGCCGTGGCGAAGTGCCTGCACATCGACCGTACGATCCGTCCAGATCCGTCCATGGCGGCGAAGTACGACCACCTCTTCACCTGCTACCGCCGCATCCACGACGCGCTCGCGCCCGTCTACCGTCCGCTGAAGGAGTCGTAAGGGCTACGGCGAGACCACGGGTTGCGGGCATGACCTCTCCGACGCCGGCAAACCCTCGCTCCTCACGCGCGGCACGGAAGCGGATGGGGAAAGAGTCCCTTGCATCGCAACCGCCGCACTTCCGAGGATTGCAGGATAATCGGGAGATCGACGCCTCTGTTGATGGTGCTGGCCCACTTTTGCCGTTCGGCAGATTTTGCTATAATGTGCGCCATGTACGTGATTGACGAGATCCGACGGAAGCGGGATGCCATTTACGCGATTGCCCGCGCGCACAAGGCCGAAAGGCTTTGGGTCTTTGGATCTTGCGCCCGTGGGGAGGAGACGCCGGAGAGTGATGTGGATTTCCTGGTGCGCTATGTTCCGGGCGTGACCTACATGAATCAATCTGCCTTGAATTCCGATCTTGCGCAACTGCTAGGCCGCCCTGTCGATGTTGTTCCGGTGACGAGTTTGCGCCGTTCGCCTTGGTTTGCCAATGAAGTCGTGCGTGATTTGGAGGCGGTATGAGGGGCGAAATCGGCAACTGTCAGCGCTTACGGCACATGTGGGATGCCATCTCGAAGATTCTCAAGTTTACGGATGGGCTTTCCTATGAACAGTTTGTAGCAGATGATCGAAATTGCGCGGCTGTCACACACTATTTCACAGTCCTCGGCGAAGCTGCGAATCGGGTAACCGCAGAATTCCGCGCCAGCCATTCCGAGGTGCCGTGGATACATGTGGTCGGTTTCCGAAATGTTGTCGTACACGAGTATTTCGATGTTGACTATTCCGTGATGTGGGATACGATCCAGCACGACTTGAAACCGCTTCTTGACCTTCTTAAGCCGATTGTGGATGCCTTGCCTACGCCACCGCCGCTGCCGCTGAAACAACTTGAAGAACTTGAAGGGCGTACCCATTCAGTGTCTGCGGTGAGAGAAGGTCGCTTTAAGGGGATTTGAGCAGTGCTTTGTTTTCAAGTCTTAGCCGCACAGGGGGCGCAAAGTGGGCGCAGAGATTTAACCTAACTGTCGCAGTTGAAGCCGCCAAAAGGCGGCTTCAACCTTTATTTGCAGGGGTTTGAGCGTGCGACGCCTTCACCGCTTGGGTGAAACGCGGTTTCGGCGGGATGTCCGCCGCTGGTGCCGCCATGCAAAGGAAAAGTCGTTCGTGCTATACTTTCAGCTACCAAGAAGAAAGGAAGAACGAACGACATGGAAAAGTATACCACAAAACAGGACGGCCGTGCGCGGACGATCTCGACCCTCGGCGGGAACTACGCCCTGAAGTGGGACGACGAGACGCAGATGAGCGTGAACGCGCACGCCGCGCTGCTGAGCCAGTTCGCCAAGGCGGGCGGGTTCCTCGACCGCCTCGTGGAGACGTGCCCGATGAGGCTCACGAGCAACAACGCGCCGGAGGTGCGGGACCTGATTGCGACCGTCATGGTGTCCATGATCAACGGGGCGACGAGGTTCAGGCACTTCGACCGCCTGCGCGGCGACACGGCCACCGCGGAGCTCTTCGGCGTCGGGCGGTTCATGTCGTGCGACTCGGTGCGGCGGAACTTCGCGTCCATCCCGGCGGAAGAGGCGCTGCCGTGGGTCTGGCGCGAGAACCTGCGCCTCCTGCAGGACGTGGTCGCGGAGGACTACGTCCTCGACCTCGACCCGACCGTGAAGCCGCTCTACGGGTGCCAGGAGGGGGCGGAGCTGGGCTACAGTCCGCAGAAGCCGGGCCGTCCGTCCCACTGCTACCACACGCTGTGCATCGCGGAGCTGCGCATGGCCCTCGCGGTCGTCGTGCACCCCGGGAACGAGACTGCGGGGACGCATTCGCGCTCCATGCTGGCGGAGTACCTCGCATTCGTCTCGGCCGTGAACAAGCCGCGCCTCGTGCGGGGGGACGTGTCGTTCGGGAACGAGTCGGTGATAGGGGACTGCGAGGCTGCGGACGTGCGCTACCTCTTCAAGGCGAGGCGCACGAAGGGGGTGCGCGGCGAGTTCCTCGCCCTGCTCGCGGAGCCGGGTGCGTGGCGCGGCTCGTCCGACGGGTGGCAGTGCGCGGAGCGGGACGTCCGGCTCGACTCGTGGGCGAGGGCGCGGCGCATGGTGTTCGCAAGGCGTCCCGCCGAGGCGATGCCGAAGAGGAGGAAGAGCCCGCCGACGCGGAAGTTCACGCAGCTGTCCATCCCCGGCCTGGAGCTCGTGGAGGCGTCGGACGGGGCCTACGCGGACGGCTACGAGTGGTACGCGCTCGTCACCGACCTCGACATGGACGCGCGGGACGTCCTGCCCCCCTGCCGCGGGCGCGGCGACCCGGATTGGAGCGAAGCGGAAATAGCCGTAGGCCGCGAGAACGTCTTCGACGAGATGAAGAACCAGTGGGGCTGGGGCGGCTTCACCGCGCACTCCCTCGCCCAGACCGCGCTCTTCGCCGGGCTGTCGGTCATCGCCGCGAACCTCTGGAACATCTTCACGCGGCTCGGCGGGGACGGGACGCACCGCGAGGCCGCCACGTCCCGGCCGCTGCTCCAGACGTGCATCGCCCGCATCACGCGCCACGCGCGGCAGGGCATCGTCACGATCTACACCGCCACGGGCGGAAAGGCCCGCGAAGCCTACCGCGCCATCAGCGCGTTCCTCGCGAGGGTGTCGTCTGCGTCGCAGTTGACCCCTGAGGAGCGGCGCCAGCTGATCGTCGCGTACGCCCTGCGCAGATACGGCCTCGTCAGGAGGCTGTTCCCGCCCCTCATCGGACGGCAGGCGACCCTTCCGCTCTGCTGAGCCGGAAGAACCGTGGGAAAACGCCACCTCAACCCGCCAACCGGAACTGGCGAGGCGACGCCCCCTTGACTTCAACTGCGATTTTTAGGTTAAAGGAGATTTGATATGAAGAACCTTGTGCTGATGACGATCGGAATGGTTTCGCTGGGTGCGCTTGCGGAGGCGGCTCCCTGGCAGTTCACGGTTGGCCCGGCTTGGCGGGCGCGCGTCAAGGGCTCTGTTTCGGGCACGACGCAGTCCACCTACGACAAGCCGGATCCGGGCACGAAGACGAGCTTCGACGCCGGTGACGTCGAAGTCGTGCAGGATCCGGACTATCCGAACGATCCGACCATGACGAAGTACGCCTACGCGCGCACGCAGTCGACGACGGTGACGGGCGGATCCGACACGGACAGTCCGCTTGGCTTCAGGGCCACCCTGTCGCGCGACCTCTTCGAGACGGGGGACTTCTCCCTTGGGCTTGCCGCGACGTTTGCCGCCTACTGGCGGATGGAGTCGGCGATTTCCGGGCTGACTCTTCGCCGGAAGGATCTCTATTACTTCAGCGGCGGCCCGATACCGCCGGATCCGGTCACGCCGCCGTTCCTTCCTGACGCGACGCCGGTCAGCGAAACGCTGGCGAGCGAGGCGGTCGGGGTCGCGGCGCGGCTGCGGAGCGATCTCTACCAGATCGGCCTGGGGCCGCAGGCGACGTGGCGGGTCTGCGACGGACTGGAGGCCTACGGACGCTTCCAGGCGCTCTGCAACCTCGCGCACGTGGACTTCGACGCGGGCGGGGTGAGCGCGTCGGACACGAAGTGCCTGTTCGGCGTCGGCGGCACGCTCGGCCTGTCGGCCTTTCTTACGGAGAGCATCGGACTCTTCGCGGAAGTGGGCTACGAGTGGATCGACAAGGGCGACATGGGCCTTGGGCAGACGGGTGCGGAGCTCGACTTCTCGTCGTTCGTCGTCTCCGCCGGGGTGGTCTACAGCTTCTGACCGCCGCCGCTTCGCAGAACTCTGCGTGACAACGCCGAAAGGAATGGCGTCGCGCGAGATGTCGGGCCGACGGGCCGAGATGCGGTGGCGCGGTTGAAAGGGCACGGTTTTTTCGGTATAATACGCGCTCAAATTCAGAAAGGAAAGAAGAATGTCCATTTTCATCGGTTGTCTCTATGTCGTCGAAGTCCTCGTCTGTCTGCTGCTCGCGCTCGTCGTGATGCTCCAGAAGCCGAAAGAGGGCGGCCTTGGCGGCGCGATTGGCGGCGGCATGCTGGAGGCGTCGCTCGGTGCGGACGCGGGGAACGTCCTCATCAAGACGACGGCGATTCTCGGCGCGGTCTTCCTTCTGAACACGCTTGTCCTCGCGCGCCTCACCTCGACGGCGCACACGCGTTCGCTCATGTCCCGCGAAGCCGAGCCGGTCGCCGCCGAACAGGCGGCCCCCGCGCTCCCGATGGCCGCGCCGGAACTCCCGACGGCTCCGGCGGCGACGCCCGCCCCGGCGCCTGTGGCTCCGGCGGCGCCTGAAGCGCCCGCTCCGGCGGCGAAGTAAGGGAGGCGCGCGATGAAGGTCCTCGTCACGGGCGGTTCGGGCTTTCTCGGCATCAACCTCATCCGTTTCCTCCGCGCGCAAGGCGTGGAGGAAATTCGCGTTTTGGACATTGCCGACTTCGACTATCCCGAAAAGCGCGAGCCGTGGCTCAAGTTCACCTTGGGCGATGTGCGCGATGTCGCGGCCGTCGAGAAGGTGACGGAAGGGTGCGATGTCGTCGTCCACTGCGCGGCGGCGCTGCCGCTGTACAGCGAGGAGGACATCCGCACGACGGAAGTGGACGGTTGCCGCAATGTGCTGAACGCCGCGCGCAAGTTCAGGCTTGACCGCATGATTCAGATTTCCTCGACGGCGGTCTACGGCGTGCCGAAGAAGCATCCGATCGTCGAGACCGATCCGCTCGTCGGCGTCGGGCCGTACGGCCACGCGAAGATCGAGGCCGAGAACATCTGCCGCGCGGCGATTGAAGACGGCTACTGCGTCTCGATCATCCGTCCGAAGAGCTTCATCGGCCCGGAACGCCTCGGCGTGTTCGCGCTCTTCTACGACTGGGCGTACACGGGGCACGGCTTCCCGATGATCGGGTCGGGCGAGAACCGCTACCAGCTCATGGACGTCGATGACCTCGACCATGCGATTTGGCACGCGATGACGTATCCGAAGGAGGTCGTCGCGACCGCGTTCAACATCGGCGCGAAGGACTTCACGACGATGAAGGAGGACTATCAGGCCGTCCTCGACCGCGCGGGGCACGGCAAGAAGATTCGCGGCATGCCGGTCGCGCCGCTCGTCTTCATTCTGCGCATTCTGGAGAAGCTGCACCTCTCGCCGCTCTATCCGTGGGTCTACGAGACGGCGTCGACGGACTCGTTCGTGTCGATCGAGAAGGCGGAGAAGCTGCTCGACTACAAGCCGCAGTATTCGAACAAGCAGGCGCTCGTGCGGAACTACGACTGGTACGTCGCGCACCTCGCCGAGTTTTCCGGCAAGTCGGGCGTGAGCCACCGCGTGCCGTGGAAGCAGGGGCTGCTTGCTGTCGCGAAGTGGTTCTTCTGAGCCTTCGCCGATGACGCGCGCACGGCGCGCAACCGCTCTGCCAGAACGCGAGAACCGCGTGGTCTTGTGCTTGGCAGGACGGGATTTGCTATAATACGCGGCATGGAAGACATGTTCAGAATCGCCGAAACGGCCGAGGGCCTTTCAAACGCGGAAATCGCACAGGAACTGGAGGCGGCGCTCGCCGCGTGGGAAGCCGAGAAGGGCCCCGTGCGGAATGCGCTCGTGATTCCGCCGGACTTCACGCGCTACCACTCGAACGCGGGCTTCATCACGCAGGTCTTCTACCGCCTCCTGACGGCGAAGGGCGCCAACGTGGACGTCCTGCCCGCCTTGGGTACGCACGTGCCGGTCTCGGCGTCGCAGTGGGCGACGATGTTCGGCGACATCCCCTATGAAAAGATGATCGTCCACAACTGGCGCACGGATGTCGTGAAACTCGGCGAGGTTCCTGCCGCCGAGATCGAGAAGATCACCGAGGGCCTGTGGAAGGAGCCGGTCGACGTCGAGGTGAACCGTCGGCTCATGGACGAGAAGTACGACCTCATCGTCTCGCCGGGACAGGTCGTGCCGCATGAGGTGATTGGCATGGCCAACCACGCGAAGAACATCTTCGTCGGCATCGGCGGGGCGGACATGATCAACAAGTCGCACATGATCGGCGCGGTCTGCGGCATGGAGAAGGCGATGGGCCGCGACCACACGCCTGTCCGCCAGATCTTCGACTACGCCTTCACGCATTACGTTGCGCAGCGTCCGATTCTCTGGGTGCTGACGGTCAACACGGCGCCGGGCGGGAAGATTCGCAGCCACGGCCTCTTCATCGGGCAGGGCCGCAACTGCCTGACGGAAGCCGTGAAGCTCGCGCAGGTGAAGAACGTCGACTACGTGGAGCACGGCCTCAAGAAGTGCGTCGTCTACCTGGACGGCAGCGAATTCAAGACGACGTGGCTCGGCAACAAGGCAATCTACCGTACGCGCATGGCGATGGCGGACGGCGGCGAGCTCATCATCCTCGCGCCGGCCGTGCACCAGTTCGGCGAAGACCAGACGGTCGACGGGCTTATCCGCAAGTACGGCTACAAGGGACGGCTTCACACGCTGGAGGTCTTCCGGCGCGACGACGCGGCGGATCTGCGGGCGAACATGGGCGCGGCGGCGCACCTCATCCACGGGTCGTCCGACGGACGCTTCTCGATCACCTACTGCGTGAAGGACATCTCGAAGGAAGAGATCGAAAGCGTCGGCTTCAAGGCGGCGGACTACGACGAGATGGCGCGGAAGTACGACCCGGCGAAACTCGAATACGGCTCCAACACGGTGGACGGCGAGGAGGTCTACTTCATTCCGAACCCGGCGCTGGGCCTCTGGATCAACCGCGAGAAGTTCACCGCATAGGCACTGGACGGGATTATGGTATAATACGTACCCATGCGAATCGTTTTCATGGGTTCTTCCGAGGCTTCGGCCGAGTGTCTTCACGCCATCTTGCGCGAGGACGAGCTGGAGGTCGTCGGCATCGTCACGCAGCCGGACCGTCCGGCTGGGCGCGGCAAGGCGGGGCGCGCGAAGGAGATTGTGCCGTGTGCGCTCGCGAAGTTTGCCGCGAGCCAGGGCCTGACCGAGGTCATCAAGCCCGAACGGGTGAACGACGACGAGCCGATGGCGTGGATCCGCGCGAAGAAGCCCGACGTGATCGCCGTCGTCGCCTATGGGCAGATCCTGAAGAAGCCGCTTCTCGACCTGCCGCTCTGCGGGTGCGTCAACTGCCACTTCTCGCTGTTGCCGAAGTATCGCGGTGCGGCGCCGGTCGTCGCCGCGTTGGAGGCGGGCGACCGCCTGACGGGCGTGACGGTGATGCGGATGGGCGTCGGCCTTGACGACGGGCCGATCATGCTCCAGAGCTTCGAGCCGATCTATCCCGACACGACGGGCGGCGCGCTGATGGACGATCTCGCGATCGCCGGTGGCGTCGCGCTCGCGAAGGCCCTGAAGCTGATGTCGCGCCATGCGCTGCCGCCGGAGGTGCCGCAGGACGCCGCGGCGGCGACCTACGTCAAGAAGCTGAAGAAGACGGATGGCCTCGTGGACTGGGCGCGCCCGGTCATCGAGATCGAGCGGCGCGTCCGCGCCTACAACCCGTGGCCGGGGTGCTACACGTTCCTGCCGCCGCGCTTTCGCAAGAAGGGGACATTGGGACGCCTCGTCATCACGCGCGCGAAGATCGTTCGCATTCCCGATGCAAAGGGGGCGGACGCCGCGCCGGGGACGGTCATCGGGCTCGACCGGCTGGGGCCGATCGTCAAGTGCGGCGACACGGCGCTGCTGCTGACGGAAGTGAAGCCGGAGGGCTCGTCCGCAATGGACGGCGGCGCGTTCCTGCGGGGGCGTCCGCTGAAGCCGTTCGAGGACCGTCTGCTGACCGCGTGACGCGCTGAAGTCGGTTTTTGGTATAACCCGAGTTTGCCAGTTGAAAATTCGAAAATCGCGTTTCCGCCCAAGCCCGCGTGCGTTTTTCGCTTGCG
>CAKTZA010000065.1 GCA_934635045.1 uncultured Kiritimatiellota bacterium | reverse complement strand
CAGCGGAACGGCTACCGCGTCGTCCGCCTGCTGGCGGAAGATGTCTGCGCCCGCCTGGACGAAACGCTGGCGTTCATCGGTGGTGGTACGCCATTGCCGTCGTGACGCGACTCACGTGGTCATTGTTACCCTCGCATTTATATAAATGCGAGGGTAGCAGCGCAGCCTCGGGGCGTGGGGCGGGAGCACGGTTGTCTTCGAGCCGGGCCGCACGGAGGTCGTGCTTGCGGACGGCGCGCCCGGTACGGCGGCATTTGCCGCGTCCGAGGCGACCAACTTCCTGTCCCGCATCCTGGAGGCAGCGGTGCCCATCGTTTCACGCCCGACGGGCAAAGGCGTCTCTTCGCTCGTTCTGGGGTCTAACGTCTGGAACGTTGCGGCAGGAGTTGTCCCCGACGTGTCCGTGCGAGGCGGATTTCGCATTCGCGCCGTGGGCGGAGGCGTGTACATCGTCGGCAATGACAATGACGTGGATGTTCCTGACCTGATGCGGCTCGGTGCGCACACGACCCGCTCTCGCAGCGGGACGCTCTTCGGCGTGTACGAATTCCTTGTGCGCTTTGTCGGCGTATGCTTCTACTTTCCGGGCGAGATGGGCACGGTCGTGCCGCGTACAAGGCGGATTGCGGCGAGAGCCCGATTTCGAAGTGCATGTCGGGTCGCGCCCGTTCTCTCGCTGCATATCAGTCGCAAGATGCCGCGCCGGGCGGGGATTTGGTATAATTCGCGGAAAATTGAGGGAGCAATATGGAAGCGAAACTGAAGGAGCGCCTTCTGGCCCTGACGTGGGACGAATTGCGCGAATGGTCGGATGCGCGGTCGGTCGAGCGCGGCAGGGGCTACCTGTCGCGCGTCGAGCCGCCTGTCCTGTTCCCGGACGGCGGACTCGTCGCCGAGGTCCATGGTTCGGACGCCTACTACGCGAAGCTGCGGGTCGATGCGTCCGGCCGGCTGGAGGGCGTCTGCACCTGCCCCGTCGGCGTCCGCTGCAAGCACTGCGTCGCCCTCGCGCTCACGGCGGCGAAGCGGCTGAAGACGGGCGACGACTTCCCCGAAGCCGATCTCGTTTCGCGCCGCTGGAAGCGCGCGGCGGAGGAGCTTGCGGATCCTGACGGAGATTTCGATTGCGAGGACGACCTCGACGACGAGTGGGAGGACGAAGATGCCGAAGCGCAAAGCGACACGAGGGTGGCGTCTGCGTCCGCAGGGAGCGTTGGCGGACGTGCGGCGGACGCACGGAAGCGGACGGACATCGTGGCCGACCATCTGGCGTCCCTGGACGAGACCGGATTGCGCGCGCTCGCGGACGAGCTGCTGTCGGCGTGCCCCGACGTGCGGCCCTACCTGAAGCACAAGCTGGAGATGGCGCGCGCCTCGACGGCGGATCTCGTCCGCCGCGCGCGGCAGGCGATCGAGGACGCCACGTACGGTTCCTACGACCACTGGGACCGCCGCTACGGACACGACGAGGTCCCGGACTATTCGCTTGTGCGGGAATACTTTGGTCGGCTTAGGGACGCGGGCGACGTCCGCGCGCTGATGGAGCTGGGCGACCTGCTGAAGCGCCGGGCGCTTGACCAGGAGGAGCGCTCGAACGACGAGGACGGCGAGATCGGCGACCAGGTCGCGGCGTGCATGGACATCGTGGCGGAGGCGGTGATGTCCAGCGACATGGACGTCCTCGAAAAGATCAAGTGGGAGGACGCCCTCCACGCGGGCGACGACTACTGCATGCTTGACGGCATGGAGGTCTCCTACCGGACGTCGCTCAAGGCGAACAGGAAGACGTGGGGCATCATCGCCGACGACCTCGCGAAGAAAGCGTCCGGGAAGGACGATGCAGGCTGGAAGTCCTGCGCAGACCGCACGCGCCTCTGCGAGGCGCTGGAGCGTGCGGGACGCGCCGAGGAGGCCGTCGCCTGCCTGAAGAAGGCGGCGGCGGACGATGCGGGCGCGTGCATCGAGCTGGCAGACCTGCTCTGCCGCCTGAACCGTCGGGCGGAAGCTGAAGACGAATGCCGAAGGGGGCTTGCCGCTCGCGCGAAATCATCGGACACGTATGGGTTCAACGTCATTCGGACGAAGCTGCGCGAACTGCTTGTCCTCGACAAGGACTGGAAGGCGGTCGCGGCATCCGACCTCGACGCCTATCTTGCGCGCCCCTACATCGGCGACTACAAGACGCTCAAGGCCTCCTGCGGGAAGGCGCGGTGCTGGCCGCGCGTGCGGGCGTTCGTCCTGTCGTTCCTGGAGACGGGACGCGCCTCGGTCGAGGCGAAGGCGCGCTGGCCGTTGCCGCGGACGGGGCTGCCGCCGCCGAAGGGTGCGAAGCCGAACCTTCCCGCGCTCCTGGAAATCGCGCTGGAGGAGAAGCGCGGCACGGATGCCTGGGCGCTTTACGAGCAGCTGCGCCGGGAGGCGAAAGGTGCGGCGGGCGGCTACGGGTATTCGGGCGATGCCTTCGGATGGCGCGTGGCGGATGCCGTCGCGAAAGAGTTGCCGGAGGAGGCGCTGAAGATCTGGGACGGGCAGATTCGCGCGAACGTGGCGTCCGCGTACGAGTCCTGCTACCAGACCATCTGCAAGGCGCTGGAGAAGATGCGCCCCGTGATGGTCCGGCTTGGCAAGGGGGATGACTGGAAGGCCCGCGTCACCGAACTCCGAACGGAATACAAGCGCCGTCCCAAGTTCACGGCGATGCTGGACGCGCTGACGTCCGGGCGCGGCGCGTCCAGCCGTATCGCCGACTGGTGAGTTTGGTATAATGCGAACATGAAGCCAAGAGGGCGAAAGGCCAAGAACAGGCAAAACAGTGCGCGGAGAACATATGACACCTCAGAAAAGTGAGATCGTCGTTTATCAACCGAATGAAACCTTGCGCCTTGAAGTGCGGTTGCAAGGTGAGAGCATTTGGCTGCCGCAGCAGAGGATCGCGGATTTGTTTGGCGTTCAGAAAGCAGCGATCAGCAAGCACTTGAAGAACATCTTTGCCTCCGGCGAGTTGGTTGAGTCGGCAACGGTTTCCAAAATGGAAACAGTTCAAGTTGAGGGCTCTCGGCGCGTGACTCGTCAGATTGACCTTTACAATCTCGATGCGATCATTGCGGTTGGCTATCGTGTGAACTCTCACATGGCGACACGGTTTCGCATTTGGGCGACACAGGTTCTTAAAGCGTATCTGCTGAAAGGATATGCGTTTAATGCTCGGCTGAATCAGCTTGAAGTCAAGATGGATCGGCGGTTTTTCCGGCACGAGGCAGAGATTGTCGAACTGAAAGATAAGGTTGACTTTTTCGTCCAGACCCAGACACCGCCGATTCAGGGCGTGTTCTACGATGGGCAGCTGTGGGACGCCTGTTCGCTCGTGGAGAGGCTGGTGGCGCGGGCGAGGGCGTCGATTCTGCTGATCGACAACTGGGTGGGAGTGGAAACGCTCGACTTGCTCGCGAAGAAGCGCAAGGGCGTGCCGGTGACGGTCGTCACGTCCGAACACAAAGACCGAAACGGCAAGCCTCGTTCCACGCTTGCGGAAACGGACATCGCGAAGTTCAACGCGCAGTACCCATCCCTCATGGTGCGGTACAGCGAAAAGTTCCATGACCGCTTCCTCATCCTTGACGACAAGGAACTCTACTTGATCGGGGCGTCGTTGAAAGATCTCGGCAAGAAGTGCTTCGCTTTCACGAAGCTCGACGCGGGCGAGATTGCTGGGTTGAAGGCGAGGGTGTGAAGGAGAAAGGGTTTTTCATGTCAAACGTCAATTGGGTGACGGTCGGGCTTCTCTGCGTGTCGAACCTCGTAATGCTCTACGCCTGGTACGGCCACTTGCGCAGCCTGTCGGGCGCGTCGGCCTGGGTGGCGATCCTCGTCTCGTGGCTGATCGCGTTCGTCGAATACTGCGTGGCCGTCCCCGCCAACCGGATCGGCGCGAAGACGATGACGCTGGAGCAGCTGAAGATCACGCAGGAGGCGGTCACGCTGCTCGTCTTCATGCCGTTCTCGGTGCTGGTGATGCGCCAGCCCGTCTCGTGGAACTACCTGGCGGCCGCGGTCTGCATCTTCGCGGCGGTCTTCTTCATCTTCAGAGGCTGACAAGTGAGCATGCCGTCTGTTGAGCGTGACGCCCCCACCTGTCGTCCGAGCCGGATCGACCGCTGCATAGACGCGCTCTGTGCCTCTGTTGTCCGGCGTCTCGGCCATGCAAGAAAGGCCGCGCCATGACCTTCAACCGCCAGAGCCGCGCGGACTTCCTGCGTGCGCACGACCTGCTGTTTGTGCCCGGCCTCAGGCACGAAGACGAGGAATGGACGCCGCGCGTCCTCACGCTTGCGCCGCATCTCCTTGTCCTGGACGCCGACCTCTACGTCTATCGTCGCCGCGCCGGCTCCGTCATGACGAGCAAGACGGCGGATGAGGCGTGTCAGCACACGGCGGTCGTGGCGCGCAGCCTTCTGTTCTTCTTTTCCGAACGTCGCCTTCCGAGGCCGGTTGCCCGTGCCTGGGCACGGCTCGTCCTCTCGTTCTTCTTCGAGCGAGTCTTCTTCCGGACGTCAGATGCGCTTCCCGCGCACGTGCGGACGGCCTGTCTGCGGCGGGTACTGGAGAAGGGCGGCCGATGCGCGTATTTGAAGCTGACGCGCCACGCGGGCTTCCCGAAGAAATTGGCCGCACCGCTCGTGCTCATCTGCGGCATCCATCCGCTGCTCGACTTCCCCGCACGGGCCTATTTCAAGTATCTCTACTACCCGCTGGTCCTCTGGCGCGTCCGGCGAAGATCTTAGAACGACAACATTCTGCCTTACTGGCGATCGAGGCGGCGGCTGTTTTTTTGTATAATGCGCACATAATCTTGAGGGCAACATCCGATGCAGGAGGACGGCAATGCAGATCAGAGAAACCAGAGCGGTGCGCGGTGGGCGGCTTCTGCTGCTGGCGGCGGCGTTTCGTGGTTGCGCGCAGCGCCGCACCCCAGCGAACGTATCTTGACGCAAAGAACGCGAAGAGGGAGAGACGCAGCGCCGCCCTGGGGACAGACCCCGCCAGCCCTGGGGACAGACCCCGCCAGCCCGTCATTTCCGCCAATCGCGCATCGAGACGCCGTTTTTCCTCTTGAAGAGGTTCTTGAGGTAGTTGGCGTTGCGATAGCCGCAGCGCCGGGCGACCTCGGCGATGCCGAGGTCCGTCTTCTTCAGCAGGGCCTTGACGGCATCGAGTCGGCGAAGGAGGATCGTCTCCTGCAGCGTCGTCCCCGTCGCCTCCTTGAAGCGGAGGTCGGCCAGGCTTCGCGAGACGCGCAGGTGCCGGACGACGTCCCGGGGCGTGATGCCGCGCAGGGCGTTCTTCTCGATGAACGCGAGCGCGCGGGCGGCGATGGCCCCCGTGGCGCGCATCCCCCGCGTCGAGCTTCGGATGACGACATCGTGCGCGCCACAGAGGATGACGCGGCGGCTGGGCTTCCGCGCGCGGAGCATCATCGCGTGGAGCTCGCGCGCGGCCAGGCGGCCCTCTTCCTCGAAATCGACGGCCACGCTGGAGAGCGGCGGCTTGCAGGCCTCGCAGATCGGCTCGTCGTCCCCGATGCCCAGGACGGCGACGTCCTCCGGGACCTGCAGCCCAAGGCGCAGACACGCCTCCAGGACGTCATGGGCGCGGTCATCGAACGCCGCCAGGACGGCGACTGGCCTGGGGAGTCCGGCCAGCCACGCCTCGAGGCGCTCGCGGTCGTGTCCATCTCCTGCGTAGGTCTTGAGGGAAATGTGCAGGCGGTCAAGCCGGGCGGCAAAGGCCGCTTGTCGCTCTTCAGACCAGCGAAACGGCGTACGGGTGGGGACATAGCCGAAGCATCTGTATTTTCCGTAGGCGGTCAGGTGCTGGACGGCCTTTTGCGCGATGCTTGCAGGGTCGTCGTTGAGGAAGACGCTAAACGGATTGGCCTGGAGAACGCGCGGGTCTGGATTGTCCGTCAGGACTGTCGGCAACCGTGTGCGGCAATGGGCTTCGCGCATCCGCTCGTCCTCGACGCAGCAGACGAGCAGTCCGTCAAAGCCTCCGGCGGGCGCCGACTCGATGAGGTCGGCCGTCAGGGCGCTGCCCGAACGAATGAGCTCCATGTCCCAGTCGTAGCCTTCGCTGAGGAATCGGTGAATGCCGTTCAGCTTCTTGCGCCCCGCCGCGCTGTCCATCGGCACGGCCACGAGGACACGGAATCTGCTTTGCTCGTTCATGGCTGGAAGTATATCAAATTTTTGGACGAATGGTGCGATAGTTTTGGACGGATGATGCGCTGATTTTTGCTATAATATGCGCATCATGAAAGAGAAAAGGGCATTTCTGATCGGAGGGGGCGGAACGCTGGGCGGCTATGCGTCCGTCGAACTGCTGAAAGCCGGATGGTCCGTGGACGTCTTGGCTCCAGAGCCGCTGCCGAGCCTGACGCGGCGCCTGCGGCATTTTCGCGGCACGGCGGACGACGCGACGCTTCGGGAGGTTTTCGCGCGAAACCGCTATGACGTCGTGGTCGACTTCCTGCACTATCGCGATTCGGACGCCTATCGGGCGCGGGCAGACTTCCTGCTGGACAACACGGACCAGCTCGTCTTCCTCTCGTCCTATCGGGTCTATGCCGGCGCGCGCGATTCCGAGCCGATCACGGAAACGTCGCCGCTCCTTCTCGACGTGGCACCGGCGGAGTTTGCCGTGCAGGACCTCTACGCCGCGCCCAAGACGCGCGAAGAGCGCTACCTGCGGTCGTGCGGACGGAAGAACTGGACCATCGTGCGTCCGCTGATCTCGTTCTCGCACTTCCGCCTCGACCTCCTGCTGACGGGCGGCGACCAGCTGCTGCCTCGCAGCCGGGCCGGGAAGCCGATGCTGCTCCCGGAAGAGGCGCGGGACCTGACGGCCGGCGTGGGCTGGGCGGGCAACGTCGGCAAGATGTTCGCCGGCATCGCCGGGAACGAGCGCGCCCTCGGCGAGGCGTTCACGTTCGGCACGGGCGAGCGCCGGACCTGGTCGGAGGTCGCGGGCTACTACGAGGACTTGCTTGGCGCGAAGTTCGTGTGGGTGCCGGCGGCAGATTACGTGGCGTGCGCGACGCCCGACGACTTCGTCTTCCGGCAGGCCTGGACGTATGACCGGGCGCTCTCGCGTCTCGCGGACTGCACGAAGGTTCGCGCCGCCTGCGGACTGACGGATGCGGATTTCCTGCCGATCCGCGCGGGAATCGTGCAGGAGCTCGATTTCCTTCGGGACCGTCCCGACCTCGTCCGCCGCTTCGACACGCCGCTCGGCGCGGAGATCGCGGCACGGACGGACGCCTACCTGGCGGAAAGGGGGCTGGCATGAAACGCCCGTTGCGCGCGCTGTTCTACGGCCAGACGCACGAACATGCGCCCGGCAAGCTCGAGACGCTCAAGAAGATGCGCGACGAGTACGAGATCGTCGCCATCGTCGACGACTTCCCGCGCCGGTCGCCGATGTACCGCGACCAGGCCTGGGACACGGCGGGCTATCCGGTCGTGAGCGAGGAGGAGGCCTGGCGCATCCCGGACATCGACGTCGGCTTCGTCGAGGTGACGAACCGCGACCTCATGGAGATTGCCGCGAAATTCGCGGAACGCGGCATCCCGATGCACTGCGACAAGCCGTGCGGGGAGGACTTCGAGGCCTATCGGCGCGTCGTCGAGACGTGCCGCGCGAAGGGCATCCCGTTCCAGATCGGCTACATGTACCGCACGAACCCGGCGCTCACGTTCGTCCGGGACTTCGTGCGAGCCGGCCATCTCGGCAAGGTTGGCTTCGTCGAGGCGGACATGAACCACGCCTACAATCACGACAACTACGCCGCGTACATGCAGACGTTCGCGGGCGGCATCCTCTATTCGCTCGGCTGCCATCTCGTCGACATGGTCGAGCCTCTGGTGACGGGCGCGCCGACAAGGGTGACGCGCGTGCTCAAGAGCGCCTTCGGCCAGGCGCCAGGCGGGAAGACCGACGGGCTGGCGCTGCTGGAGTTTCCCGAGACGAACGTCCTCATTCGCGCGGCCTGCGAGATGCCGGGCGGCATCCTCTGCCGCCGCCTGCGCGTGGACGGCACGAACGGGACGCTCGACCTCTGCCCGATCGAGCGGTTTGACGGCGAGGAGCTGACGCTCGCGCTGTCGCTGAAGAACGCGGCGGGCGGGCAGCCGGCGGGACGCCACGAAGTCGGCTTCGGCGTGCAGACGGACCGCTATGCCGCGCAGCTCCTCGACTTGGCCGCGATCGTGCGCGGCGAGAAGCCGAACGACCAGGACTACGACCGCGACCTGCGTGTGCACGAGCTGACGCTGCAGGCCTGCGGCCTTGGAGCTTCAGAGAAAGGGCAGGTGAAATGACTCTCCGCATTTCGGGTTGGGCGACTGCGTCGCGGAACACGAAACGACGCGAGCCGCGCCCCCGCCTGACGGCGATTGGCCGTGGCGAGCCGTCGCCGCGTCTCAAGCCTGACGGCTTGTCGCGTCTCCGTCCCGCCACGGCCAACCCTTCGGGTCGGGGCGCGTCCGCGCCGGCACGAACGCCGCGCGTGGCGCGGACACGAAAGCGCGGTGAGCCTTGCGTCGATTGCACGAAAAGGCTTCGCGATTCCACTCGAATCCCTGGTTCGGTGATGTCTCAAGGGCTCACGCAGAGCCGCAGAGGTTCGACGTGCGACTCTGCGGACACTGCGCGTGAGGTGTCTCTTGTTTCAGGCATGGCACACATGTCAGCGAAGTCTCGAGATGGGGGCGTAAGCCTTTTCGTGGTTGCGCGAAGCGCCGAGGCTTACCGGTTCAGCGGCTTCGCCGCCAGCCTTTGCGAACTTTTCGTTGAAGGGATGTACTTGTTTAAGTGCCTGAAAAACAGGAAGAAAGGATCGTCGTCAACATGAAAGCCATGTGTCTTGAAAACAAGGCGTTCGTCTGGAAGGACGTGCCCGACCCCGCGTGCCACGACGGGTTCGACGTGAGGATCCGCATCCGGGCGTGCGCGCTCAACCGCGCCGACCTCATGCAGCGCCAGGGCATCTATTCGCCGCCGGAGGGCTGGCCGGACTGGCCGGGGCTCGAGTGCGCGGGCGAGGTCCTGGAGTGCCCGGCAAACGGGCGCTTCAAGGTCGGCGACAGCGTCTGCGCACTCCTCGGGGGCGGCGGCTACGCCGAGGAGGTCGTCGTGCCGGAGGGGATGGTGATGCCGATGCCGAGGGGCTTCTCGTTCGCCGAGGCCGCCGGCGTCCCCGAGGTCTACGCGACGGCCTACCTCAACCTGAAGCTCGTCGGCGAGGTCAAGGCGGGCGAGACGTTCTTCGTCAACGGCGGCGAGGGCGGGCTCGGCATCGCGGCGATCCAGCTCGCGAAGCACGTCTTCGGCGCGAAGGTCGTCGCGCAGGTCGCCTCGGACGCGAACGGCGCGTTCTGCCGCGAGGTCGGCGCGGACGTGACGGTGAACCGCTTCACGGGCGACCTCGTGAAGACGCTTGCCGAGAACCCGCCGGACGTCGCGATCGACCCGGTGGGCGGGCCGCTCATGGGCAGGTGCATCGCGACGATGCCGTATCGCGGGCGCTGGATCTCGCTCGCGTCGATGGCCGGGCCGGAGACGACGCTCGACGTGAACCTCCTCTGGCGCAAGAACCTGCGCGTCATCGGTTCGACGCTGCGTTCGCGCACGCCGGAGGAGAAGGCGCAGATCCTCGCGGGGCTCGTCCGCGACGTGTGGCCGGCGTTCGAGGCGCGGCAGTTCGCGCCGTTTATCCACAAGGTGCTGCCGATCGCGGAGGCCGCCGAGGCGCACGCGATCCTGGCGCGCGGCGAGAACCGCGGCAAGGTCGTGCTGACGGTCTGACGGCGAACAGCGGAAAGGATGCGGAGAAATGAGACAGTCAATGCTTTGGGCCCTGGCGTTTTCGCTGCCGTTGACGGGCTGGTGCCGGCTTGCCGACGCCATCGCGCTGCCGCTGTCGCCGACGCCCGTCGAGCGTTACGCGGCGCGCGAGCTGAAGGACGGGCTTGAACGCTGCACGGGGCGTCCGTGGTGGCTGTGCGCGGAGAACGAGACGACGAACGCGGCCGTGCTCGTCGGCGCGACGGCGGCGGCGCGTGACGCGCGCGGCGAGACGCCGTATGACCTCGACGAGATCCTGATGAAGACGCTGGACGACGGGCGGCTCGTCCTGGACGGCCATGCGGACCGGGGCCCGGTCTATGCCGTGCACCAGTACCTTGAGGACTGCCTCGGCGTGAGGTGGTGGACGGACACGGAGGCGGACTACCCGTACTGGGACGATGTGCGCCTCCCGATCGCCGACGTCCGCTTCAATCCGCCCTTCAAGTACCGCGAGACCTTTTTCCGGTCGACGTTCGACGCGACGTTCAAGGTGCGCGGCAAGGGCAACTTCGCCTCCTACACGCGCTACATCTTCCCGCCGCTCAAGGAGGAGATGCCGACGGCCGAGATGGGCGGCGCCCATCGGCTCTACTTCTACAAGAAGCGCCGTTCGGCCTATCACTCGTTCTTCGAGGTGATTCCGGCGAGCCTCGTCAGGGATCGTCCCGACTGGTTCTCGTATTCCGAGAAGGCGGGCAAGCGCGTGCCGCGCCAGCTTTGCGTCACGAACGAGGAGATGACGCGCGCGTACATCGCGGAGACGCTGAGGCTGCTGCGCGAAAAGCCGGAGACGACGTTCATCCAGGTCAGCCAGAACGACGACGAGGGCTTTTGCGAATGCCCGGCCTGCAAGAGGGCCTACGCGGAGGAGGGCGCCGTGTCCGGCGCGTATCTCCGTTTCGTGAACCGCGTGGCGGAGGCGATCGCGAAGGAGTTCCCGCACGTGACGGTCGACACGTTCGCCTACATGTTCACGCGCAAGGCGCCGAAGAGGACGCGTCCGGCGAAGAATGTCGTCGTGCGGCTCTGCGACATCGAGTGCGGCATGAACATCCCGCTCGCCGACTCGCCCGAATCCTACCGGCAGAACCGCGCGTTCCTGCAAGACCTCGAGGACTGGTCGAAGATCGCCAGGGGGAAGCTCTACGTCTGGGACTACGTCGCCGACTTCCGCCAGTACATGCTGCCGCGCGCGAACCTGCGCGCGCTCGTCTCGAACATCCGCCTCTTTGCCGCGTCGGGCGCCGTCGGCATCTTCGAGCAGGGTGACGCGCTCTGCGCGGCCGGCACGTTTGCGCCGCTCAAGCAGTACCTCGCGAGCCATCTGGCCTGGAATCCGGCCGCAGACGACAGGCGGCTCGTCGCCGACTTCGTGCGCGGCTACTACGGGCCGTCGGCGGCGGAGAAGGTCGAGGCCTACCTCGATCTCCTGGAGCGCGAGGGGGCGGACCCGAAGAACCCGCCGCTCGACTGCTTCCAGCAGCATTACCGCGCATGGCTCACGGCGCGCGGGCACCTGACGGCGCTGCGCATCATGAACGAGGCGGTCGCGGCCGCCGAGCGGGACGGGCCGCGCTTCGCCGCGCGCGTCCGGCGCGAACGGCTGTCGATCGAGCATGCGTTCATCCAGCAGTTCAGGACGCTCAAGGACCTGGCGAAGCTCTGGAAGGTCGACTGGCCAATGCGCGACGGCACGAAGCGCGCGGCGGTCGAGCGCTGGATCGGCGAGGTGCGCGCGTTCGGTGTCCTCGCGATGCAGGAGACGACCGATCCCGATGACCTTGAGAGGTACTTCGAGAAGCTGCGCGAATCCTGCGCGGATGATGTGACGGCCCTCAGGCCGGGCGAGACCGAGATCCTCATCGCCCCCGACGCCGCACCGTCCGTCCGCTTCGCGGCCGAAGAGCTCAGGGACTTCCTCTCCAAGGCGTTCGGACGGGCCGTGCCGGTCGTGACGGAGGAGCGCGCGAGCGCCCGGCACGTCATCCTCGGCGACAACGAATGGAGCCGCGCCGCCGGCATCGACGTCGCGTCGCTGCCGCGCGACGCCTACGTCATCCTGGCGAACGGCGGGCACGTCTACGTCGCCGGCCGCGACGACCCCAAGGCCGACACGCGCCAGGCGATCGAGTCGCCCGTATCCGGCGTCTGGGCGCAGTACCACGAGCACGCGACGCTCTTCGGCGTCTACGGCTTCCTCGACCGCCACGCGGGCGTCCGGATGTACTTCCCCGGAGAGCTCGGGACGATCGTCCCGAGGAAGTCGGCCGTCGTCGTCCCCAACGGATGCGAGGTCGTCGCGCCTGACTTCTCCCAGCGCAACTGCTGCGCCTTCACCGACGGCGTCTGGTACGAGGGCGCGAACCGCGCCGACGAGCTCTTGCCGGCGCGCAAGCTCAACTACAACCGCCAGAGGCTCCAGACGTTCCTCGTCCCCTGCTGTCACGGCGAGCAGGGCTTCAACCTGCTCACGCGCTTCGGCAAGACGCATCCGGAGTATTTCGCCCTCAAGGCCGACGGCACGCGCCGGACGGGGGCGCATGAGCCTTTCCCGGGGCATCTCTGCCACACGTCGCCCGTCTGGGACGAGATCTACCGCGATGTCGCCTCCTACGCGCGCGGCGAGCCGCCGGACGTTCGCGGCATGGGGCCGGAGCCCGGAAGGTCCGCGACAAACCAGGCGTGGTCGATCTCGGCGTTCCGCCGTCCCTGGGTCGACCTGATGCCGCAGGACGGCTTCCAGCCGTGCCACTGTCCGAATTGCCAGTCGGCCTACAACCGCGCCGAGCGGCAGTACGCGACAGACCTCATCTGGGGGCGGACGGTCGAGGTCGCCGAGAAGGCGCTGGCCGACAGGCTGCCGATTCGCCTGACGCAGATGGCGTATGCGCCGTATGCGCGCGTGCCGGCGATCTCCATCCCGACGAACGTCGACGTGATGGTGGCCGTCGGCGGCCCGTGGTGCGCCGCCAATCCCGTCCAGTGGGCGGACGAGATGGGCCGCATCCGCGCCTGGCGGGAGAAGCTGGGCCGCAAGGTGTGGCTCTGGACGTACCCCGGCAAGTACATGGAGACGCTGATCCCGGATGTCCCGAACCCCGCGCCGCGCGCCTGGGCGCGCTACCTTAAGGCGGCCGCGCCCCACCTGTTCGGCGCGTACATGGAGACGCAGGGCGACCGGATGTTCTACCACTATCTCGACTATTACGTCTTCGGCAAGCTGTGCTGGGACACGGGAGTCGACGCGGAGGCTCTCATCCGGGAGCATTTCGACCTCATGTTCGGCGCGGCGGCCGGGCCGATGGCGCGCTTCGTCGAGGCGATGGAGCGCAAATGGGTCGGCGAGGTGACGAAAGACCTCGTCGAGACCGACCTCGGACCGACACGGCGTCCGCCCAGCCCGTACGGGCTCTTCACGCGCGTCTATTCGCCGGACGTCCTCGCCGGATGGAAGTGCCTGTTCGCCGAGGCGCGCGCGGCCGTCCCGTCCGGTTCCGTCGAGGCGCGTCGCATCGACCTCTATGAGCGGGAGTTCCTCGCGCCGCTCGTCCGTCGCGCCGAGGCGTACCTGGACTCCGTTTCCGTCAGCCGCGAGCTGGCGCGCCGCGCGGCAAAGGGCGACGGCGCGAATCTCGTGCTGAACGGCTCGTTCGACTGTCCGCAGCCCGCGACGGCCTCGAGGCGGCATTTCGGCGTCTACGCGAACGGGAAATGGAAAGGCGGCTGGATCGGTTCGGCGGACAGCGTCCCGCACATGGCTGTCGTGCGCGAGGCGCCGGCGGGAATGGCGTCGTCCTTGCGCCTCTCCGTGCGCGGCGAGCCAAGGGAAGTCACGGTCGGCCAGTCGATCGCGCCGGAGGGGACGCACTTCAAGCCGGGGAAGCGGTATCGCATTTCGCTCTTCGTCAAGCTGGAGAACGTGGTCGGGAACGGGCCGTCCGGCGGCGTGGGCGTCCGCGCCTGGGCGGGGACGAATCCGTGGTTTCCCGAACGGCGCCTGACCGGCAGCACGGACTGGATTCACCAGGAGTTCTTCTTCACGGCGGCCGCGAACTGCGAGAAGGTCCCGAGCCGCCTGTCGCTGAGCCTCTGGAACGCCACGGGAACCGTCTGGTTCACGGGCGTCCGGCTGGAGGCGGTCGGCGAGGGCGATTGACGGCAACGACAGGGAATGGCAGCGAAACGACAACAAGGAAAGGAAATGACGACATGACAACATCCAAGAAAGGCCATGCCGGGAACCTGGCGGCGCTCGTCGCCGCGCTGGTGGCGATAGCCGGGACGGACGCCGGGGCGGCCGTGACGGTCACGGACGGCATCCTCGCGGTCGACATCGCCTCGGGAAGCCGCGAATACACGGCTGACGAGCTGTCCGCGATCAACGCGAGCCCGTCCGAGGTCACGACGATCGTGAAGACGGGCGCGGGCACGCTCGTCTCGAAGGGGATCGCCCGCTACGCCGGCGCGATCGAGGTGGCGGCCGGCGTGCTGGAGCTGACGGACGCGACCGGCCTCGGCACGGCGGCGGGCGGCACGACGGTCGCCTCGGGCGCGACGCTCGCGTTCGGCGGCCCCGGCATCGGGCAGGGATGTCGCCAAGAGCCGCTGACGCTCGCGGGGTCGCCGACGGCCGACGCGATCCGCGTGACGGCGGGCGTTCTCTTCCTCGAAGACCTGACGTTGACGGGCGACGCGACGATCCGTTGCGCGAACAGCCTGTACCTGGGCACGGCTTCCGGCGGGACAATCGACATGGGCGGGCACACGCTGACGCTGTCCGGGCCTTCCGCTGGCGACTTTGACGGGCACTTCGGCTTTTCCGACGTCCGGAATCCCGGCTGCCTGACGGCGAAGGGCTTCAGGTCCTTCTGTCCGTCCGCCGCGTTCTCCGGCGGCGCCGGTCACGTCCTCTCGCTCTCCGGCCGCACGCACGTGCGCTTTTCGGGCCTCGACAACGGATCGAACTGGACGCTGCGCATGGACGGCACGGGCGGGATCTACGCCCAGGGCGCGAAGAACGTCTGGGAAGGGCCTGTCGAGCTCGGCTCGTCAGACCGTACCTTTCACGTCATGGACAACGGCGACTTGTGGCTGAAGGGCCCGATCTCCGGCTCGGCGAACATGTGGCTGTCCGCTCCGGCCGGTTCGGACACGCCGCGCCTGAGCCTGTTCGGGACAAACGCCTTCACGGGGACGCTGACGCTTGCGGCGGGTTCCGTCTACTTAGCGACGCCGATGGCCGTCCCGTCCCTGACGGCGACGCCGCCGCAGTTCGCGGCGACCGCAAACGGCGACAGCCTGATCGTCGAGCCGCGCGCCGACGCCAGTCCTGACGGCTGGACGGCGGACGAGATCTGGTCGTACGTCGACACGTTCCGGACATTCGGCCGCGCGCGTCCGCATTTCAAGGTGAACGTCCCTGCGGGCGAGGTCTGCACGCTGTCGCATGACTTCAACGGGGAAGACTACTCGGTGCAGCGCATCGGCACGACGGGCGGCGACTTGCGGTTCGTCAGCTCGCTTGCGGGGGCTCCGCGCTTCAGGATCCTCTCCGACGGCTCGGTCACGCTCTCGTCGGCCGGCCCGGCGACGGCGGAAAACACGCTGGGCACGTCCTATGTGGACGCCGGTTCGCTCGTCTTGCGCGACCTGGGCTTCGTGAACGTCGGCCTCTCGGACCTTTACCTGAACGGGACGGCCGATGCGCCGGCGCGCCTTGCGTTCGCCGGGAAGACGATCGCCGGGCTGGCGCGGCAGGGCCGCCTCACGCCGCAGGTCGACGTCACGCACGCGGCGGACGGGCGCGGCACGCTTGAGGTCGCGGACGGGGCGCTCGTGACGAACAAGGTGATGGCCGGCCTTTCGGAAGGTCAGTGCGGGCTCGTCCGCATCTGCGGCGGCGTTCTCCGCAACACGGGATGCACGGGCAACATGGGCACGTTCGGCGGCGCCGGACAGGCCGCGGTCGTCGTGACGTCCGGCGCGCTGGAGCTGGAGGGCCACACGCAGCTCGGGGCCTCGGCGACGGGCTTTGGCGTCCTGCGCCAGACGGGCGGCGCCGTCACGGTCGAGTCGGAGCGGCTGGCGGTCGGCGAGGCCGGCGTCGGCGTCCTCTACCAGGCCGGCGGCGTCTTCCTCTCCAAGGTGGCCCTGCCCGTCTGCGCGCCGGGCGCCGGCGCGGCGGTTGGCGGCGAGGGATGCGCGACGTTTGTGGGGCGGGCGCAGGCGACGGTCCGCGAGGAGGTCTCGCTGGCCGGGCGGGACGGCGGCGTCGCGACGCTGAACCTGAACGACGGCGCGGTTCTTGAGACGCCGAGGGTCTGCCGCGTCGGCACGGCCGGCGGAAACGCCGCCTACGTCAACTTCAACGGCGGGACGGTTCGCACGACGGGTACGCAGGTCAACGTCCTGGGCGCGGGAGCGACCTGTCCGACGCGCACGACGGTGTTTGCCGGCGGCGCGGCCTTTGATGTCGGCGGCGGACAGGAGATCTGGCTCTCGACGCCGCTTGTGAAGCCGGAGGGCAAGGGGCTTGTCGGGCCGGTCGCCGTGCCGGGCGCGCCGTTGGCCGGCTACTTCGCGCCGCCGCGCGTCATCGTGACGGGCGACGGCACGGGCGCGACGGCCGTCGCGGACTTTGACTTCGAGACGGGCGCGGTGACGGGCGTGACGGTGACGTCGCCGGGATGGGGCTACACGTCGGCGACCGTCACGCTCACGGGCGGCGGCGCGGCGGCGGACGTCAGCTGGGCGGTGACGCCGACGTCCGACGCCGGCACGGGCGGGCTGACGAAGCGCGGCGACGGCCTGCTTCGCCTGGCGGCCGCCAGCACGTACGCGGGGCCGACGGTCGTCGCGGGCGGATCCGTGCGCCTCGGCGTGGACGGAGCCCTCCCGGACGGGAGCGAACTCGTGCTCAAGAACGGCGCGACGGTCTATTTCAACGACAAGCTCACGCATCTCTCGCGCGTCGTCTACGGCGTCGGCGGCGGCACGCTTGCCGAGACGGGCGCGAAGGTCACGATCGACGACGCGGCGCCGTCCTTCGTCATCACGGCCGACGAGCTGATCGCCGGCCAGCGCCTCGAATGGACGGGCGACATCGACTATTCGGAGGTGACGCTCACGCTGGTCGGAGACCTGAACCGCCTGACGGAAGATCCGGACCGCCGCTACCTCATCCTCGCCGTGTCGGACGGGCGCGGGACGGGAACGCCGAACGTCGTCTCGGGCGCCGTGCCGGACGGCTGGGCGTTTTCCGTGACCGCCCGGGGCGTGTCCTTCCGCCGGGACCGCGGGCTCTTGCTGCTTGTCCGCTGACATGACGCGCTTCTCTTTCGCGTGCGCCGCCTGCCTGGCGTGCGCCGCCGCGCGGGCGGCGGTCGGCGCGCTCCTGCCGGCCGAGACGGGGCTCGGGTGGAAGGACGGCTGGACCGCCGGCTGGCGCGCGGACGTCGCCGGGCTCGAGGTCCGCGACACGGAGACGCGCGTGTCGCCGGACCTCGTCAAGGTCGTGCGCCGCTGGACGTGGACCGGGGCGGAGCCGCTGGAGAAGGCCGTCCTCTCCGTGCGTTACCGCGTGGACGGCGAGCCGGCCGACTGGAGGCCGTACCTGCCCGGCGTCCTGATGTACGGCAACCCGTCCAATCGCGGGCGGACGGACGGACGCGTGCCCGTCTACGCCGGGCGTCCCGGCGAGTTCGCCCAGTTCGAGGAGCACCGCCTGCCGATGCCGTTCGCGCTTCTCGAGAACGCGCGGACGGGGGCGTTCGCGGCGCTGCACGTCCTGCCCTCCCCGGTCCGCGGCGCGGTGCGGGAGGACCTCTGGTGGAGCGTCGGCGTCGAGGCGCACGCCGCGGGCGCCGACATCCTCCTGCTCTCCGGCCCCGTCGGCTACAACGGGCGCCGCTCGGTCGTGAAGGGGACGCAGGGCGCGGCGCTCGCCTACCCGGACGCCTACACGGCCCTTCTGCCCGGACAGGTCGTCGAGAAGACGTTCTGGGTCCAGACGGGGACGGCCTCGCCGGCGCGCTTCGGCTTCGAGGCGGCTCTGGACGTCTCGCTCGGCCTCTTCAGGCCCTACGACGCCTCGCGCTTCGCGCCCTTCGACGAGATCGTCCGCAGCAAGCGGGACTACGCGCTCACGCGCTGGCGCGACGGCCGGGCGGACGGCGCCTGCGGCTTCGACATGTACGACGCGGCGAGCGGCCGGAGCGCGCTGACCGTCGGCTGGTGCGGCTGCGCGGCGACGTGCGGGTACGCGCTGCCCGTCCTGGACCTCTCGCCGGACGACTGGACGAAGGCGCAGCGCTCGCTCGACTTCCTCTCCCGGACGCTCCTGCCCCGCGTCAGCCCGTCGAACGGGCTCTTCGCGGTGGAGTACTCGCTCGCGGACGGGTCGCTCCGGGGCGGCGACCCCGTCTCCTGCGGGCAGGGCCTTCGCTCGCTCGTCAGGGCGATCCGCTTCGCCGAGAAGTCGGGCGGCCGCCTTGACGCCCGCGCCTGGCGCGCGTTCGCCGCGACGTCTCTGGACGGCGTCGCGCGCGACGTCCTGCGCGCGGACTGGGCGGAGCCGCGCTCGACGGGCTTCGGCTTTCTCGTGGCGCCGCTCGTCGAGGGCGCGTCGCTTTTCGCGCGTCCCGCCTGGCTTGCGGCGGCACGGAAGGTCGCCGCCGTCTTCGCGCGGCGGTACGTCGGATACGACGCCGTCTACTGGGGCGGCACGCTCGACGCCTCCTGCGAGGACAAGGAAGGGGCCTACGCCGCGTTCCAGGGCTACGTCGCGCTGCTGCGCCGGGCCGTCGCGGACGGCGACGCCGCGGCGGAGCGACGGTACGCGCGCCTCGCGCGGCACGCCATGAACCAGATGCTCACCTACACGATGGTCTGGGACGCGACGTATCCGCCGGGACGCCTCAGCGACCATGCCTTCCGCTCGACGGGCTGGACGGTCGTCTCGGCGCAGAACCAGCACCTCGACGCCTTTGGCGTCCTGACCGTGCCGGAGATCGCCTGGATGGGCCGCTACCTGAAGGACGAGCGGCTCGTGAAGCTCGCGCGCGTCATGTTCCGCAGCTGCTTCCAGCTCACGCGCGCGTCCGGCGAGCTGGGCGAGCAGGTCCAGCAGACGAACTTCGCCCAGCAGGGGGAGATGGGCGACGTGCGGAGGATGCGCGGCGGCTATGCGGAGGGGTGGACGGTCTTCTGGCTGACGGCGCATTTCCTCAACGCGGCGGCCCAGCTGACGGAAATGGGGGCCCTCCCGACAGCGTCGGCCAAGTAGGCGTCCGCCGCCCGCCCCCCTTGCGCCACGGGCGAAAATTTGGCATAATGCCCGCGTCGAAAGGAGAAGAGGCCATGCAGCTCACAAAGACCAGGACAGCCCCTGCTCGTCACCAGGCCGGCGGGTCGCGCGCGCGCCGTCGCCGAGGGGAAGCGCGCCCGCTGCGCGGCGGGCGGCTTCTGCTGCTGTTGGCGGCGGCCCTGGCGGGCGGAACGCTGCGCGCCGAGATCATCGAGTACTGGGCGCCCGGCGTGAGCGAGACGAGCGGCTGGTACAACACCTTCCAGTTCCGGAACGGCTGCTGGGCCGGGTGTTCCACGGACATGTTCGTCTGGTGGCAGGACCGCATCAGGGAAAAGTACGATACCTCGGCCATGACGAAAATCTGGACGAACGAAGAGCTCATTCAGGAATACGACACGAATCCCTATTTCGGCAACGGCGGCGACTACGTGTGGAAGGCAATCGAGTGGGTGATGACGAACACGGTCAAGACCGTTGCGCTTCCGCGTCCGGGAACCTATGACTACGTGCTGCCTCTGGACTCCGAGAACCGCACGGTTCTCTATGTCAGCCCCTGCTATGACTCCATCGACGCGAAGGTCGAGACGGCCATTCTCGGCGGCTTCACCAACGGCACGTGCATCGCCTCGATCGCCAGCCGCAACCATGCCTGGACGCTCTACGGCGTCGGCTACGACACGGAGACGAAGAAGATCACGCACATCTATGCGACGGACCCGTTCCCGGACAACACGGACAGACCTGAACAGAAGCTGCATTACTTCAAGGCCGTGTACTCCTCCTACAACGGCGGCTCGCTCTTCTTCGAGCGCGGCATCTACAACGCGGAAGAAAACTCATGGAATCAGCAGATCATCGAGCCGGAGGACGTCACGTTCCTGAGCGTTGACGACAAGTATCTCGTCGACAGGGACGGGAATCCGTCCTTCCCGCGCCTGACGCCGGGGACAGACCCCGATCCGGCGCCGGAGCATGCCGAGATCGGCTCGGTGGACGTGTCGGGGGCGGCCGTGGAACTGGTGGGCCGCGCCAGGCGGGAAAGCGGCTTCACCTACGAGCTGATCTCGACGACGGACCTCGGCGCGCCGGACGCGGGCTGGCAGGTTCTCGACGCCGCGCCGGAGACGACGGCGGACGGCCGGGTCCGCTTCCGCCACGCGCGCGACGCGGCCGAGCCGGCGCGCTTCTACCGCCTGCGCGTCTCGCGCCCCTCGTCCGCCGTTCCCGCCGACCTGAAAGGCCCCTAATCGCGCGGCGTCGCGCGCACGCGGAAGAAGCGCATCCCCGCGCGGTTGGCCGCGTTCGTCTCCGTCCACGTCCGCTCGTTCAGGTTCGTGACGCCGAGGACGGTGTAGTGCGCGAGGGCGTTCGTCTTGCTCCACGAGATGACCGGCTCGCCCCCCTCCAGGTGGATGAAGGCCCGCAGGAAGTCGCGGCCGTCCGTCGGGTCCGTGCCGCAGAGGTATTCGGCGTAGGTCGGCTGGCCGTCGCCGTCCGGGTCGGCCCGCGCCTACGCCTGGCCGCGCCTGATCGACGACCTCGCGCACATCTACTCGGAAGCGCGGACATGAGAAGTAGCGAATGCGACGAATTGTCACACATTGTGTGACAAATTTAGCTGGTCGCATTAACGTCTACTGTCGGCGGTGAAAAATGTGGATACAAGAAACTTCTGTCATCACGCGATTTGTTATTTCGCCCATCTCGCAGACCATTCGCCGTGTTGATGTTCAGCCGTTTTGCATCTTTGAGCATTAGAACAACCACCGCATTTATATAAATGCGGTGGTATTTACGAGTGATCAATGCCGCGAAGTTTTTGCATTTCCCACTGTGCGAACGAGATGACCGGATCGCGCGAAGCGCATCTCCCAGACGCCTCAAATCGCTCGGTCGTAGACCACTCTGTGTTGGAAGACGGTATGGGGAACAGGCTCCGCACGGTTTTTGGTATAATGCGTGGCAAGGAGACGACGATGGCCAATGCAAACCTGAGCGCCGCGAAGAAAGCAAAAAAGGATGAGTTCTACACGCAATACGCCGACATTGCGCGGGAAATGGAGGCGTATCTTGACTATGACGCTGATGCCTTTCGCGGAAAGACTGTGCTGCTCCCGTGCGACGACCCAGAGTGGAGCAACTTTACGCGGTACTTCGCCGAGAATTTCGAGCGCATAGGCCTCAAGAAACTCATTTCGACGAGCTATGCCTTTGACGCGAAGAAAATCTCGATCGCCTACCTGCCGGGCTTCGAGAGCCTGACTGCCGAAGCGATCCGCGCTTCGCCGAAGTTCGACAAGAAGAAAGAACGCAAGCGCGGAAAGATATTCGTCCTTGACGAGGACACGAACCGCAGCGGGCGCATCGACCTCGCCGACCTGAAATGGGACTACCTGAACGGCGACGGGGACTTCCGCTCCGACGAGGTGAAGGCCTTGCGGGACGAGGCGGATATCATCGTGACGAATCCGCCGTTCTCGCTTTTCCGCGAGTTCCTGGCCTGGATCGTCGAGGCGGACAAGAAGTTCGCCGTCATCGGGAACATGAATGCCATCACCTACAAGGAGGTCTTCCCGCTCATCATGAAAAACAGGATGTGGCTCGGCGAGAGCATCCATAGCGGAGATCGCCAGTTTGGAGTTCCCGATTTCTACGAACTGAACGCGGCCACTTGTGGGGTTGATGAGTCCGGGAGAAAATTCATTCGGGTCAAGGGCGTTCGATGGTTCACGAACATGGAACATGGACGACGGCACAAGCCGATCAACCTCCTGACGCTTCGCGACAACGTAAAGTACTCGAAGCACAAAGAGATCAAGGGCGTCGGCTATCGGATGTATGACAATTATCCCGCGCTGGAAGTCCCGTACACGGACGCGATACCGAGTGATTATTTTGAAAATTCCCTCTTGACAAGCGTTGGTGGGCATGTGACAATGCTCACAGACAGACAGACAGACAGACAGACAGACAGACAGACAGACAGACAGACAGACAGACAGACAGACAGACAGACAG